>REBY01000155.1 GCA_007692485.1 Pseudomonadaceae bacterium | reverse complement strand
TTCGGCAGACCGGCATTCGGGTGGGCGGAAATATGGGTTTCTGCCTTGTTCGACAGTTCTTCCAGATAGGGTCGCAGTTCGCTGGCCCCCAGCGCACAGTTGAGGCCAACCGATAGCGGTTTGGCGTGGCGTACCGAGTTCCAGAAAGCTTCCGTGGTCTGGCCGGACAGGGTGCGACCGGAGGCATCGGTAATGGTCCCGGAAATCATGATCGGCAGCTCGATGCCGGTATCTTCAAACACTTGCTGCACGGCAAAGATGGCGGCCTTGGCGTTGAGGGTATCGAAAATGGTTTCGATCAGGATCAGGTCGGAACCGCCCTCGATCAGGCCTTTGGTCGACAGCTTGTAGTCGTCAACCAGCTGGTCAAAGGTCACGTTGCGGTAACCGGGATTGTTGACGTCCGGGGAAATCGAACAGGTGCGGCTGGTCGGCCCCAGCACCCCCGCGACAAAGCGCGGGCGGCTCGGGGTCTGGGCGGTTTTCTCGTCACACACCCGACGCGCCAGGCGGGCGCCTTCCAGGTTCAGCTCGTAAGCCAGTTCCTGCATGCCGTAATCGGCTTGGGATACCTGGGTCGAATTGAAGGTGTTGGTCTCGATGATATCCGCGCCAGCATCCAGGTAAGCCATGTGCATCTCGGCAATGGCATCGGCCCGGGTGAGGATCAGCAGATCGTTGTTGCCCTTGAGGTCACTCGGCCAATCGGCAAAGCGTTCGCCACGATAGTCCTCTTCTTCCAGCTTATAGCTTTGGATCAGGGTCCCCATGCCACCGTCAAGGATCAGGATGCGCTGGCGCAGGGCCTCATGCAGGGCGGCAAGACGGATGCTAAGGTCAGACATGGGTACTCCGGATGTCGGGAACGCTGAAAAGCCGGCAATGATAGCAGAAGGTGTGCCGAGTCTGAATCAGCAAAGCATTGCACAAGATGCCAGGCGCCTGTTTTCAGTGCGGTTATCATCTTACGACAGGGTTTTTACCGTTGCAGAATAATACCCTAGTAGTTTGGTAGGACTTTATTCGCTGCACGCAATGCCGTACACTAGGGCGTATACAGTTACCGATGTGAGGCATTACATGGCAGGCATTTTCTTTAGCGACTCCGCGCAGGCTTATCTGGCCGACCTTTTGTCCAAACAGGACGGTGAGGGCGTGGCTATCCGCGTATTTATCACCCAGCCGGGCACGCCCTACGCGGAAACCTGTATCGCTTACTGCAAACCGGGAGAAGAAAAGCCGGAAGACCAGATGCTGGCTCTGGAACCCTTCAATGTGTGGATTGATGCGGTCAGTGAGCCTTTCCTGGAAGATGCCGTGGTTGACTACGCCACAGACCGTATGGGCGGCCAACTGACGATCAAAGCGCCAAATGCCAAGGTGCCCATGGTCAATGATGACAGCCCGCTCAATGAGCGCATCAATTACCTGCTGCAGACCGAGATCAACCCCGGCCTAGCCAGTCATGGTGGCGATGTCAAACTGATTGATGTGGTTGAAGGTGGCATTGCTGTGTTGCAATTTGGTGGCGGTTGTCAGGGCTGCGGTATGGTTGATGTCACCCTCAAAGAAGGTATTGAGAAAACCATGATCGCGCGCATTCCCGAGATCACCGGAGTCCGCGATGTAACCGACCATACTGTGACTGAGCACGCCTATTATTGATGGCAATTGGCCTTATATCTGCTCTTGTTGACTCCCGCTGACACCCAAAGGGTGCTAACCTGAGCTAATGGGGCCGCTCACACTGGGCTCCCGGCGAGTTCATGAAAGCGGCGAGGTGGTTATGGCGGGCGTGCTTGATACGGTAAACCAACGGACCCGGTTGGTCGGTGAAAACCGGTTGGAGATTTTGCTGTTCCAGCTGGCTGGTCCGCAATACTTTGCCCTCAACGTATTCAAGATCCGTGAGGTCTTGCAGTTGCCGAGAATGACGATGATGCCCGAGCGGCATCCACACGTTGTTGGCGTGATCCATTTGCGTGGCCAGACCCTGCCCGTGATCGATCTCTCGGGTGCCATTGGCTTGCGCCCACAAAAGCCGGAAGCTGATAGCACCGTTATTGTGACGGAATACAACCAGTCCGTGCAGGCCTTTCTGGTCGGTAGTGTTGACCGGATTCTCAATCTCAACTGGGATACCGTGCAGCCACCACCGCGCAGCGCTGGCCGTTCTCACTACCTGACAGCCATTACTCGCCTCGAAGATATGCGTCTGGTCGAAATTATTGATGTCGAGAAGGTGCTGGCCGAGATTGTGCCCTTCAATACCCGGATCAGCGATGGCTTGCTGGATATGGAGCTGCTCGACAAGGCGCGAGGCCGTGAAGTGCTGCTGGTGGACGACTCGCCCACCGGTATCAACCAGCTAAAAGAGACGCTTTCCCAGCTAGACTTGACTATGCATGTGGAAACCGATGGTTTGCGTGCCTTGAAGCGCTTGCAAGCATGGGCGGATGAGGCAGAAGGTAAGCTCTCCGATCGCTTGTTGATGGTGATTACCGATGCTGAAATGCCGGAAATGGATGGTTACCGTCTGACTGCCGAGATACGTAAGGACCCGCGCATGAGCGACCTTTTCGTGGTGCTGCACACCTCGCTCTCGGGTTCCTTCAATCAGGCCATGGTCGAGAAGGTCGGGTGTGATGGTTTCCTTTCCAAGTTTCAGCCAGATCAACTGGTCGACGTGGTGCGCCAGCGCCTGGATCAGATGGATTGATTATTACAGGTTGAGTGATGGCGTTATGTCCGCTCGGACACGGCTTGCCGTGTCCGAGCGTGCGGTTCAGGTTTTGCGTTGCCTTTAATCTGACTCATTCCTGATCCCATTGTAGGGGCACAGCATGCTGTGCCCGCAAACAGACTCAATCAAAGATCGGCAGGTAGCGCTCATGCTGTTCCAGCACCGGCTGCTGGATGCCCAGCTTGTCACCGTAGATCACCCCGTAACTGAGCACGCGCTGGACATAAGTGCGGGTTTCATCGAACGGGATGGTTTCTACCCAAAGATCGGACGGCATATTGCTGACGCCTCGGGTCCACTGTCGTACGCGCCCGGGGCCTGCATTGTAGGCGGCTGACGAAAGCACCCGATTACCCATGAATTGCTGCTGCAACTGGGCCATATAGGCGGTACCCAGTGCGATGTTGCGATCAGGGTCGAGGACCTGGTTGGTATTGCCCAGGCTGATATTGTAGCGCCTGGCTGTTTCCTGCGCGGTAGCTGGCATCAATTGCATCAGCCCGAGCGCGCCGGCGGGGGAGCGGGCGTCACTCATAAAGCCACTCTCCTGGCGGGTAATCGCATAGACCCAGGTCGAATTCAGCGCGCGCTCACGGGCGTGATGCTGGATTTCCTGCTGGTAAGCCAAGGGGAAGCGAATATCCAGGTCATCCCAATGCTGAGCCTGACTGATCGAGCGAATTGCCGGGAAGTACCAGTCCATTTCGCGCGCCATACTGGCCTGGGCAATCAATTCCTCGCGGCTGAAGTTGCGGCCGACGTGATACCACTCACGACGCGCATCAACGATCTGGCCACGGGCATAGAATTCTTTGGCTCGACGAATGCCGGCACTGCGGCTAACCCGATCAAAGGCAACCCGGTCCACGTCGACCGGGCGGTGATTGATCGCATAGGGCGTCTGGGTGCGTTCGGCGGCAAGAAAGCCATAATAGTCACGATTTTGTGCGACTTCGCGGTATTCATCCTGCAGCTCGCCGACTTCTGGCTGCGCCAACTGCGCGCTGCGCAACTGCCAATATTGCCAGCGGCTTTGTTCGCGCAGCTCATCGGGCATGGCGCGGGTCAGATCATGCGCGGTTTGCCACTGGCCGCTACGCAAAGCAAGACGCACGCGCCATTCACTGATGCGCTCATCATTCATGTCTGGGTCGTTTTCCGCCATAAAGGGCAGGGCGGCAGGGTTGAAACGCTGCGCCAGCCGCACGCCAATCGAGCGGGTTATATCAATCCGGTCCTGATCACTGAAGGCGAGGTCGCGGTAGTGTGGCCAGAGGGCCAGTGCGGCTTCCGGCGTCTCATTGCCCATACGGCGCAGGGCAACCGTGACAATGTCCACCATAGCGGCTTCCGGTCGCTGGTTGTTAGGCCGATAGTCACTGATGGTTTCCAATCGGCTCGGCTGGGTGGCGGTGGCCACAAAAAGCTCAGCTAATGCCTTGCGCTCGGGTTGATAGCGGATCAGATAACGGGCAAGGGCATCCTGACGGTGCAGCAGGGCCAGGCGCATGCGTGCCCAGGCAGCATCCTCGGTCAGACCGCCGGCGTCGCGCCAGCGCTGGAACAAGGGGTTACAGGCATCGGGTTGCGAGCGACCGACGGTCCAGAGTTCTTCGGCCTGCTGCATGGCTTTGCTGCGGTCGCTGGACCACAGGTCCAGTGCCAGTTTGCAATCGAGTTCGGTATTCTGGCTGGCACTGTCATAGTGCGCGCGCAAGCGTGAAAAGTCGCCGCGTGAAGCCAGTTGGTTGAGCCAGCGATTTTTCAAGCGCTGGGCTTGGGGCAAGTCACCGTGGCTGACCAGAAAAGCTTCGACTTCCTGAGTGCTGGCGCGGCTGAGGCGATTTTCCAGGTCTTTCATGACCAGATAGGGCGTCAGCGGGTAATCCTGCAATATGGATGAGTTGATGACTGACTGATCCAGCGCCTGACCGTTGTTCAGTCGGCTCATGGTTTGGTCATACAGGCTGCGTTGTTGTTGCAAGCGGTCAGCCTGGACGGGCAGAGCAATACAAAGTGCCAGGGCGGCAGTGGTGCACAGAGACAATAAACGCGACATGACTTTCCTTGCCGGCAGGGCGTGGCGTTGAAACGAATAGCTGATTCTTGTTGTGAACCGGAGCAAGAGACTCCGATTCGGCTTTCTTCCTTGAATTGGGTAGCAGAGTAGCGACTTTGTTCCCGTCACGCCAAGGAGTTTTTTCCAGCGTCGGTACAGCAGCCGGGATAACGGGTAGAATGCCGGCAATTCGATACAAAGGTGATTTATGGCACTGCTTTCTCTGACCGATATTTCGTTGGCTTACGGCCTCAATCCGCTACTCAAGGGCGTTAGCTTCAAACTGGAGCGCGGGGAGCGGGTCTGCCTGATCGGTCGAAATGGTGCCGGTAAGTCCAGCCTGTTCCGCCTGGTCAATGGCGAGCAGACTGCGGATGACGGTGAGATATTTCGCGCTCCGGGTCTGAAAGTAGGCCAGTTACCCCAGGAGTTGCCGGACGCTGATGATTCGTTAGTGTATGACGTGGTTGCTGCTGGCTTGGCCGGGGTAGGCGACCTGCTCGCTGAATATCATCACCTGGTACATGGCCCGATGGGCGAGGCCGAACTGGAAAAACTGGAGAAGGTCCAGGCACGGCTGGAAGCCCAGGATGGCTGGCGTCTCAACCAACTGGTAGAAACCACCTTGACCCGGCTGGGGCTGCCCGCCGAAAAGCGCATGGCGGATCTGTCTGGTGGCTGGCGGCGACGGGTGTTGTTGGCCCAGGCGCTGGTGGCCGAGCCCGATGTGCTGTTGCTCGACGAGCCGACCAACCATCTGGATATTCATACCATTGACTGGCTGGAAAAGGTCCTGCTGGAATTTCGTGGCGCAGTACTCTTTATCACTCACGATCGGCAATTTCTGCAGGCACTGGCAACGCGCATTCTGGAACTGGACCGCGGCAATCTGATCGATTGGCAGGGTGATTATCGCAGCTTTCTTGAACATAAAGAGCAGCAATTGGCGGCGGAAGCCACCGCCAATGCCCTGTTCGACAAGAAGCTGGCCCAGGAAGAGGTCTGGATCCGTCAGGGTATCAAGGCTCGCCGTACCCGTAACGAAGGCCGCGTGCGCGACCTCAAGGCCATGCGTGATGAGCGCGCGCAGCGTATTGAGCGCCAGGGCAAGGCCAGCTTCCAGATGGAAACTGCCGATGCTTCGGGCAAGCGCGTGATTGAAGTGCGCAATCTGGTTTATGCCTGGCCTGGCCAGCGGCCGCTGATTGACGGTCTGAACCTGAATATCCTGCGCGGTGACCGCATTGGCCTGATCGGCAATAACGGCAGTGGTAAAAGTACCCTACTGAAGTTGCTGCTGGGTCGCTTGCAGCCCAGCGCCGGCACGGTACACCACGGTACCAAGCTGGAAGTGGCCTATTTTGACCAGTTGCGTGACCAACTGGATATGAACAAGAGCGTGATCGACAATATTTCCGAAGGCCGCGACTTTATCGAAATCAATGGCCAGCAGCGCCATGTGATCAGTTATTTGGGTGACTTCCTGTTTTCGCCTGAGCGCGCGCGTACGCCAGTCAAGGCGTTGTCCGGTGGTGAGCGTGCGCGCTTGATGCTGGCTCGCTTGTTCAGCAAGCCCTCCAACCTCCTGGTGCTGGATGAACCGACCAATGACCTCGATGTGGAAACCCTGGAATTGCTGGAAGAGGTATTGGCCAGTTTCGACGGTACCGTGCTGCTGGTCAGCCATGACCGGGCCTTTCTCGACAATGTAGTTACCAGTTCATTGGTCTTTGAAGCGCCGGGTGTGGTGCGTGAGTATGTTGGCGGCTTTGCTGACTGGCTGCGTCAGGGTGGCAAGGTTGAAATGCTGGCAGAGTGGGGTAGCCCTGAGCTGTCGGCCGCTGAACCCAGTGCTGAGCCTGTGGTTGAGCTTGCTGCTGCACCGGCACCCAAGCCCAAGGTCAAGTTGAGTTACAAGCTGCAGCGTGAGCTGGACGAATTGCCGGCCCAATTGGAAAAGCTCGAAGCCGCGGTAGCCGCTTTGCAGGAAACCATTAACGATCCGGCTTTTTATAGCCGTGCGCACGACGAAACCGCTCCGGTGCTGGAGCAGATGGCCGCCAAACAGGCCGAGTTGGACAAGGCCATGGAGCGCTGGGCCGAGCTGGAAGAGCAGGCGGGTGGTTAATTCAGCTAACGCGGTGAGATCAGATTCCGTTGCGGGCACAGCATGCTGTGCCCCTACGCCAGCCTAGGATCTGTTAGAACACACACAACCTGTTCTTCGTAGGGTCAGGACATGTCGTGACTAGGGTCTGTTAGAACACACATACAACCTTTTCTCCGTAGGGACACGGCATGCCGTGTCCGAGCACACTTGAAGACATCACATAACCCTGTACTACGAGCAGGTGTCAGTTGACCACTGGTCAGTCGCTGTTGCCAAAAATTATCCTGTTGCGGCGCTATGCCACGCCCTGCAAGGGCTCTTGATTCGTCAACCCTCCCAAGGCAAAAAAAGCCGTGCATTGCTTGTTGACCAATCCCATATCTAGGTCTAGGATTTGCAAAATCACACAACAGCTAGTGTTTTAGTCGGTCGACGCACCACAAGGGATATGCCCTTTCATGGTGCTAGAAAGGCACCATAAAGACGCGAATAAGGGAGCGGACAATGAGTCAGACAGCCAAGGTGCAGAGCCTGCGCAAAGTGGTTAACAGTATTCCCCTGCAGCCGGCCTCCGAAGATATCTGGGATACCAAGTACCGACTCAAAACCAAGGACGGCACCGCAATCGACAAAAGCGTTGACGAATCCTACCAGCGCGTGGCCCGAGCCCTGGCTGACGTCGAAGCCCCCGATGCCCGCGAGCACTGGTATGAGCAGTTCCTCTGGGCCCTGCGTCATGGCGCCATCCCGGCTGGGCGAATCACGTCGAACGCCGGCGCCCTGGAACACAAGCCAGCCACCTCGACCATCAACTGCACCGTTTCCGCTACCGTTGGCGATTCGATGGATGACATTCTCTCCAAGCTGCACGAAGCAGGCCTGACCCTCAAGGCCGGTTGTGGCATCGGGTATGAATTCTCCACCCTGCGGCCAAAAGGCGCCTACGTGTCCGGCGCCGGCGCCTACACTTCTGGCCCGCTGTCGTTCATGGATATCTACGACAAGATGTGCTTTACCGTGTCCTCTG
>REBY01000182.1 GCA_007692485.1 Pseudomonadaceae bacterium | reverse complement strand
CTGGCGGCAACACGCTTACCGCAACCGGTCATTGGTGAAACGCCCAGGCTGGCGCTGCGCACCCTGTGGCGTGCGGCACCGGTCGCTTGTGCTGGCAGCTTGCTGTCAGGTCTGGCGATGGGCGGCTTCTGGGGCCTCGGGGCGGTATACGCTGGACGCATGGGTATGTCGGCCGGTGATATCGCCTGGTTTATTTCCCTGGTGATTCTGGCTGGCGCCTTGTTGCAATGGCCCATGGGGATGCTGTCGGATCGTGTCGATCGTCGGCTGGCATTAGCCATCATCGCCGCGATTGCCGCTTTTGGCGGTCTGATGATGGCCATTCTAGGGCCCTTTGGCCAATGGTTGCTGGTGGCAGCGGCGATCTTTGGTGGAGGCTCCTTTGCGGTATACCCCAGCGTCGTTGCACACATGATGGATCATCTGCATCAGGAAGAAGTGCTGCCGGGTAACGCTGCTCTGTTGATGTTGCATGGTGCGGGTGCCGCAGTTGGCCCGGCGCTTGCAGGGTGGTTTATGGGCTGGTGGGCACCACAGGCCTTGCCGCTGTTTTTCATGTTGATGTTCGGCATCAGCGCTGTGCATGCCTGGCAGCATTGGCGCAAAGGCAAAGACCAGATTGTCGAATCAGCGGCGCATTATGTGCCTATGGTGCGCACATCACCGGCCGTACTCGAGATGATGCTGGATGAGGAGCACGCTCCGCATCCTGAAACCCCATCCCGGGCAGACGACTGAGTAGTGCGTTTGTCCGGTGAGCAGGAGAATGCTGATGTTGTTAGCCACCGATCTGGACGGGACTTTTCTGGCAGGCGATCCGGAGAATCGCCAGCGACTCTATCAATTGATTGCAGCCCACCCCGGCATCACCCTGGTCTTCGTGACCGGGCGTGGCTTGGAAGTGGTCGAACCGCTGTTGTCGGATCCGGCAATACCGCGTCCGGATTACATCATCAGTGATGTGGGCGCGACCCTGGTTGACGGCCACAACTTGCAGCCGGTCTATCCCTTGCAACAAGAAATTGAAGCCAACTGGCCGGGTGAATGGCCGGTGATTCGGGCGCTGGACGGATTTCCCGGGCTTGAGCGTCAGGAAGTGCCCCAGCAGCGTCGCTGCTCCTGGTTCTGTGCGCCGGAAGCGGTGACCGACGCGCTGGTTGCCACTATCCAATCACTGGGTTGTGACGCTTTGTTCTCTGCGGGTATGTATCTGGATTGCTTGCCAAGAGGGGTCAACAAAGGCAGCACCCTCAAGCGCCTGGTAGAGCATATTGGTGTCCCCTTTGATGATGTGCTGGTTGCCGGGGATACTTTGAATGATCTGTCGATGTATGAGCAGGGCTTCAAGGGGGTTTGTGTCGGTGAATCTGAAGCTGGTTTGCTGGATGCGACCGCTGACCGGGCGCGGGTGCTACAGGCGCGACTGAGTGGCTGCGGCGGTATTCTGGAAGCGTTCGGCCACTTTGGTTTTCTTGGCCCCTTGGGCGTGGACTCGGAACTTCCGGCCTTACAGGTAAAAGGCAAGTCTGAGTTGGTGATGGTCTATCACCGTTTGCCCTATGAAGAAGTGATGGAGCAGGGCAAGCTGATTCGCCGGGCACCGACATCTCCCAACGGCATTATTCCCACGTTGTTGAGCTTTTTTGCCGCTGACCAACCGGGTGCCTGGGTGGCTTGGTCGGTTCATGAACCGCGCAGTGCTGTACCCTTTGAAGTCCATACCAGCGTCGACAAGGAGCACTATCCGCAACTGACGGCTGCCCGCGTAGCATTGAGCAAGAATGATGTGGACGTGTTCTACAAGCGTTTTTCCAAAGAAGCCTTCTGGCCAACCTTGCATACTTTTTGGGAGCGCGCGATCTTTCGTGAGGAAGACTGGGCGGTGTTCCTCAAGGTCAACCGGTTGTTTGCCGAGCGAGTGGCGGCCGAGGCAGCAGAAAACGCCGTCGTCTGGATTCATGATTACAACCTGTGGATGGTGCCGGCTTTCTTGCGTCCATTACGTGCAGACCTGACCATTGCCTTTTTCCACCACACCTACTTTCCGTCGGCGGATGTGTTTAATGTTTTGCCCTGGCGCCGTGAAATTGTTGGCAGCCTGTTGCAGTGCGATTACGTCGGTTTTCATATTCCGCGTCAAGCGGAGAACTTTGTTGATGTGGTGCGTGGTGTGGCGCCGGTCGAGGTGGTTGAAACCCAGTCTTGCGCGCCGCGCTATCGCACCTATGGCTGTGCTGTCGGGCTGGACAACATGACGACAGCGATCAAGGTACACAATCGGCATATCGGATTGGGTGCTCATCCGGTCGGCCTGGATGTCGACCGGGTACGTAATCTGGTCAATACACGTGAGACACAGGCCTCGATGCAAACCTTGCGGGAGCAGTTGACCGGTGTGCGGGTAGTGCTCTCGGTTGAGCGGCTGGATTACACCAAAGGTATCCTGGCCAAACTGCAGGCCTTTGAAGGGCTGCTGGATGCCCATCCTGAACTGGTCGGCAAGGTCACTCTGATTACCGTGTGTGTGCCGGCAGCGAAGGAAATGACCATCTATGACACCCTGCTGGAGCAAATCGAGCAAGCCGTTGGGCGGATTAATGGGCGTTTCTCCCAGGTGGGCTGGGCACCGGTACAGTTTTTCTATCGCGCAATTCCGTTCAAGGAACTGATCGCCTATTACCTGATGGCGGATGTCATGTGGATTACTCCACTGCGCGATGGCCTCA
Source organism: Pseudomonadaceae bacterium (assembly GCA_007692485.1). Classification (GTDB taxonomy): domain Bacteria; phylum Pseudomonadota; class Gammaproteobacteria; order Pseudomonadales; family Pseudomonadaceae; genus Halopseudomonas. Next base: position 5,282 of record REBY01000182.1, on the reverse strand, counting down.
ATCTGGTGGCCAAAGAGTATGTTGCTACCCAGGGTTTGTGCGATGGGCGGGGTGTACTGGTGCTGTCTGAGTTCGCGGGTGCCGCGGCTGAGCTGCATGGATCCCTGTTGACTAACCCGCATGACCCACATGATATGCGCGATACCCTTTACGTAGGCTTGACCCTGGGGCGCGCCGAGCGCGAAGCGCGTATTCGCGAAATGTTTGGTGTGGTCAGTCACTTCGATATTCGCTATTGGGGCGAGGGCTTTCTGGCAGCCGTCAAGGCTGCGCGAGCAACCGCGGATGCAAATGCCGAGTTAGCCGAGCACGCTTGAGCTGGTTACAATGCTGGCATGACTGTCAGTGCTGATGAACTGTTACCGGAGAATTTTGTTGATCACCTGCATGCGCTTTTGCAGGCGCATCCGCAGGGGATCGATGAATATGCGCTGATCAAGCAACTGGCAGCGGATTTCCCCGATTCCCCCTTTGCCGTGCCAGGCGCTTTACGTGAGCCATTGGCGTTATTTCAACTGCATTTCTTGTTGTTTCATCAACTCTATCGTTTGGCTGATCAGGTTGCCGAGCACGGCCAGCAGCTGGATATCCATGCGTTATCGATTCGTCTTGGCCCCCGCTTATCAGGCCAGGAAGGGTTGCTCCGGGAAGACCCGTTGCGCACTTATTACCTGGACTGGGCCCAATGGATGGAAACCAATGCTGCGGATGTCGAGCGCCTGTTGGGCGATTTCTTCGGTGGGCGCTCCAGCGTACCCGCTGCGGAACACGCCGCTGCGTTGGCGTTGTTTGAGCTTGCAGAGCCTTTGACCGCACCTGATATAAAGCGTCGCTACCGGCAGTTGCTTAGTCAACACCATCCTGATCGCGGAGGCTCTACAGCAACTGCGCAAGCGATCAATGATGCTTTCTTAATTCTTCAACGCTATTACGGGAAGGTTTGAAGTCGCGAATCCCTCTAAGCCAGCAAGCACTTTTGAACGAAATTTGGCTATAGTCGTAGGCAAGGGGGATGCGACAAGAAGTCGCACTTTCTGCCTTCGCTGGCACAACGATTGCTGGCGGGTTGAATAATAATCAGGAGGTCAGACCATGATCCACCACGTATTGGGGTTGTTCACTCATCCGGACCAGGAATGGAAGGAAATCAAGGGTGAAGAAGAAACCATCGGTCACATGTATCTCACGCATGTGCTCATCCTTGCCGCTATTCCGGCGGTATCCGCTTATATAGGCACCACTCAGGTTGGTTGGAGCTTTGGCGCCGCCGCCGACGCAGTCAGGCTGACTCAGGCCAGTGCCATGCAAATGACTATTCTGGCGTATCTTGCCATGCTTGCCGGGGTTGCAGTTATGGGCGCCTTTATTCACTGGATGGCGCGCACTTACGACTCCAGTCCGACCCTGACCGACTGTGTGGTGTTTGCCGCCTATACCGCAACACCCTTGTTCCTTGCCGGAATTGCCGGGCTTTACCCCAGTCTGTGGTTGGGCATGCTGGTGGGTACGGCTGCCATCGCCTACACGGCCTTCCTGCTGTATCAGGGTATTCCCATCTTTATGGATATTCCGAAGGAAGAGGGCTTTATGTTCTCAAGCTCCATTCTGGCTGTTGGCCTGGTGGTGCTGGTTGCCATGATTGCCACCTCGGTGATTTTCTGGGGCCTGGGGGTAGGGCCGGAATATTTGCGTTAGTACTGAACGCCTGGCAGATGCATCAACCCCCGCAATGCGGGGGTTTTGTTTTTCCGGCCGCTGAATACGGGTAGAATGCCTGTTTTGACTTAGCAGGTAGTGGTGCCATGTCCAGTTTCAGCGTCAACCAGAACAAACTGCAGAAGCGTTTGCGTCGCCTTACCGCCCAGGCGGCGACTGATTTTGGCATGCTCGAAGAAGGCGACAAAGTGATGGTTTGCCTGTCGGGTGGCAAGGACAGCTACACCATGCTGGATATGCTGTTGCACCTGCAAAAGGTGGCGCCGATCCGTTTTGAACTGGTTGCAGTCAATATGGATCAGAAGCAGCCAGGCTTTCCCGAAGAGGTGTTGCCAGCCTATCTGGACAGCATCGGTGTGCCGTATTTTATCCTTGAGCGCGATACCTATTCGGTGGTCAAGGAAAAAATTCCCGAGGGCAAAACCACCTGCTCACTGTGCTCACGTTTGCGTCGGGGCAACCTCTATACCTTTGCTGATGAGATTGGTGCGAACAAACTCGCCTTGGGTCACCACCGTGATGATATTGTCGAAACCTTCTTTCTCAATATGTTCTATGGCGGCAACCTGAAAGCCATGCCACCCAAGCTGCGCTCGGATGATGGCCGCAATGTTGTGATTCGGCCCTTGGCCTACTGCAATGAAAAGGATATTGCCGCCTATGCGGCCTTGCGTGAGTTCCCGATCATCCCTTGCAATCTCTGTGGTTCACAAGAGAACCTGCAGCGCAAGGTGGTCAAAGAGATGCTGCAGAGCTGGGAACGGGAAACGCCCGGGCGGATCGACAATATCTTTCGTTCCCTGCAGCATGTGCAGCCGTCGCAGCTGGCGGATACGGCATTGTTCGATTTTGTCGGTTTGCGTAAAGATGAGCAGGCCGTGCCGCGCTTTGTCGAGGTAATGAACATTTAGGCCGCCATGAGCCAGGGAGTTGCGATGGACGACTATGCACAACTGCTGGCCTACGGAATTAACCGTTTTGGCTCGCTGACGGCGCTGGAGGCGCAACTTCCCGGCTGCCGCAGTGCTGAGCAGCTGCGAGCGCTGACGGATGACCGCTATCTGTCTTTGCTGGCCCGCCGTGTGTTCCGTGCGGGTCTCAAGCACAGCCTGGTAGATGCCAAATGGCCGGCCTTTGAGGAGGCCTTTTTCGGCTTTGACCCCGACAAGGTCGTGCTGATGGGGCCGGAGCGGATCGAGCGACTAATGCAGGATCGGCGCCTGATTCGTCATCTTGGCAAGCTCAGGAGTGTCCCGATCAATGCCCAAATGCTGCTCGATATGCGCGCCGAGCAGGGTAGTGTGGGCGCTTTGATTGCGGGTTGGCCAGAGACCGATATCACCGCACTCTGGCGCTTGCTGGCCAAGCGCGGGAACCAGTTGGGTGGTTTGTCTGCACCGCGCTTTCTGCGTATGGCCGGCAAGGATACTTTTGTACCAACCACGGATGTTGTCGCGGCCCTGAAAGCCCGTGGCGTGGTGGAGAAGGCGCCCACCAGTCAGCGTGATTTGGCCGCGACTCAAGCCTATTTCAACCAGTTGCATAGTCAGAGTGGCCGGCCTATGTGCCAGCTGTCGATGATGCTGGCCTATACGGTGAATCATTGAGACTGGTCATGTGATAAGAAGAAAAGCTTGACGATCAGTGGTTTGCATAGCATGGTTAAAGCATTATCGCAATCTTCCGGGTGGTTCATGCGTTCTTGTATGCTGATTTCAGTGTTGGCAACCGCCTTGTTGGCGGGCTGTTCAAGTGCGCCGACCAAGCCGCCAAGCTCAGCTGCCCCGGCGCGAGCCGATGTCACCTTGAAGCTACCTACCCGTGATGTCAGCGGCAAAACCCTGCCCACGGTACACACCGATGTCATCTTTCGCGCCATTAGCCTGGTCGGCACGCCCTACCGCTATGGCGGCAGTCGGCCGGATACGGGATTTGATTGCAGTGGTCTGATCAATTATGTCTACCGCGAGGCGGCAGGGGTTGAGCTACCGCGAACCACCGCAGGCCTTAGCGCCCTGTCGGCGAAAAAGCCTTCTTCAAGCAAGCTGCAACCGGGGGATCTGGTGTTGTTCGCTATCAACAACGGACGCCGGGTTGATCATGCCGGTATCTATGTGGGTGAAGGGCGCTTTCTGCACGCACCGAGCAGCGGCGGCCATGTCCGTATTGATGAGCTTCAAGCCAGCTACTGGCAACGTACTTACCAAGGCGCACGCCGCGTACTCGACTAGCCCTGACGCGTTGCTGGTTTCTGCAACAAGACGACATCCGCACCAATAAACTCAAGCTCTGCTTGCCATTGTTCAGCCAGCCAGACAAAGCTCTGTTCACTGAAAAAGCTGATGTGTGTCGGATCATTCTTGTAATGCCAGTTGTTGAAAGCGGTCAGATCGGTAACCCGCTTGGTCATGATGCCGAGCCAGCCGCCAGGCTTCAGGCAATGCCACAGGCGCTGCAGTTCTTGCTGCGGCTGCGCCAGGTGCTCGACCACTTCGCTGCTGGTAATAAAGTCCCACTGGCGCTTGAAAACTGATTCATCAGGTGCGTAATACAGGTCGTAGACGGCGGTCGGATGGCCTCTCTCGTCGAGCATGCTGGCCAGCGCCGGGCCCGGGCCACAGCCAAAGTCCAGACCTTCAGCTCTGCTTGGCAGGCGCTCGAGCAGTGGCTTGGCCAAGCGAGAAAGAAATTGCCGATAGCCGGGGTCGTGAACCTGGTTGTCGTGCAAGTCGTATTGCGCGCGCTCATCATGGGCAGACAAATGCCAGGCAGCTGCAACATGCACCATGCCGCACTGCGCACAGTGGTAGTAAGGGCGCCGGCGGTCGCGGCAACACCAGCGGGTAGCCTGTTGGCACAGGGGGCAGGGCGGTTGCAGGGTTGCTTCAGTCATTACAGTGGCTGCACGCGCTCGTGCAGACGGCCACTGTCGATCAGTTCCAGAAACTCATCGCCCAGTCGCTGGCTTTCAGCCATGGCTTGTCGCCAATAGGCTTCACGCGCGTCATCCGCGCCGAGGAAGCGTTTGAAATCATTGCGGTCCGGCAATTTGCCGTGCGGCAATCTGGCGAGATACTCCCGCGATGGCGCGAGCAAGAGTACATCACTGGCTTGCTCTGGATTAGCCCGCCGCCAGGGCAGGGTTTTGTCAAACCAGCCGGGCACAATCCGGTCAGTAAAATGCGGGTAAAGCACAATGCCGGGGGTTTCCCAAGGCATATCCAGGTGGTAGTCGAGCAGACCGCCATCCCGGTAGACGCCTGCAGCGGCACCGGGAATATCGCGCACCGCTTCCATAACCATAGGTATCGAGCCAGAGGCCAGCAACGCTTGGCGCAGGTTGTTGCTGTCCAGGCTGACGTGCTGGCTGGGGAAGTCGGTCAGGTTGGCCCAAGGCGGCTGGCGGCGGCTATCGTGAAGAATTATGCGTTCAAAATAGCGTTTCAGGTGTCGCCGGCCAAGCAGGTTGGCACTGATGACACCGGTCAATCCCATGCCGAGCCTGCCGGGCGAGTCATGCTGTAACAGCCCCAGGCTTTTGACTACCATGATATTCAGGTGGTAGT
>REBY01000076.1 GCA_007692485.1 Pseudomonadaceae bacterium | reverse complement strand
GGTGACCAGCACGCGATCAGCGGCCTGAGCCAGAAACTGGGCATCCGGTTCATAGCCTTTGGGGCAGGCTATACGCAGCTGAAAGTCGAACTGCACGGCCGCCTGGATGAAGGTGTTGCACATATTATTACCATCGCCGACCCAGGCAACGGTTTTGCCCTGGATGCTGCCGCGATGTTCCATAAAGGTTTGCATGTCAGCAAGCAGTTGGCAGGGATGCAGGTCATCACTCAAACCATTAATCACCGGAACCCGCGAGTGGGCGGCAAAGCTGTCCAGGGTTTCATGCGCGAAGGTACGGATCATGATGGCGTCACACATGCGCGACAGGACCCGAGCGCTGTCTTCAATCGGCTCGCCACGTCCCAGCTGGGTATCACGTGGGGACAGGAAAATGGCCTGGCCGCCCAGTTGTATCATGCCGGCTTCAAAGGATACCCGGGTGCGGGTTGAGGCTTTTTCAAAGATCATGCCGAGTACGCGGTTTTTCAGCGGCTCGTAGATAACGCCCTGGCGCTGCAATGCCTTGAGCTCAACTGCCCGCTTGAGCAGGGTATTGAGCTCAGCCTGGCTCAGATCCATCAACGTAAGAAAATGCCGTACAGTCATCACGGGACTACCTGATTGCGGGTTGGCCTGATTGCGGAAACAGCTCTATTACCGTGGCTGTGAAGCCCGGTATCAGGCAGACCCAAAAAAGAGAAGCAGCGATCTTATCGGGAAAATCCGTCTTAAGGCAAATATCCGAGGATTCAATTAATGAATAAGTGTGCCATCAGGCTTGGTAGTCAGCACTATTCAGGCCTATTGTCAGGCATCCGTGAGCCATTGTGATAAAGATAAATACTATGACAACTACCCATTTCCGCGCCTGTCACCTGTGTGAAGCCATCTGTGGTCTCGCCATTGAAGTCGATGAACATCAACAGATTGTCTCGATCAAGGGCGATCCGCAAGACCCCTTCAGTCGCGGGCATATTTGCCCCAAGGCAACCGCCTTGCAGGATCTGCATACCGATCCGCAGCGTTTGCGCCAACCGATGAAGAAGGTTGCTGGAGAGTGGCAGCCGGTTAGTTGGGAAGAGGCGTTCGCTGATATTGCCGAGCGCTTGCAGGCGATTCAGTCCGAGCATGGCAGGAACTCAGTCGCGGTCTATATGGGCAATCCCAATGTGCATAACTTTGGTTCCATGACCCACAGCAACTACTTTTTGGGCCAGTTACGGACGCGCCAGCGTTTTTCCGCCACCTCGGTGGACCAGCTACCGCATCACCTTGTCTCGCTGTGGTTGTTCGGACACATGTTGATGATCCCGATCCCGGACATTGATCACACCGATTATTTCCTTATGCTTGGCGCCAATCCGCTGGCTTCCAATGGCAGCATCATGACCGTGCCTGATGTGAAAAAGCGTCTCAAGGCGATCCAGCAGCGCGGCGGCAAGCTCTTGGTGGTTGACCCGCGACGCAGTGAAACGGCTGAGGTGGCTGATGAGCATCAATTTATCCGCCCCGGCACTGATGCGGCCTTTTTATTGGCGATCCTGCACACCTTGTTTGCGGAAGGGCTGACCCGCGACAACCCGGTGATGGCGCTCACACAAGGACTGGAACAGGTGCGTGAGGCCATCGCCGACTTTGATGCCAAGCGCATGGCGCCAATTTGCGGGATTGCAGCCGATGATATTTTACGTATTGCCCGTGAGTTTGCCGCTGCTGAACGTGCGGTCTGTTATGGCCGCATGGGCGTCTCCGTGCAAGCTTATGGCACGCTTTGCCAATGGGTTATCCAACTGATCAATCTGGTGACCGGACGTCTGGATGCGATCGGTGGTGCCATGCTCACGCAGGCTGCCTTTGATGTGACGCGCCTGAGCAAGCCGGGGCATTTTGACCAATGGCGCAGTCGGGTATCCGGATTGCCAGAATTCAACGGTGAGTTGCCTTCGGTAGCCCTGGCGGAAGAAATGCTCACCCCGGGCGATGGTCAAGTAAAAGCCCTGATAACCTCAGCGGGCAATCCGGTACTCTCTACACCGAATGGCCGGCAACTGGACAAGGCATTGGCTGGGCTGGATTTTATGGTCAGTGTTGATCTCTATATCAATGAAACGACGCAACATGCCGACTATGTCTTGCCGCCAACGTCGCCGCTCGAGCATGACCATTACGATATGACGTTCAACAGTTTTGCCGTGCGTAACGTGACCCGGTACAACCAGCCGGTGTTTGCCAAGCCTGACGGAACCTTGCATGACTGGGAAATCTTTGTTGGTCTGGGCGAAGCCTTTGCCAAGCGAAAAGGCGAAGAGCCGCGCCCGACCATGCCGCCAGCCGAGATGATCGATAAAGGGCTGCAAGCCGGCCCCTATGCCGAGCGTATTAACCTCGAAGTGCTCAAGCAGCAGCCGCATGGCATTGATCTCGGCCCCTTGCAGCCGAGCTTGTTGACCCGCTTGCAAACGGCCAGTGGTCACGTTGAAGCGGCGCCTGCGGCCATGCTGGATGATTTGCAGCGGTTTGCTGGCAGCTTGCGTGAGCCGGTGGCTGACGGCCAATTGTTGTTGATTGGTCGTCGTCATGTGCGCAGCAACAATTCCTGGATGCATAATTTCCAGCGCTTGGTCAAAGGCAAGCCACGGCATCAGTTACTGATGCACCCCGAAGATATGGTGCAGCGCCAGCTTGCCGATGGCCAGTTGGTTACTGTGCGTTCGCGGGTGGCCGAGTTACAAGTTATGGTCAATGCTAGTGAGGCGATGATGCCAGGCGTCGTTAGTTTGCCGCATGGCTGGGGGCATGATCGTAAGGGTGTGCAGCAGGATGTGGCTCGTGCTCATGCCGGAGTCAGCGCGAATGATCTGACTGACGAGCTGCTGGTGGATGCGGTAACTGGCAACGCGGCAGTCAATGGCGTGCCGATCGAGGTCGTGGCGGCCTGAGTAAAGCCCACATGGCTTGTGCAGGTGAAGCCGGTCGGGCAATGGCGTATAATGCGTTATTGCCCGGCCAGTGCCGGACCTGAAATAGCCGCATGAGGATCATCATGGATACCATCGAAACCATTAAAGAACAGGTCAGTAGCAACCCGGTCCTTCTCTATATGAAAGGTGCGCCCAATGCTCCCCAGTGCGGTTTCTCCGCACGTGCAGTGCAGGCACTGATGAGCTGCGGCGAGAAGTTTGCCTATGTCGATATTCTGCAGCATCCGGATATCCGCACAGAACTGCCCAAATACGCCAACTGGCCGACCTTTCCGCAACTGTGGATTAATGGTGAACTGGTGGGCGGCGGCGATATTATCATTGAGATGCAAGAGTCCGGTGAATTGCAGACGCTGATCAAGAGCGCAGTACAGTCAGCCTGAACGGGCGACTGACCAACCCCGCTGCGGCGGGGTTTTTTGATACTTTTTGAGGTGGTTGGCACATGGCAATCCAGTGGTATCCCGGGCACATGCACAAAGCGCAAAAGGCGATCAGTGAAGCGCTGCCGCAAGTTGACCTGTTGATAGAAGTGCTGGATGCGCGCATTCCCTATTCCAGCGAGAATCCGGCAATTGCCCGATTGCGTGGCGACAAGCCGTGTATCAAGGTGCTCAGCAAGAGCGACCTGGCCGATCCCGTGCTGACGGTTGAGTGGCAAACCTGGCTCGAACAGGAGCGTGGGGTCAAGACCTTCCCTACCACCACGGACGAGCCGGGGCGCATACGCCAACTGGTTGAGCTGTGCCGCAAGATGGTGCCGGACAAGATTGCCAAGGGTAAAAACATCACGGTGATGATTGTGGGTATCCCCAACGTCGGCAAATCGACCCTGATCAATATCCTCGCTGAGCGCATTATTGCGCGAACCGGTAACGAACCAGCAGTGACCAAGAACCAGCAACGGATCAATCTGGGCGATGGCGTAGTGTTGCTGGATACGCCGGGTATTCTCTGGCCTAAAATTGAAAACCCCAATAGCAGCTATCGCCTTGCCGCTACCGGGGCGATCAAGAACACCGCCATGGCCTATGACGATGTGAGCTTTTTCGTCGTAGAGTACCTGCGCCAGGCGTACCCGGAGCTGTTACGCACGCACTTCGACCTGGAGGCTCTGGCAGAGACTGAGCTTGACATTCTGGAGCAGGCCGGAGTTCGCCGTGGCGCCATTCGCAGCGGTGGTCGGGTTGATCTGAACCGGATCAGTGAAATGCTGATCAATGAGCTGCGGGCGGGGAAAATGGGGCGCATTACCCTGGAGACACCGGCCATGGTAGCTAGCGAAAAAGCCGAGGTGGCCGCGGCGCAGGCAATCAAGGCCGAACAGGCCACGGAGCGCAAGCGTCAGTTCAAGAAGGGCAAGCGCGAGTCTGATGGCAGTGATCGCCAGGTGATCAAGAGCAAGAAACCCCGGACGTAGGGCCACGGCATGCCGTGGCCGCAAAACGTCACATGAAGCGAAACAAGACCAGGCTCAAGCCAGGTCTATTAGTGCGCCTTCAATAATCGCCAGGCCTTCTTCCAGCAACTCATCTTCAATGGTTACCGGCATCAGGAAGCGGATGGTATTGCCGTGCATGCCGCAACTGAGCAGGATCAGACCTTTCTCTTTGGCTTTGGCGGTGATGGCGGCGGCCATATCAGCGCGCGGTTTGCGGCTTTGCTTGTCTTCGACCAGTTCAAAGGCAGCCATAGCGCCCAGGTTGCGGCCGTTGTCGACGAAAGCAAAGCGTTCCTGCCAATCAGCAAAGCGTTTGGCTAACTTGTCACCCAGACGTTGTGATTTGCCCAGAATATCTTCGGTGGCAAACACGTCCATAACCGCCAATACCGCAGCACAGGACACCGGGCTGCCGGTGTAGGTCCCACCCAGAGAGTTGGGTCCGGAGCTGTCCATCAAGCTGTCGGTGCCGACAATGGCGGAGATCGGCATACCATCGGCCATGCTTTTTGCCATGGTCATCATGTCTGGTTCAACGCCGCTGTGCTCAATGGCAAACATCTTGCCGGTACGACCAAAGCCACTCTGCACTTCGTCCACCACCATCAGGATGCCGTGCTCATCACAAATCTCACGCACTGCCTTGAGGAAGCTGGGTGAGGCGGCATAAAAACCACCTTCGCCCAGTACCGGTTCGATAAAAATGGCGGCCGTACTTTCCGGGGCAGAATCGGTACGCAGCGTCATGCGCAGCCCACGCAGTGCTTCTTCTTCGTCTACACCGTGATAAGGGACTGGGTAGGGCGCTCGGAATACAGTGCCTGGCATGGGGCCAAAGTCGCCCTGGTAGGGCTTGACCTTGCCGTTCATGGCCATGGTCATGAAGGTGCGGCCATGGTAGCCGCCGTCAAAGCAGATGACATTGGTGCGCCCAGTGGCGGCACGGGCAATCTTGACTGCGTTTTCCAGTGCTTCAGCACCGGAATTGGCCAGCATGACTTTGGCGTGACCGCGGACCGGAGCAATTTTGCTCAGGGCCTCAGCAACCCGTACATAACCCTCATAGGGCATGACAGTCTGGCAAGTGTGCATGAGCTTATCGAGTTGCTCTTTTACCGCAGCGACCACTTTGGGATGGCGATGGCCGATATTTAGCACACCGATACCGCCAGCAAAATCAATAAAACGGTTGCCGTCAGCATCGTGGATAACTGCGTTTTCGGCGTAAGCGGCAAAGTGTTCATTGGGGCTGGCAGCCCCAGCCGCAACGTAGCGTTCTTTCAGGGCCTGAAGTTCGGCGTTGTTCACTGGTAACCTCCGTTGTGGTTCAAAGCATGATCGATTTTTGTCGACTTATCATAAGAGTAGTAGTCATTTCTCTTATTTACCCTACACGGGTTAGCCGTAAGACCCCAGCAAAGATTGCTATCAAATATGTTGCCGGGGTGTGCATTTGCCCGCTTAGTCAAGCAGGCCGGTGAAGGGTAGGTAATCGAGGAGATCGCCCGGTTTGACTTGCGCGCCCGCGGGTAGAATCACCAAGCCACTGGCTTGACTGGCATTACTGAGAATGCCGGAGCTCTGGTTACCACTGAGCTGCAAGCGACCTTGGTGCAGGTGCGCGCGGGCGTATTCGTCGCGGCTACCTGATTTATTCCAGGCAAAGCCAGCTGGCATGGGTAGTGCCGTGGGCAAGTAGTCATTGGCGCCCAGGCGGCATAATAGCCAGGGTTTGACCAGTAGCAAGAAAGTTACCAGCACGGCCGCTGGGTTGCCGGGCAGGCCGAGTACTGGGGTGCCGTCAATCTGGCCCAGAGTGAAGGGCTTGCCAGGCTTGATGGCCAGCTTCCACAAGGTCAGTTGGCCATTCTCGCGCAGTATCTGACCCAGATAGTCGGCCTCGCCAACCGACACGCCGCCAGAACTTATAATCACATCGCAGCTCTTGCCCAGTTGGCCCAGTTGCGCGCGGATGAGTTCGGGGTCGTCGGCAAGAATGCCGCCATCGACGACCTCCTGGCCCAATTGGGCGAGCAAGCCAAACAAGGTGAAGCGATTGCTGTTGTAGATTTTGCCCGGTGCCAGGGGGGCTCCGGGCTCCAGTAGCTCGTCACCGGTGGATACGACGGCAATACGTAATGGTTGGGCGACGCTTAGCGTATCGATGCCACAACTGGCGATAACACCCAGGTCTTGCGGCAACAAGCGACGGCCGGCCGCAAACAGGGTCTGGCCTTGCTGTAGATCCTGGCCTTGTGGTCGCACGTTCTGGCCGCTGCTGACGGGCTGCAGAAAATGTGCATTACCATCCGCATCAATCTCGACATTTTCCTGCATTGCCACCGCATCGGCACCCGCGGGTATTGGCGCGCCGGTAAAGATCCGCGCACAGGTGCCGGGGCGCAGTGGAGCGGGTGACAAGCCGGCGGTAATCCGCTGCGCAATTGGCAGCGTGGACGTTGTTGTCAGATCAGCGCTGCGAAGTGCATAGCCATCCATCGCGCTGTTATCCCAAGGCGGGACATCTATCCGGGTCTGCAAGGGGCTGGCCAGCACGTGCCCCAGCGCCTGTTGCACCGGGATGTGCAGCTGGGCTCTGGGTGCTTGCTGGCTGGCGTGATTAAGCACCTGGTGCAAGGCTTCGGTAACTGGCGTCAGTATCATCCCCGCGTCTCACAGGCAGTAGCCGTGGCCAAATGTTGAACAAAATTACAGGGCTTGGAACGGCTGTCCAGCTGCTCAAGCAGAATACCTTCCCAAGCCGTGCGGCAGGCACCTGTTGAACCCGGCATGCAGACAATTAAAGTGCGGTTGGCCAGCCCGGCCAGTGCGCGTGATTGCAGAGTAGAGGTGCCGATTTCCTGCCATGACAGGTGGCGGAATAGCTCGCCAAAGCCATCAACCATTTTGTCCAGCAGCGGAGTAATGGCTTCCGGGGTGCTGTCACGGCCGGTAAAGCCGGTGCCCCCAGTTATCAGTACAGCCTGCACTGCCGGGTCGGCGATCCAGGCAGAGACACAGGCGCGAATCTGGTAAATATCGTCCGGCAACAGTTGGCGATCTTGCACGTAATGGCCGGCTTTGGTGGCGTTCTCGATGAGAAACTGGCCTGACGTATCACTATCCAGGTTGCGGGTGTCACTGACAGTCAGTACCGCCAACTGCAGTGGAATGAATTCACTGGCAGAATGAGCCATGCCGAGGCATCCTTGTGGGGTAGTTGGTAATAGTTGATTTTACCATATCAGAGGCTTTTACGGAGGGGCGTGATGGCCTTGCAACCTAGCTTTCAAGCTGATGGGTTGATCCTTGCCGGTGGTCGTGGCCAGCGCCTGGGCGGGCGTGACAAAGGCCTGATGGAGTGGCAGGGGCAGCCCGCAGCAGCCCGCTTGAGTGCGCTGGTACGGCCTCTGGTCGGTGAGTTGCTGATCAGTTGCAACCGTAATCAAGCCAGTTATCAGCACTGGGCGGATCGCCTGCTGGCGGATGCCGAAACTGATTTCCCCGGTCCTCTGGCGGGCATCTTGGCAGGCCTGCGAGCGTGTCGAGGCAGTCACTTGTTGATTGTGCCTTGTGACTTGCCCCGTATTGACCAGGATCTGCTTGCAGCGTTGCTGGCACGAGCAGCGGAGCAACCGGAACAGCCGGTGCTGGTTCGCAATGGCGAACAATGGCAGCCATTGCTGGTGGTCTTGCCACATAGCTTGTTACCGGCGCTGCAAACAGCCTGGGCAGCGGGTGAGCGCAGCCCACGGCGATGGCTGGCAAAACAGCAGCCCCGGTTCCTCGATTTGGCCAGCGATGATAGACGGCTGTTTAACGCGAATTTACCGGAACACTGGCATTAAGCTAACTGCCCGTGGGGACACAAATTATTCGTTTCCACCCTTGTGTAAATCATCCGATTCGGTAAAATGCCCGACCACTACGGAGCGTAGCGCAGCCTGGTAGCGCGTCTCGTTCGGGACGAGAAGGTCGCTGGTTCGATTCCAGTCGCTCCGACCATATTCCCGCCTTTTATCAGTCGTTCCAGACATCTGTTAAAGTGCTGAAAAAGCCCGCCTTGTGCGGGCTTTTTTGTTTCTGTTCATGAGTCCGGTAGCCGTCGTTGGCAGGAACGCAGAAAGCCCGCCAAGGCGAGCTTTCCGTTGCGCTACTGCAGTTGGGCGTTTAGAAACGGTAGTTAAAACCGACTTCCATGGAGCGCTCGGGGCCGACATAGATGCCCTGACGCAGGCCAGTGATATAGCGCTTGTCAGTCAGGTTCTTGACCGCACCTTGCAAGCGCAGTTGTTCACTCAACTGATATTGCGCGGTTAGATCGAAGATGGTGTATGAGGGGATTTCGCCGCCCCAGATACCCCCTGCCGCGTCGGTTGGAATATCCTTGCGGTTACTCGGATCACCGTACTGCGCGCTCTGATAATGCGCGGTTAGCGCTCCAGCCAGTTTGCCCTGAGTATAATTCAGACCCAGGTTGGCCAGGTATTTCGGCGCGTAGGGGAGCCGGTTACCGTTGAACTCTCCTGAACTGAATTCAGATTTCGGTACCCAGGTCAGGTTGGAGTCCACGCTGAAGCCGCCGCCAATCTCATAGCCCAGTGCTGCTTCAAGCCCGTAATGACGGGTTTTACCCGCATTGGACTGGGACAGGTTGGGATCGGTATTGCCAGTTACCACTTGATTGCGGAAATCCATGTAGAACGCGGTCAGTTCGTAGGTCAGGTCGTCGGTGGCTCCGCGCACACCAAACTCGTAGTTTTGTGAGCGCTCGCCATCGAGCTTCTGGTCGGTCAGGCCGTCCAGCGCCACCCCGTTGGAGGCGGGCGAGAAGGCGCGGTAAACACCACCATACAGCTGTGCCAAAGGCGTCAGTTGGTATGTGGCTCCGATGCCCGGCAGCACTTCGGTATTGCGCGTGGTTGCTGAGTCATTGTTCTGTGTCAGGATTTTGCGTTTTTGCTCATAGGACTCAACGCGCACACCGGGGGTGATGCTCAGCCGGTCGCTGACAATCACGCGGTTGTGCACGTAAGCAGCAATACTGTCTGCACTATCTTCGATGTGCCGGTCATTGATACCCGTGCGATCCTGCGCGCGCGTGGCACGAATGCGTTTGTCGTCAGCCTCTTCTTGCATAAAGCGCAGGCCAAACTCGGCCTGGTTGATCCAGCCAAACAGATCGTGATCCAGGTTCAGGCGAGTCTCGATACCGAAGCGCTCAAAGGTCCGGTTATTGCCGGTCAGGTCATCGGTATAGATCCAGCGGCCAGCGGCAGTGGACGCTGGCGTGTCGACGTTGTAACGCCAGTAGTCACGCGTCACTTCGCTCCAGTAGGCTAGAGTGCGCAGTGTGGCGCGGTCGTTCAGGTGCCATTCGTGGTTGACATCAAAAGCCTTGCGGTCGGTCAGGTAGTAATCATCCGGCGCCGGGTTGTAGGTTTTGCCGCGACGGTAGTCTTCAAGCAGCAAGCCGCGATAAGAGATGTTGGCATCGTTTTCGTACCAGGAAAATTTGAAGCCAAGACTTTGGTCTGCGTTCAGAGCGACACCAGCTTTGAACATCAGGTCGGTCATTTCGTAGCCTTTGTCCATAAAGCCGTCACTGCGCGCCTGGGTGGCAACCAAGCCACCAAAAGCATCACCTGATGCGGTACGGCCACCCGCTTCCAGGGTTGCTTCGCGAGTATTGAAAGAACCGACGCGGCCCGACACGGCTATGCCGTCGTCAGGTGTCTTGGTGATGTAATTGATCACCCCGCCAATGGTTGACGGGCCATAGCGCAGCGATGAAGAACCTTTGAGCACCTCAATGCCTTGCATACGCTGGATGCGCGGATTGTAGTAGCGGTCATTACCGATAAACAGGCCGGGAGCGACAGGGACCCCATCTTCCAGCACCAAAGACTTGGCTTCACTGGCAGATAGCCCGCGAATACCGATATTGCTGACTACTGCCGACTCTTCTTCGGTTTTGGTATGAATGCCTGGAATACGACGCAGGACATCTTCGGTAGAGGTCGGCTGGATACGTTCGATTTGTTCGCGGTCAACGATCACAAAGGCCCCGGTTTGCCGCAAAATACTTTCTTCATCACTGCCGATAACTTCCATAGCGGGCATGCGCAGCGGCTCACTGGTTTGAGCCAAAAGGGCGGATGGCAGCAGAGCGGCAGCAATAGCAACGGCCACTTGGTGGCGGCTGAAGTGATGCGTAGTTTTCATTCGATCTTCCTGAGGTTGTTTAGCACGTTTTTATCCCCCCTTGGTATGCGTCGGTCGGTCACTCTATGGTGCTGTGCCGATACCAAGGGGGTGCTCCGGGAGACTGATTGCGGGTATAAGAGCCGATATCAAGAGCGATATATAATCGCTATCAATCTCATTTGATAAACGTATATATAATGAGAATCATTGTCAATAAAGCGGTTGCAAAAAAGACTGCCCTCCGTGGGGTTGGCGGGCATGGCCGATCAGTTCAGGCTGCGCTCAGGGATGATAGGCGCGCTGAATCAAGCCGCGGAAATACAGCTCAAAGCGCAAGGTAAAGGCCCAACGTGGGTCGTAATCCGCACGTCGTGGGAAATGAAGCTCTGGGATCAGGTCAAGAAAAACCCGGTCGCGGTGAATATCGCGGCGATAGTAAGCCTGAATGTAGTAATCATTGATGCGCGGATCGCTCAGGCTGTTACCGATCATCACCGCCGAGTAGCGGATGGCGCTGCGGTTACTCAGGATCTGATGCAGTTCAGCGCTTTCGGCGAACTCCAGGGTGTCTTCCTCTTCTTGCCACTGAAAGGTGGTGACGAAGCGCAAGTGCAGTTTTTCATCAACCGGCCGGCCAAAATCCCAGCGTGAACGTGCCGAGTAGCCGCGATTATTAAACCAGGACGCGCGATTATCTGAACCCAGTTGCCAGGGGCCGGTGCCCACGTCCCACAGGCGTTCAGCGGTTACTCGGGCGTATGGGTCAAGCGGTAGGCGCAAGCGAACACCTGCACCTGTGCGAAAATTCCACTGCTCACGCCTGTCACGGCCGCTCAGTCGGTCCAGGCCAAGCACTGTGTCACTGGTCGAGGCCTGATCGTCTGGAACGCGACCGGTACCCTGGTCTGCCAAGGTGCCACGTGCTTCCTCGGGTTCGCTTTCAATGATCAAGCGCAGACGTTCTTCGGTGGTTGGCAGGTCGAGTCGAAAGCGTACGCCAAGGTCATGGTCATTGGCCTGACCCTCTTCCCAGTCATAGGTATAGCGCAGACGTAGATAGGAGGTGTTGTCGTAATCCGGGTATTCACGCGAGATAAAACCGTCGAGATTGCGTGACGTCGATGTCACCCAGCGTGCGACGTGATCATGTATGCGGTCAGCACGTTCCTCACCCCATTCAGGCAAGTCGGTGTCTTTATCTGGCCGCTCTTCAGCCATCGTAGGGGCAACTACCAGCACTGCCAGCACAGATGCTGCAATCATCCTTGTCATTAGCCCGCTTGCTCCCGGATCAGAGTCTTGTTGTAACTGTCAGAATAGCAGCTTAACAGGCTAGCAGGTGTTTGGCGTCGGCGTTTGGCGTCAGTTGAATGGCAATAAACTTGGCTGTTGGGGTATAGCTGCCAAGGCCATAACTGGTTAATGGCATTAGCGGGTTGATTTCTGGATAGTAGGCGGCTGCCTGACCCGGCGGAATATCGTAATCGAGCAGCGTGAAGCCAGTGACTCTGCGCTCGATACCATCATTCCAGAGCGACTCGATATCAACCTTGCTACCTTCGCAGAGGCCCAGTCGCTCTCGGTCCAGGCGGTTGATAAACAGCACCTGTCGCTGGCCCTGAACGCCGCGGTAGCGATCATCCAGGCTGTAAATGGTGGTGTTGTACTGGTCATGCGAGCGCAGGCTTTGCAGGATCAGGTCAGGCGCCTGACCACTTTGCCGGACTTCTGCGGGGATCAGATCTGCAGGCAAGGGGTTGGCGGCAAATTCAGCGCGACCCGAGGGGGTATGCCAGCGGTGCTGGTTGACCGGATTGGTCAGGTGAAAGCCGCCGGGTTGCTGCAGGCGCTGACTGAAACGTTCGAACCCCGGCAGCGTGGCGGCAATCAGCGCGCGAATGTTGTTGTAGTCGGTAATCACTGCCGTCCAGTCGATTGGCCTCTTGCCCAGGGCGGCTTCGGCTATGCCGGCAATAATGGCTGGTTCCGAGCGCATATCGGCCGACAGGGGGGCTAGTTGGCCATAGGAAGCATGAATCATGCTGAAGGAATCCTCAACCGTGACGGCTTGTGGACCACTGGCCTGGTGATCAATGTCGGTACGCCCCAGGCAAGGGAGGATCAGAGCGGTTTGCCCGGCGGTCAGGTGGCTGCGGTTAAGCTTGGTGCTGATCTGGACCGTGAGGTCGCAGTTGGCGAGTGCCTGGTGCGCCCGCACGCTGTCGGGTGTCGCCTGGGCGAAGTTGCCGCCGAGGCCGATAAATACCTTAACTTGACCGGCCAGCATCGCCTGCAGGGCTTCCACAGTATTATGCCCGGGCTGTTGTGGCGGGCGGAAGTTGAACTGGCGTTCAAGGGCGTCCAGCAACGCCTGCGACGGGCGTTCGTTGATACCCATGGTGCGGTCGCCCTGCACATTGCTATGCCCGCGCACCGGACAGATACCGGCGCCAGGCTTGCCCAGGTTGCCGCACAACAACTGCAGGTTGACGATTTCCTGAATGGTGGCAACCGAGTGGTGGTGCTGGGTTATGCCCATGGCCCAGCAGATAATCACCCGATCTGCCTCGCGGTAGATGAGTGCGGCTTGTTGCAAATCCTGCTGGCTGAGGCCGGACTGGGTAGTCAGTTCTGGCCAGGAGGTGCGGTCCAGTTCATCCAGATAGGCAGCAAGACCTTGGGTGTGCTGCTGCAGAAAGTCCTGATCGAAGCAGCCGGGCTGACCACTGGCTTCTGCTTCCCGGTGCCATTGCAGCAGATGCTTGGCGATGCCGCGGATGACGGCAAAGTCGCCGCCCAGGTGTGGACGGAAATAGGCGCTATGCATGATTTGCGCACTGTTGGTCAGCATCTGGCGCGGGCTTTGCGGATGCTGGAAACGTTCCATGCCACGTTCACGCAGCGGATTGAAGCAGACCACCTGGGCACCACGACGGCGCGCCTTGCTGAGGGTTTCCAGCATACGTGGATGATTGCTGCCCGGGTTCTGCCCGAGCACAAAGATGGCATCGGCCTGGGCAAAGTCATCCAGCGTCACTGTGCCTTTGCCATTGCCCAAGCTGGCTTTCATGGCAACGCCACTGGCTTCGTGACACATATTGGAGCAATCAGGAAAGTTGTTACTGCCCAGTGCACGGACCATTAACTGGTAAAGAAAGGCCGCTTCGTTGCTGGCGCGCCCGGAGGTATAAAATTCCGCCTGTTGCGGACTGGATAATTGCCGTAGCTGTTGTCCGATCAGTTCCAGCGCAGCATCCCAGGCGATCGGCTGGTAGTGGCTGTCGCCCGCCCGGCAGATCATGGGTTGCGTCAGCCGACCCTGGTACTCCAGCCAATAGTCACTCTGTTCGCGCAACTGCTCCAGGCTGTAACGGGCAAAAAAGTCGGCATCCGCAGCCCGGCGGGTCGCCTCCCAGTTGACGGCTTTAGCGCCGTTCTCGCAAAACTTGATGGTGTGGCTGCCGGGTTCGTCGCCCCAGGCGCAGCCAGGGCAGTCAAAGCCACCATGCTGATTGGTTTTTAGCATGGCGCGCAGATTCTTGATCGGCTGGCCACTGTGCAGCCAGGCATGGGCAACACTGCGCAGGGCGCCCCAGCCGGCAGCAGGCCCCTGGTAGGGTTGGTAGCGCGGTTGCTTGCTCATTGCGACTGTCCTGCATGGTAGACCCGGGGCGCGCTATGGTGCGGCAAATGGATCAGGTTGAGCCCGAGCTGGCGCGCCCAGTGCACACTGAGTTGGCTGGGGGCGGACAGGCTGACCAGGGTTGGCAGGCCGGCACGCACGGCCTTGTGAATCAATTCCAGGCTACAGCGGCTGGTAATCACCGCAAAGCCTTGCTGGCAGGGGATATGCTGGCGGGCCAGTGCGCCGATCAGTTTGTCTAATGCGTTGTGCCGGCCAATATCTTCGCGGCACAGTTGCAGATCACCGTGCTGATCAACGAAGGCAGCGGCATGCATGGCACCGGACAGGTGGGCCTGGGTTTGCCAGCACGCCAGACGCTCGCGCAAACCCTCCAAAGCTTTCCTGGCTGGTAAAGGTGACTCGGGTAGGGGCGTGAGCTGTGGCAGCGCCTGTTCGATAGCCTGGGTACCACATAGGCCGCACCCGGCGGTCCCGGCCAATTGCCGGCGCTGCTGTTTTAACTGCCAGAGGCGGCGGCTACTCAGTTGAATCGCCACCTGCGCCTGTTGCTCATCAAGCAGAATATCCAGGTCAAGCAGCTCAGTGGTTGCGCTAATAATGCCCTGGCCCAGGCTGAAGCCGCAGGCGAAGTCTTCCAGGTCCTGCGGGCTGGCCATCATCACGGCATGGTTGAGACCGTTGTAATTGATGGCCACGGCAACTTCGGCCACCAGATGAGCCGTTTGCGGGTGCTCAGGCGTGTCCAGGCTGACAAAGTGAAAGGTTGTGGCAGGGGCGGGAGTAGCAAGAGGCATGTCTGGCTCACTGGCTGGGCTTCACCGTGACTGTAGGGGCAGTGCTGGCTGGCGTCCAATCGCCTGTGCCGATGGAGTGATTGGTGTGCTCTATGGAGTGCGCCCAAGCGATGGATCCAGGGCTAGTTGTCGGGCGGTGGTGTAGCAGGCCTGAGCGGCTATCCCTGGCGGCTCCTGGCGGCGTATCAGCAAACCCATCGGCGCCAGGCTGTCGCTGCCTTCGATGGGTGTCCATGCCAGTGGTGGGTCTCCGGCCAGAAGTCCGCTATCGTCAGGAACCACGCTACAGCACAGTCCCTGGCGCACGCATTGCAGCAAGTGTTGCACCGCATCGGTTTCGACCAGCGGGCTCGGACGCAAACCGCGACTGCGCAGGGCGTGCTCGACGGCCTGGCGAAAGTGCATGCCACTGGAGAGCAGGCCCAGCGGGAGTTTGGCAACGTCTTCCCAGTTCAGCGGCTGGTTCGGGGTAAAGTGCGCCGGGTCGAATAACAGCCCCATGGCCGGATGGGCTAATGGCAAGCTGTTGAAAGCGACCGGATCAATATTGCTTAAAAAGCACAGTCCCAGGTCGAGTTGGTTGCTGGCCAACTGATCAAGAATTTGCTCGCTGCTAAGCGTGGTCAGCTGAATATGCAGGGCGGGGTGTGCCTGCTGCCAGAGTGCAAGCAGCCGAGCGGGATTAAAGCCAGCCAGCGGGACCAGGCCGAGTCGCAGGGTGCCAATCAATTGCCCTTTGCAGGCTGCGGCCTCGGCCAGTAGACCATCATGGGCACGCATCAGGCTGCGGGCCCAGGCCAGAATACGTTCACCCTCCGGGGTGAAACTGTGAAAACGCTGATCACGCCGGACCAGGGTTAACCCTAGCTGCTCTTCCAGTTGGCGCAGACGTGCGGAGAGTGTTGGCTGGGTAACATGGCAGCGCTCAGCCGCCTGTCCGAAATGGCGGGTCTCATCCAGGGCAATCAGGAACTGCAGTTGACGGATATCCATGGTTGGCTGCTATCAATGATAAAATGTCAGCATACCCTGTTGGAGCCGCAAGAGAAGCGCATGATCGAACTGGACAAAAATCTGCAATTGGATGAAGCCGACTTCGAGTGCCTGCCGATTCGTGCCCAGGGCGCAGGTGGGCAGAACGTCAACAAGGTGTCCAGCGCCATCCATTTGCGTTTTGATGTTGCCGCCAGCAGTTTGCCCGAAGTGTATCGTGAGCGTCTGCTGGCGCTGAGCGATAAACGCATCACCAAGGAGGGCGTGGTGGTGATCAAGGCGCAGCAGTACCGCACCCAGGAGCAGAACCGTGAGGATGCAGTCCGCCGCCTGGTCGACCTGATCAACAGTGTGTTGGTTGAGGTCAAGCCGCGGCGGCCGACCAAGCCCGGACGCGCAGCCAAGAAACGCCGGCTGGATGCCAAGACCCGCCACGGGCAAACCAAGCAGTTGCGCGGGCGGGTCGAGCTGTAGGTGTCAGTCGTTAGTGTAGTTGAGCTGGGCACTACCATCGAGTAACTGGGTTTGCCGTTGCTGATCCGCATCCGCTTCGTTGAACAGAAAACGTACACGCATCTCGGCGGGGTCCACACTGGTGACGGTTAGCGAGTCATTATTGGCAATCAGATAGCCGACTCCGATCACCATATCAATGGTTTCGCCGCTGTCACGGGCGACGATATCGCCCGGCTCCGGGAGAGTTGGCGTGGTGGGTGGTGGGGGCGGTGCAGCGCCACCGCTACCACCATTGGCATTGTTAGCGGAACTGCTGGATGAGGAGCCACCCGGCAAGCAGCCGGCAAGGGTGGCGCTGAGCAGCACTACCAGGCTGCTGGCAGTCAGGGATGATTTCAGAGTAGGCATGCTGGCGCTCCTCAATAGAACAGGCGATCGGTGATGGTATCGATGACGTCAATGCGCGTGGCATCGATCTCAACGCGGGCTTGGTTGCTCAGGCTGCTGGCGCTGCTGTCATACAGGCGTTGGCTGGCAGGCTCCCAGGTGTCAGCCGTTCGGCTTTCCAGTTCAAACAGAGCACCTTCGTCATCGAAGCTGGCTTGCAGGCGACGGTCGCTGGCATAGACCAGTGCCATTGCAGCGCTGGCGGCAGTTATTTCGCCGCTCAGGTAGTTACTGTCGGAATCGATCACGAGCTGTTCTGCTTGCCCGAAGACGTCCACCGAACGATCATCATCCAGTGCGTCAGTGTTGGCTTGCCAGCGCAGGTTTTCACCCTGAAACAGGCGTTTTTCACCGGCAGTCATTTCTAAGCCGAAACCAAGGCTGGCCGGCTGCAGTAAACCGTCATTGCAGCCAGGTACATAGCAAGTGACGACCTCATCCTGATAAAAAGCAAAGTTACTACCTGCCAGCGGCAGCAGCTGGTCGCCATTGGTCAGCTTGACCTGGCCAAAATACACAATGTCATTGTCACCTTTACGGTCCCGTGCCCGCAGGCTCAAGCGGACAACGCTGGCATCTTGCGGAAAGGCGCCGGCAGCAAAACCGTCTTCCAGTTGTGTCCACTCATTGGCTTCGATCTCGGCCGCCCCCAGCTGGAAGTCAAAATCTTCATTGTTGTTGGTACCGCTCAGACGGCGCCCATTGTCATCCGCCGCCAGATCCGCGTTGCAATCAGCGACCGATGAATAAAAGTTGGGATTAACGCGTATGCGCAAATCGTTGCTGGCTGCTGTAGTGCGCACAGCCAGTTCGAAGCGCAGGTCTTGGGTTGGGTCAAAGACAACACACTGCTCTAACTTGTTATCGCCAAAACCGTCTTGCAAATCGCTGAAGTACATCACATTACGGCCGCCGGCGAAGGCAAAGTCGACGGTCTCGATAACCACTCGACCCTCACCGCGGATACCACTGCCAATCAATGGCGTCCAGCCGGCGGCATTGTCCAGGTGGGCGAATTGCCCTCGGGTCAGCTCCAGTTCAGCCGCCTCAGCGGCGTGCCCATGGGCTATCGCCAGAGGCAACAGTGCCAGGCTGCTAGCAAGCAGATAGGGTTTCATTTCGACTCCTCATTTCATATCAGTGTCATGTCACCCTAATGGCCTGATATGTCAGAGGAGTTACGCTTTTATTAAACCCTTTCAGTCCTCGCGGACGCGGCGTACGGCATCCTGCCAGCCTTTATAGAGTTGGTCGCGCTGTGCTTCGGTCATGTCTGGGGTGAAGCCGCGCTCGCAGTGCCAGTGCTCGGCAATCGCATCCAGGCTGGTAAACAGGCCGCTTTGCAAGCCGGCCAGATAGGCTACTCCGAGTGCGGTGGTTTCATTGATTTGCGGGCGTTCTACCGGTATACCGAGGATATTTGCCAGTGATTGTACGACCCAATTATTAACCACCATGCCGCCATCTACGCGCAGGGCAGCGGTGCTGGTGGCACCGTCAGCTTGCATCGCCTCCAATAGGTCACGGGACTGAAAGCACACAGATTGCAGCCCAGCAGTGACAATTTCTCCGATGCCGGTATCCCGGGTCAGGCCAAAAATGGCCCCGCGAGCCTTGGGGTCCCAATAAGGCGCACCCAGGCCGGTAAACGCGGGCACCAAGTAGACGCCGCAGTCATGCCCGGTCTGCTCGGCCAGGGCTTCGGTTTCTCCGGCATGCTGAATCAGTTTCAGCCCATCGCGCAGCCACTGGATCGCTGCGCCGGCAACAAAAATGCTGCCTTCCAGGGCATAGGTCACTTTGCCCTCGAGGCGATAGCCAACCGTGGTGAGCAAACGGTTGTTCGATCGGATCGGCTGGTCACCGGTATTGATCACCATAAAGCAGCCAGTGCCATAGGTACTTTTGACCATGCCCGGTTGGAAGCAGGCCTGGCCGACCAATGCGGCCTGCTGGTCACCAGCCATGGCGGCAACCTGGATGGGTGCGCCCAGCAGGTCTGCGTCGGTTTGACCGAAGTCGGCAGCCGTATCCATGACTTCCGGCAGCAGGCTGGCCGGGATGTCGAACAGCTCAAGCAGTTCGCTATCCCACTCCTGTTTATGAATGTTGAACAATAGGGTGCGTGAGGCATTGGTGGCATCGGTGCGGTGTACCTTGCCACCGGTCAGGCGCCACAACAGGAAGCTGTCTATGGTTCCGAAACGCAGCTTGCCTTGTTCTGCACGGCTTCTGGCTTCCGGCACGTTTTCCAGCAGCCAGCGCAACTTGGTAGCGGAGAAATAGGGATCGATCAACAAACCGGTTTTTTCGCTGACCATGGCTTCATGCCCGGCAGCCTTCAGTTCGGCACAGTAGTCGGCAGTACGGCGGTCCTGCCAGACAATGGCGCGGTGGAGCAGTTCGCCGCTGTCAGCATCCCACAGCAATGTTGTTTCGCGCTGGTTGGTAATACCGATGGCACGGATGGCACTGGCCTCGACCTGCTGTTCGTCCAGCAGTTGGCGGCAGACACTCAGGGTACAGTCCCAGATTTCTTCGGCGTCATGCTCGACCCAGCCATCATGTGGGAAATACTGGGGAAATTCTTCTTGCGCACTGCCCATGGGTTTGCCCTTGGCATCAAACAGAATGGCGCGGCTACTGGTGGTGCCCTGGTCGATGGCAAGAAGATGCGTGGCCATGGTGTCGGTATCCTGTAAGTTTGCTGTTATTGTATTGAACATGCAGAACGAGATGCTTGCCCGACAGGTTAAACGCCTGGGTCGAGCAGGCCAAGGGGCAGCGGACGTTTTTTCCGGATGTACGCCGACGGGGGTTTGATGCAGCAGTCAGAGCAATTGACCACAGCCGCTGCGGCTGCCGTGGATGTCTATGATCTGGTAGTGATCGGGGGCGGTATCAATGGGGTGGGCATTGCCAATGATGCCGCTGGCCGTGGCTTGTCAGTGCTACTCTGTGAGCAGGGTGACCTGGCAGCACATACCTCCTCAGCCAGTAGCAAGCTGATCCATGGTGGTTTGCGTTATCTTGAACAGTACGCTTTTCGACTGGTTCGTGAGTCTCTGGGTGAACGGGAAATCCTGCTGGCCAAGGCGCCGCATATTATCTGGCCACTGCGTTTTATACTGCCTCACGAACGTCATTTGCGACCGCACTGGATGTTGCGTGCCGGTTTGTTTCTGTACGACCACCTGGGCTTGCGCGATCGCTTGCCGGGCTCGCGGGCCGTTAAGCTGGGTGCAGATAACCCGTTACGAGCGGATTTGACCCGAGCGTTCGAGTACTCGGACTGCTGGGTCGACGATGCCCGTTTGGTGGCATTGAATGCACTTCAGGCTGCTGAAGCGGGCGCTGCTATATTGCCTCGCACTCGCTGTCTTGCTGCCCGGCGTGATGGTCGGCACTGGCTGGTGAGCCTGCAGTCTGGTAGCGAGGTGCGTGAAGTGCGTGCACGCGCGTTGGTCAATGCTGCTGGACCTTGGGCCGCACGGGTTATTGAGGATGCTCTGGGGCTACCCAGCCCTTATGGGCTTCGACTGGTGCAGGGGAGTCATATTGTCCTGCCGCGACTGTATTCTGGTGAGCAGGCCTACATTCTGCAGAATGCTGATCAGCGCATTGTGTTTGTTTTGCCCTATGAAGATGACTTTACTCTAGTGGGCACCACGGACCGTGATTATCAGGGCGATCCAGCCCAGGTTAAACCGACCCGTGACGAGGAGGACTACCTACTGGCGGTGGTCGGGCATTATTTCCGTCAGACAGTAGACCGCCAGCAGATTCGGCATCGCTATGCCGGAGTACGCCCCTTATTGGATGCTGCCGGATCTGACCCGTCGGCGGTGACCCGTGATTACACGCTGTCTTTGCAGGGGGAGGCTGACCAGCCGCCTTTACTCAGTGTATTTGGTGGTAAGTTGACTACCTATCGACGCTTGGCCGAGTCGGCCTTGGCCCGGTTGCAGCCCTGGTTTCATCAGATGGGTCCGCCCTGGACCGCAGACAAGCCCTTGCCGGGCGGTGACTTTACTTCGCCACAGGCGTTGCTGGATGAACTGGCGGCCGCTTTTCCCTGGTTAACGCCGGCCCAGCGGCAGCGCTATGTGCGCAGCTATGGACGACTGTGTTGGCGCTTTCTTGCCGGCGCGCGCAGTGCCGCCGACCTGGGTGAAGATTTTGGCGGTGGTTTGAGCGCCGCAGAGCTGAACTACTTGTGCCGTGATGAGTGGGCCCGAAGCGCTGAAGACGTTCTATGGCGGCGCAGCAAGCTGGGCTTGCACCTGAATGCCGTTGAGCAGACCCGGGTATCTGAGTGGCTGGCACAGAATGGCCAGGCCGGCTAACGAGGGTGGCTAGCAAGGAATAATAAATATAACAGGAGTTGCCATGTCAAATCTGGGAAGCCAGGCAATGACCACGCTGGATGAGCCCGCTCTTCTGGCCGAGCGCAGGGGCCTGCGGCGCCTGCGTTTCACTGCTGAGCTGGAAGAGGATTTTGCCCACTACATGCATGTGCGTCTGGCCAATCGCGCCCCTGTGGTGGCGATGTGTGCTGGCACCTTCATGCTGCTATTTATCTTGTTGGATTGGGCCTACTTGAGTGTCGAGCTCTATCAGGTGTCCATTCCGGTGCGTATTGCCGTCCTGGTGTTGGTTGCCTGGGCAATTTGGTATTCCGCCCGGCCAACTAAAGTGATGCCGGCTCAGGCGTTTGCCGTGTCTGTACTCGCCTACATCCTCAGTGGCTTGATGGTCGCCATGGTCATCGTTGCCGCGCGTCAGGTAGACCTGCCGGTTGAAGTGACCCATGAAGGACTTTATCTGGTGCTGCTGTCGGGGTTTTTCCTGCTTGGTCTGCCTACCCGGCATGCTGTTGTCGGTTCCTGGATCATTGTTGCCGTCTATTTACTCGCCGAGCACGCTGCCGGTTCGCCGCGAAGCGTTACCTTCAGTAATGGCCTTTATCTTAGCTGCTTCACTGCGATCGGCACCTTTGGGGCCTTTCTATACGAATATATGTTGCGCTATGGCTTTCTCAATGAAGGCTTGCTGCAGGCAGCGCAACGGCGGGCTGAACGCGAAAGCCAGAGCAAGACGCGGTTTCTCGCTACCTCCAGCCATGATCTGCGTCAACCGCTGCACGCAATGACGCTGTTTATCGAAAATCTTGATGGTCGTATCACGGATATGGAGACCCGCAGTACGCTGAAGCGGCTGGCCGATTCAGCCCATGTACTGCAGGATATGCTCAATGCCTTGCTGGATATTTCACGCCTGAGTGTCGGTATGGTGCAGCCACAACTGCAGACCATCAATCTGCATCCCTGGCTCAGTCGTTTGTTGTCCAGTATGGAATCCAGCGCCCGGGCTAAAGGCGTTGATCTGCAGCTGCTATGCCCTCCACGGGCGGCAGTGCAGAGCGATCCGGTGCTGCTGGAACGGCTGGTGCGCAATTTTCTGAATAACGCACTGGTGCATGCGCGTGCCAGCGAAGTCAGGGTTGAAGTCAGTCGTGCCGATGACCGCTTGCGTTTGGCCGTTGTTGACGATGGCTGCGGAATGACTGATGCCGATCAGCAACGCATTTTCGAAGAGTTCACTCAGCTGTCCAACCCGGCGCGTAGCCTGGACAAAGGGGTCGGGCTGGGCTTGTCCATCTGCCGCCAGCTGTTGTATTTGCTGGCCTATCCGTCCGGGTTGGTGTCGGCTCCCGGGCAGGGGTCGCGGTTCTGGTTCGAGATGCCTCAGACGGAGTGGCGTGACCAGCCGGCTACTTCGGCCAAACAGCTGCAACCCGGCTTGCAGGGCAAGGTGGCAGTGGTCGATAACGACGAAATCAACCGTGAAGCGATGCAAGGTCTGTTGGCCCAGTGGGGCTTGCAGGTCGTCACCTACGCCTCAACTGAAGACGTCATGGCCGAACTGGAAAGCGTGGGGGTTGATGTGCTGTTGGCCGATTATCGCTTGGAGGGTGACACTAACGGCATTGAATTGATACGCCAGCTGCGGACTACCAAGCGCTTCTCCGGCCCCGCAGTCCTGGTGACCGCTGACACCAGCCAGGAGGTTGCCGAGCAGGCAAGCCTGGTTGATGTCAGCGTTCTTTACAAGCCGGTACTGCCATCACGGCTGCGCCGGCAATTGCAGACGCTGCTGCGTAAATGACGTCAGAAACTGACCAAGCCGAAGCGCCGCGCTTGAGCAACACACTCAGTGCGGTTATGGCAGTTAAGGGTGGAGAACAGCGCCTTGAGGTGTGTTTTTACCGTGTCTTCGGACAGTGACAGGCGCTGGCAGATAACCTTGTTGGGCAAGCCCTCGGCCAGCAGGTCGAGAATTTCCAGTTGTCGGGGTGTGACCCCTAGTTCGCGGGCACAACTTTGGCGGTCAAGCGGCTGGTTTTCGCCGGCGATGACTACCTGTTCACCAAACAATAGTCGAGTTACTGCATCCTGAAGCAATTGCCCGTTGGCGGTCTTGCTGATAAAACCGGCGGCGCCTGACTGCAGGGCCGTGTCCAGATCGCTGGGGCTATTGCTGGCGGTCAGGATGGCGATGGGCGCAACTGGATCAATCTCGCGCAGACGCTGCAGCAGGCTCAATCCACTGCTGTCGGGGAGTTGCAGGTCGAGCAGGATCAGGTCATAGCTATGCTGGGCCACTTGCCGTTCGGCGTCGCGGGCCGTGCCGGCATGATCAATGATTATCCCCTCACAGAGGTTGCTCAGGGTTAAGCCCAACCCGTCCAGATAAATCTGGTGGTCATCAATCAGTAGAAGGCGAGTGTCTGGCGGCAAAGAAGCTTGTGCCATTCAGCGGTATCCTCGATGAGGTGATGCCAGTGAATGCCAGCATCAATTGTTGTTATAGGCTGCATAATAAGCAAACTGGAGCAAAAGGTCCATTCATGGTCATTTTTGCGCCGCTGGTCGACAAGTGGGTCAGTCTGCTTTGTTGTCCATGGTTTGGCGCAGGCTGCTTAGCTCCTTGCGTAGCTCCCGAACTTCCTGCAGTAGCAGCTCCTGATTCACCCCGGAAAGACTTGAGTGAGGGTTCGATTTTTCCCCCGTCTCAAGCGAGTGCTGGCCTTCGGGGCCTGCTTTTCCTGCGGCAACTCGCTCGCGCTGGTTCTGGATTGCATCAACGATGACGGCAATAAACAGGTTCAACATCATGAAGGTGGCAATCAGAATGAAGGGCACGAAATACAGCCAGGCGAAGGGGTAGACTTCCATGACCGGTCGCACAATACCCATCGACCAGCTTTCCAGGGTCATGATCTGGAACAGACTGAACAGGCTGGCACTCAAGGTCCCAAACCACTCTGGGAAGGACTGGCCAAACAGTTGGGTGGCAATAACGGCGGCGACATAGAAGACCAAGCCAAGCAGAGCAACAATGCTGCCCATGCCGGGTAGAGAGGCAAGCAGCGACTGTACGACAATTTTCATACTGGGAACCAGTGCGATTAGTCGCAGTACGCGGAGTACGCGCAGTGCGCGCAATACCGCCAGCGGGCCACTGGCGGGGACCAGGGCAATGGCGATTACAATGGTGTCGAACAAGCCCCAGGGATCGGTCAGCAGCCGCCAGCCATGGGCAACAAAACGCAGGCTGATTTCAATTACAAAAATGGTCAGGATCAGCTTGTCCAGGGTCAATAACAGGGTGCCCCACTCCTGCATGATCTGCGGTGAGGTTTCCAACCCGAGTACGACGGCATTGATCATGATCAGAGTCATGATAAAAAATTGGGCGCGTGGTCGTTCGATCCAGTCGGCCAGCCGCTGTCTCCAGGGCTGCTGAGACATTACTGTGTCAGTCATAAGTCCGGTATGTGGTGGCTATTAAAGGGAAGGGTCAGCAGGTCTGACCCCATAATCAGGCAGGAGTTTACTCGTCTGCGGCAAAGGCGCACAGGGTAAAGGTTGGAATATCGGCATCTTGCATCAGGCGTGAGCCACCCAGGTCAGGCAGATCAATGATAGCAGCTGCTTCATATACCTCAGCCCCCAGCTGCTTCACCAGACGCGCTGCGGCGAGAAAGGTACCACCGGTGGCGATAAGGTCATCCAGCAGCAGCACCTGATCACCCGCTTGCAAGGCATCGCGGTGAATTTCCAATGCGCTTTCGCCATATTCGCTCTGGTAGCTTTGCTGCAGAGTGTCGGCGGGTAGTTTGCCAGGTTTGCGCAGCAGCACCAACGGCTTGTTCAGTTCATAGGCCAGGACTGCGCCAAGCAGAAAGCCCCGGGCATCAATAGCGCCGATATGCGTTATCGGGCTTTCCACATAGCGTTGAATCAGGCTATCGGCAATCATGCGCATAGCGCGGGGCGACTGATACAGCGGGGTAATGTCGCGAAAGGTCACGCCGGGTTTGGGGAAGTCGGGTACCGGTCGTACCTGGGATTTGATGCTGTATTCGTCGAAAATCATGCAGAACCTTTCATGCAATTAATCAAATTGACCGCCGGCCAGGGCACAGAGCTGGGCGTGGTCGAGGATTTCGATCTGTTTGCCTTCAGCGGCAATCAATTGCTGTTGCTGGAAGCGGGTAAAAACGCGGGAAACCGTTTCTACCGCGAGACCCAGATAGTTACCTATTTCATTGCGTGACATGGCCAGGCGAAAAACTGTGGCCGAGTAGCCGCGTGCCCGGAAACGTGCGGACAGGTTGATCAGCAGCGTGGCAATTCGCTCGTCGGCGGTTTTCTTCGACAGCAGTAACATCATTTGCTGATCGTCACGGATTTCCCGGCTCATCAGGCGCATCACTTGTTTGCGTAACTGGGGAACGGCCGCGGTCAGATCGTCCAGGCGCTCAAAGGGGATTTCACACACTGAGGTGGTTTCCAGGGCAACGGCGGACACCGGGTAACGTTCATCATCCATGCCAGACAGGCCAATCATCTCACTGGCCAGATGGAAGCCGGTAATCTGTTCTTCACCATTATCGGACACGCTGAAGGTTTTGATTGCGCCTGAGCGCAGCGCATAGATCGAATTGAAGGGGTCGCCCTGGCGAAACAGGTTGTCGCCTTTTTTCAGTGGTCGACCGCGCTTGACGATGCTATCCAGGGTGTCCAGCTCCTCATCTTGCAGGGATAAGGGCAGGCACATAGCTGCCAGGCTGCAATCTTTGCAGTGTGCTTCGGGCAGGGCGCGCAGTTTGATGGCGTCACTCATGGTGGGCTTCCGGGTTGCAGGCATCATCAATTGAAGCCTACAACATGGTAGCGGCTTTAGCCATTACTGGATGGCAGCATTATTCGCCTTGATAGCCTGTCCAAAGCGCGACTCAATCGACCTCAGTAGGCAATTGATACTGGGCGGCAAACTGTGATCGGGCTACCCGCTGTTGCCAACTGGCCAGTTGGCAGGCGTTTTGCCATGCCAGGCCACTGACCTGACTGATCGCGCCCAAGCCCATACCGATGTCGTCACAGTTGCTCAGTCCGCTTAGCCCGGCGGCTGTGCGGTGCAGGTTATTGTCCTCAGCTGCCATGGCTAGCGGATCCTGTGGCAGCACAAAGAGTCCAGCTTGCAGACGTTGGTAGCCTGCTGCGCGCAGCTGATGCTCCAGCCAGGTTTGCGCTGTGGCAATATCCCCTGCGCAGGGCAGGCTATCCCGGTTGATGCGTTGTTGTGTCGGGTAGCGCTGTGGCTGGTGGTGATAGCGAGTCAGCCGGATACGTTCTGGCCGCCAGGCGAGGATACTATCGAGCGTTTGGCGGAAACTGTGCAGGCTCTGCTCGGGTAGGCCGGCCATGATATCAATGCCAATGCTGTGAAAGCGCAAGGTGCGTGCTGCAGTCAGGCATTCGGCCAACTGGTGATCACCTTGCAAGCGGTTGATCGCAGTCTGCACGCGGGGGTCGAGACTCGGCTGCATGATGCTTAAGCGGTTGAAGCCAAGCCCGCGCAGCAGGTCCAGCGTAGCCCAGTCAACCTCGCGCGGATCAATTGCGACACTGGCGTCTATGTCTGGCAGTGCGCTCAGGTTGAAATGTCGCTGCAATAGCTGCATTAGCTGAGTTAATGCCCGATGGCTGAAAAAGGTAGGGGTGCCGCCGCCCAGGCGCAATTGACGTACCTGCTGGCAGGGGTCCAGTTGCTTGCTCACAGTTTGTATTTCTGTGCCCAGCAGACGCAAGTAGTCATTGGCTTTGCTGCGGTCCTTGGCAATGATCCGGCAGCGGTTGCAGAAAAAGCACGGGTTGGCGCAGAAAGGCAGTTGTATATTCAATGCCAGTGGTCGGACTGCCAGGCGGCTGGCTTTAAAGGCGCGCCGAATGGCCAAGTGGTCTGCCAGTTGCAAGGCTGGACGGCGTAGGCGGGGCATGCCAGGGAGACCAGGGCTGGCAGCGGTCTGGCCGGGTAGGGCGGCGTGCATCGGCATTCCCTCACTGAGTGCAAAAACTGGATTCAGTGTAGGTGGTCGTCGTGTGCCGGGTGTTGATGTGGGTCAACCGCTGGAGCCATATGGCTGCTGTGCGCATCATTATTGCCATGGCCCATTATCCAGGCCTTGTGCGGGCCAGGCAGCGTCCACAGGCCAAAGGCAATCACCATTAACGCCGCAGTGATGCGTACCCGGCGCATACGTAGCAGGCGCAGCATGCGTTCGGCCGCAACGCCGGTGGCCAGCAGGGTCGGTAAGGTACCCAGCCCAAACGCCAGCATCAATAATGCGGATTGTCCGGCGTTCCCCTGGCTACTGGCCCAGATCAATGTGCTATAGACCAGGCCGCAAGGTAACCAGCCCCAGAGCGCTCCCACCGCCAAAGCGCGTGGCGCGCTGGTGATGGGCAGCAAGCGACTGGCCAAAGGTTGGATGTGTCGCCATAAGCCTTTGCCCAGGCGTTCGACATAGGTCAGTCCGGACCACCAATTGGCCAGATACAAGCCCATGGCAATCATCATCAGGCCCGCTAGAGTCCGCAGGGCGCGACCGAGCCCAAGATCTTGGGCCAGCCAGCCCAGCGCGCCAAGGATGGCGCCGGCGAGGGCGTAACTGGCAATGCGGCCAAAGTTATAGCCGAGCAAAACGCGCCAGAGCACCCAGCCCCGGCGCTGATCTGCTGGAATAGCCATGGTCATTGCGCCCATCAGGCCGCCACACATGCCAATGCAATGGCCGCCGCCGAGAAGGCCTAACGCCAGTGCTGTCAGCAGCAAGGGAAGCAGGTCAGCGCTCATCGCGGTTTATCATCAGTAGGAGATGCTGGTCGATCCTGACGGGCATCGGTATCGGTGTGTTCGCTTTGCTCATCGTCATGTCCTGATTGCGCCGCCAAGTGCGCGGGGTCGTCATCGTCAAACAGGATGCTGTGGGCAGGGCCTTCCAGGTCATCATACTGGCCGGTATTGACAGCCCAGTTGAACACCAATACGGCGATGATCACCAATAGTAAGGCAATGGGCACCAAGATATAGAGTACGGTCATGCCGATTGCTCCTGCCATTGCGAGTGTTTAGGCGGATGACTGCGCGGCGGCTGCCCAAGGCGCAATAACCGCAATGCATTTAACACGACCAGTAAGGAACTGGCAGACATGCCTAGTGCAGCAATGGCCGGTGTCACCATGCCGAGAGCGGCCAGGGGCAGCATGCTGGCATTGTAGGCAGCGGCCCAAAACAGGTTTTGTAGCATGATTTGCCGGGTACGCCGGGCGCCGCTCAGGGCCAACAGCAGAACATGCAAATGGCTGCTGAGCAATACGGCATCGGCACTGGTCTTGGCCAGATCTGAGGCGTGTCCCATGGCGATAGAGATGTCAGCACTGGCAAGAACGGGCACATCATTGACGCCGTCGCCAAGCATTAGCACCTTTTTCCCGCTTGCCTGACACTGTTGTACGAAGGCTAGCTTGTCATCCGGACTGGCATTGCCGATGGCCTGTTCGATACCCAGCTCGGCGGCCATACGATCGACCACCTGCTGGTGGTCGCCCGAAAGCAGGATAACCTCCAGACCCCGTGCTTGCATGCCACTGACCATGTTGGCAGCATCCTTGCGCAGCCGGTCATTGAGTACGAACCAACCCAGCGGCCCCTGCTGGTCACCGAGCAACAGCCACTGCCCGGGTTCAGTGGGCAATCTTGGCGGCGTATAACCACCCAGTTCGGCAACAAAGGCCGGCTTGCCAATGCGCAGCATGCGGCCGTCACATTCACCTTCCAGGCCTTGGCCAGGCACATTGGTGATATCACTGGCGACATCCACGCTACGACCAAAGGCGCGCGCAATGGGATGTTCGGAGCGGGCTTCAAGCATGCGCCCCCAGCGCAGCAGCAGGTCATCGTCCAGTTCACCGAGCGGTTCGATCCGCTCAAGGGTCATGCGCCCTTCAGTAAGGGTGCCCGTCTTGTCGAGAATAACCGTATTCACCTTGGTGAGACCTTCAAGCACATGCCCCCGAGT
>REBY01000056.1 GCA_007692485.1 Pseudomonadaceae bacterium | reverse complement strand
CGAGGCCGGCGCAGATACTTTTGTCGCCGGTTCGGCGATTTTCAATCAGCCGGACTATCGTGCGGTGATTGATCAGATGCGGGCTGAGTTGGCGCAGGCGTCGCGACAGGCGTAAAGGGTTTATCTTGCAGGCGACTCGGTAGTTACAGTGGTATTGCGGCACCCCGGCTCCGGACCGTTAGATGCCAGGGATGGCATCTACGAGCCTACAGGGATGTATTTACGGCGTGTCCGGAGCCGGGGTGCCGCAATGCCGAATGCACATTACCAAACGAGCTTTCTCTCACTTGGATTTTCTTGATGTCTCTGCTGCGTCAGCTATTTAACAAGCAACGCCCCAAACTGGTCATGTTCGACCTCGACGGCACCCTGATCGACTCGGTGCCGGACCTGGCCGCTGCGGTTGACCACATGCTGCAGCAACGGGGCCGCCCGGCAGCCGGGGTCGACAAGGTGTGTTTGTGGGTAGGTAACGGCGCGCGGGTGCTGGTACGCCGGGCGCTGGCGGACAGCATCGAGCATGCTGCGGTAGATGCAGCGGAGGCCGAAGCGGCGCTGGCGGACTTCCTGCAAGCCTATGCGGCAGATCATTCTCGCAGTCAGTTGTACCCCGGGGTGCGTGCGTATCTGGATCATTTGCACGGGCAGGGCGTGCCCATGGCGCTGATTACCAACAAGCCGAGCGGGTTTCTGCCTGACCTGCTCGCGGCG
Organism: Pseudomonadaceae bacterium; assembly: GCA_007692485.1. Lineage (GTDB taxonomy): Bacteria > Pseudomonadota > Gammaproteobacteria > Pseudomonadales > Pseudomonadaceae > Halopseudomonas. The sequence goes on along the minus strand of REBY01000056.1, from coordinate 28,735 downwards.
CATGGTCTGCAGCAGCATTTTGCCTGGGTAATAGGCGGCGATAGCTTGCCGGTGCAAAAGCCTGACCCGGCGGCTTTGTTCCAGGTGCTGGCCGCAGCCGGGGTAAGCCCTGCTGATGCACTCTTTGTCGGTGATTCGCGCAGTGACATTCTGGCCGCGCGGGCGGCTGGCGTGCCGGTGGTGGCGGTTACCTATGGCTACAACCACGGCCAGCCGATTGCGGCGGAAAACCCGGATTTGCTGGTTGATTCGCTGGCTGCGCTCATATAGCCTACGGACTGCCTACCTTAATGGAATGGATCAGCCGTGTTTGTCAGCAACCGCAAACTGATGAGAGTCATCAAGTCGCTCGCCCGCTGGCGCTGGCGTGCCTGATTGATTGCACCTGCCCGCACTGCGAGCAGTTTTCTGGTTTGTGTGACAACAATTTTGCCCCATGAGGCTGATCATGACTCAAGACGAATTCAATCGCCTGGCTGGCCAAGGCTTTAACCGCATCCCTTTGGTGCGCGAAGTGTTGGCCGACCTGGATACCCCGCTGTCGACCTATCTCAAGCTGGCGGATGCGCCCTATACCTACCTGTTGGAATCCGTTAAGGGCGGCGAGAAGTGGGGACGCTACTCGATCATTGGTCTGCCGGCGCGCAGCGTGTTGCAGGTGCGTGGGCATACGGCAATCCTGACCGTCGATAGTGTTGAGACCGAGCGCCATGAATGCGCCGACCCGCTGGCTTTTGTGGAAGACTTCAAGGCCCGTTATCGGGTGTCTGATATCCCCGGGTTGCCGCGCTTCAATGGGGGGTTGGTGGGTTATTTCGCTTATGACTGCGTGCGCTATGTCGAACAGCGCCTGGCGCATTGCCCGAACCCTGATCCGCTGGATAATCCCGACATTCTGCTGATGGTCTCGGACGAGGTGGTGGTGTTCGATAACCTGGCAGGCAAGCTGCACGCCATCGTGCTGGCTGATCCGGCAGAAGCGGATGCCTTTGCCGCCGCCAATGCCCGCCTTGACCAGTTGCTGGATCTGCTGCGCCAACCCTTGGCCCAACGCAAGGCACTGTCGCTGGATAACCCGCCGGATTGCGAGCTCGACTACCGCGCCAGCTTTACCCGCGAGGATTACGAGCGCGCAGTGGATACGGTGAAGGAATATATCCTGGCCGGTGACTGCATGCAGGTGGTGCCGTCACAGCGCATGAGCATCGACTTCAAGGCGGCGCCGATTGATCTCTATCGTGCGCTGCGCAGCCAGAACCCGACACCCTATATGTACTTCTTTAACCTGGGTGATTTTCACGTGGTGGGCAGCTCGCCGGAGGTGCTGGTGCGGGTGGAGGATGGCGAGGTCACGGTACGCCCGATTGCCGGTACCCGTCCACGTGGTGCGACCCCGGAAGCGGATCTGGCGCTGGAGCACGACCTGCTGGGTGATGCCAAAGAACTGGCCGAGCACCTGATGCTGATTGACCTGGGCCGTAATGATGTCGGCCGGGTGGCGAAAATCGGCCAGGTCGAGGTAACCGAAAAAATGGTCATCGAACGCTATTCCAACGTCATGCACATCGTGTCCAACGTTAAAGGCCAGTTGCTCGATGGGCTGTCGCCAATGGATGCCCTGCGTGCGATTTTGCCCGCCGGCACCCTGTCCGGCGCACCGAAGATTCGCGCTATGGAAATTATTGACGAGCTGGAGCCGGTCAAGCGTGGCGTGTATGGCGGCGCGGTGGGCTACTGGGCGTGGAACGGCAATATGGATACCGCCATTGCCATACGCACGGCGGTGATCAAAGACGGCGAGCTGCATGTGCAGGCCGGTGGCGGTATTGTCGCCGACTCGGTGCCAGCGCTGGAGTGGGAAGAAACCATCAACAAACGCCGCGCCATGTTCCGCGCGGTGGCCCTGGCTGAACAGTCGGCGGAGTGAGGGAAACAGCATGTTATTGATGATCGACAACTACGATTCCTTCACCTACAACGTGGTGCAGTACTTTGGCGAGCTGGGTGCCGAGGTCAAGGTGATCCGCAACGACGAGCTGAGCATCGAGCAGATCGTTGAGCTGCAACCCGAGCGCATCGTGATTTCCCCCGGCCCCTGCACCCCTAACGAGGCGGGGGTCTCGGTACCGGTACTCAAGCATTTTGCTGGCCAGCTGCCGATTCTGGGCATTTGTCTGGGCCATCAGAGTATCGGCCAGGCCTTTGGTGGTCAGGTGGTGCGCGCGCGTCAGGTTATGCACGGCAAGACCAGCCCGGTGTTCCATAACGATCAGGGCGTTTTTGCCGGCCTGGCCAATCCGCTCACGGTAACCCGTTACCATTCACTGGTGGTCAGCCGGGACAGCCTGCCCGATTGCCTGGAGATGACCGGCTGGACCCAGCATGCCGATGGCAGCGTGGATGAGATCATGGGCCTGCGCCACCGCGAATTTCAGATCGAAGGGGTGCAGTTTCACCCCGAATCAATACTGTCGGATCAGGGGCACGAACTCCTGGCCAATTTCCTCAAACAGCAGGGCGGCCGCCGCTAACGCGCACACGGAGAAGACAGCATGGATATCAAACAGGCATTGGCCCGGGTCGTCGAGCAGATCGATTTGAGCACCGAGGAAATGCAGGACGTTATGCGCCAGATCATGACCGGTCAGTGCAGCGATGCACAGATTGGCGGTTTTCTGGTAGCCCTGCGCATGAAGAGTGAAAGTATCGACGAGATTACCGGCGCGGCGCAGGTGATGCGTGAGCTGGCGGCCAAGGTTGAGATCAAGGCCGAGCGGCTGGTCGATACCTGCGGTACGGGTGGCGATGGCGCCAACATCTTCAATGTCTCGACCGCTGCGGCATTGGTTGTGGCTGCCGCCGGTGGTCAGGTGGCCAAGCATGGCAACCGCGCGGTGTCCGGCAAGAGCGGCAGTGCCGATTTGCTGGAAGCGGCGGGCGTCTATCTGGATCTCAGCCCCGAGCAAGTCGCGCGCTGTGTTGAAAGTGTCGGCGTCGGCTTTATGTTCGCCCCGGCGCACCACGGCGCCATGAAGCATGCGATTGGGCCGCGGCGCGAGTTGGGCATGCGCACCATCTTCAATATGCTCGGGCCGATGACCAATCCGGCCGGGGTCAAGCATCAGGTGGTTGGTGTCTTCAGCCAGCAGTTGTGTAGGCCCATGGCTGAGGTGCTCAAGCGCCTGGGCAGTGAGCATGTGCTGGTGGTCTGCGCCAATGACGGTCTGGACGAATTCAGTCTGGCCAGCCCAAGTCAGGTAGCTGAACTGAAGAATGGCGAGATCCACGAATACCAGGTCAGCCCGGAAGATGTCGGGCTGAAAAGCCAGAGTCTGATCGGCCTCAGCGTCGAGGATCCACAGGCGTCACTGGCGCTGATCCGCGATGCGCTGGGCAAGCGGGAAACCGAAGCCGCCGAGAAAGCCGCGGATATGATCATTCTGAATGCCGGTGCCGCGCTTTATGCCATGGACCAGGCGGCGACCCTGAAAGAAGGCGTTGAACTGGCCTCGGATGCGCTCTACTCCGGGCTGGCGCGGGAAAAACTGGGCGAGCTGGTGGCCTTTACCAATGTCTATCGTGAGGAGGCGGGTCAGTGAGTGTGCCGACGATTCTGCAGAACATCATTACCCGTAAGCATGAGGAAGTAGCCGAGCGCAGTCAGCAAACCTCGCTCGCCGAACTGGAACGGTTGGCGGCGAGCGCTGATGCGCCGCGCGGTTTTTCCCGTGCGCTGATGGAACGGGCCGCACGACGTGAGCCGGCGGTGATTGCCGAAATCAAGAAAGCCTCGCCGAGCAAGGGTGTACTGCGCGAAGATTTTGACCCCGCGGCTATCGCGATCAGTTACCAGCAGGGCGGTGCAGCCTGCCTGTCGGTGCTCACGGATGTGGATTATTTTCAGGGTAGCGACGACTACCTGCGCCAGGCCCGCGCGGCCTGCGACTTGCCGGTGATACGCAAGGATTTTCTGGTCGACCCCTATCAGGTGGTCGAAGCCCGCGCCATGGGCGCTGACTGTATTCTGCTGATCGTTTCCGCTTTGGATGATACGCAGCTCCATGAATTGGCAGCGGTGGCCCGCACCCACAAGCTGGATGTATTGGTGGAAGTGCACGACGGCGCAGAGCTGGAGCGGGCATTAATGCTGGATACCCCGCTGATTGGTATCAATAATCGCAACTTGCATACCTTTGAGGTAACCCTGGATACAACTCTCGATCTGCTGCCGAAGGTGCCGGATGACCGCTTACTGATCACTGAAAGTGGTATCCTCAACCGTGCTGATGTCGAGCTGATGCGTGCGCATCAGGTATACAGCTACCTGGTCGGCGAGGTCTTTATGCGTGCCAAAGACCCGGGTGCTGAGCTCAAGCGGCTGTTTTTCTGAGCTTGCAAGTCTGTGCAAGGTCGGGTTCTACCTCGGCCGGCGGAGCTAGGCTGTTGAGCAGCAGTTGACACTTTTGCAGGGTGGTTAGTTAGCGCCTCCTTGCCGGTAGCTCTCTGCTTCAGTCAGCAGCCAATCCCTGAAACCCTGCAGGGTGGCCGATTCAGCCTTGCGCTCGGGAATCGCCAAATAATAGGCATTATCACTGTCAAAGCTGTGCGCGCAGGGGTTGATCAGTTTGCCGCTGGCCAGCTCGTCACGAATCAGGAAGGGTGGAATCAGGGCTACGCCCATACCATGCATGGCTGCCTGGGCGAGCATGGAAAACAGTTCCAGCCGGGTACCGTTAAGATCATGTTCAACACGCATGCCGAGTGAGGCAAACCATTGGCGCCAGGCGTAGGGGCGGGTGCTTTGTTGTAGCAGGGGCAGATTGCTGATGTGCTCTGCGGTCAAGGTGGTGGCCGGCGCAATGAGTGCCGGGCTGCACACCGGTACCGGCGACTCGTGCATCAGGAAGTGCGCCTCGGTGCCTGACCAGTCGCCATCACCAAAGTAGATGGCGGCGTCGAATTCGGTGTCAGCAAACAGAAACGGCCGGGTGCGATTGGTCAGGTTGATCGTGACATGCGGATGTTGCACAAGATAGTCATTCAGGCGGGGCAGCAACCATTGGGTGCCAAAGGTTGGTACCAGCGCCAGTTCCAGGGTGGCGGTGCCCTGATTGCCCATCACTGATAGGGTGTCGCGCTCGACCGCATCCAGGCGGTTGGCGATGCGCCGGCTATAGGTTTGCCCGGTTTCAGTTAGCTTCACCCCGCGCCGGGTGCGGCGAAACAATTGCACATCGAGAAATTCTTCCAAATTGGCAATCTGTCGGCACACTGCACTCTGGGTCAGCGACAGCTCTTCCGCTGCCTTGGTGAAGCTTTCATGCCTTGCGGCAGACTCGAAGCAAACCAGGGCCTGGGTTGGCGGAATCTTGCGGCGCATGGGAAGGCGCTCCTTGATAGGTTGCAATTGATTCTTGGAGTTCCAATTTAGCACAGGTTGCTGCAAAAAAGGCGTTTGCCTGTTGGCAGTCTGACGACTAGGCTTAATGCCACTGATATTGGGTGCACGGCACCTGATTTGTCCGATCACTGTCTGGAGTTACCCATGGCCGAGTCAAAAGCAAGTTTCAACTGGGAAGATCCGCTGCTGCTGGATCAACAATTGACCGAAGAAGAGCGCATGGTGCGTGATTCGGCGGCGCAGTATTGCCGTGAAAAGTTGATGCCACGGGTACTCAATTCTTTCCGTAATGAAGAAACCGATATCGCAATCTTCCGCGAGATGGGTGAGTTGGGCCTACTGGGTGCAACCATTCCTGAGCAATACGGCGGCAGCGGCCTGAACTATGTCTGCTACGGCCTGATTGCCCGTGAAGTCGAGCGGGTGGATTCCGGTTATCGTTCGATGATGAGTGTGCAGTCATCACTGGTGATGGTGCCGATCAACGAATTCGGTAGCGAAGAGCAGAAGCAGAAGTACCTGCCCAAGCTGGCCAGCGGTGAGTGGGTTGGTTGCTTTGGTCTGACCGAGCCAAACCACGGTTCTGATCCGGGCTCCATGGTTACCCGTGCCCGTTCGGTGGACGGCGGTTACAGCCTGAAAGGCGCCAAGATGTGGATCACCAACAGCCCGATTGCGGATGTGTTTGTGGTCTGGGCCAAGACCGATGATGAAAAGATTCGCGGCTTTATCCTTGAGAAAGGCATGGCGGGCCTCAGCGCCCCGGCGATCAAAGGTAAGGTTGGCCTGCGCACTTCAATCACCGGTGAGATCGTGATGGAAGATGTGTTTGTGCCGGAAGAGAATATGCTGCCGCACGTGACTGGCTTGAAAGGTCCTTTTACTTGCCTGAATTCGGCCCGTTATGGTATTTCCTGGGGCGCTCTGGGTGCCGCTGAGTTCTGCTGGCACACCGCACGTCAGTACACCATGGACCGCATGCAGTTTGGCCGCCCGCTGGCGCAAACCCAGCTGATCCAGAAGAAGCTTGCCGACATGCAGACCGAAATCACCATGGCCCTGCAAGGCTGCCTGCGTCTGGGTCGGATGAAAGACGAAGGCACGGCTGCCGTGGAAATCACCTCGATCATGAAGCGTAACTCTTGTGGCAAGTCACTGGATATTGCCCGTGTTGCCCGCGATATGCTGGGTGGTAACGGTATCTCTGACGAGTACGGGGTTATTCGCCACGTGGTTAACCTGGAAGTGGTGAATACCTATGAAGGTACCCACGATGTTCACGCGCTGATTCTTGGTCGTGCCCAGACTGGCTTGCAGGCGTTCTTTTAAGCCTGATTGATTGCTGGTTTTGTTGGCGGCGAGTTGGTCCTTTGGGCCCACTCGCCGTTTTCGTTTTGAGGCGGCTGTGATGGCTGCGTCTGTCTGGAGATATCGCAATGGGTGCCCTGTCCGGTCTGAAAGTCCTTGATCTGTCGCGCGTTCTGGCCGGCCCCTGGGCCGGTCAGTTGCTGGGTGACTTGGGCGCGGATGTGGTCAAGATCGAACGCCCTGACAGCGGCGATGATACCCGCGCCTGGGGGCCGCCCTACCTGAAGGATAGTGATGGGCGTGATACCTCTGAAGCGGCGTATTTTTTGAGCGCCAACCGCAACAAGCGCTCGCTGGCGATCGACTTCACTCAGCCGGCCGGACAGGCGGAGCTCAAACGCCTGGTGGCCAAAGCGGATGTGCTGATCGAGAATTTCAAGGTCGGTGGTCTGGCCGCCTATGGCTTGGACTACGCCACTCTGCAAGCGCTTAACCCACGCCTGATCTATTGCTCGGTGACTGGCTTTGGCCAGACCGGGCCCTACGCCAATCGCGCCGGTTATGACTTTATGATCCAGGGTCTTGGTGGCCTGATGAGCGTTACCGGACGCGCTGATAATGAGCCGGGTGCCGGTCCACTCAAGGTCGGGGTGGCGCTGACCGATGTCATGACCGGTCTGTATGCCAGCAATGCCATTCTGGCCGCGCTGGCTGAGCGCGAGCGAAGTGGCTTGGGACAGCACATTGATCTGGCTTTACTGGATGTACAGGTTGCCTGCCTGGCGAATCAGGCGTTGAATTACCTGACTACCGGTCAGGCGCCGCAGCGTCTCGGCAATGCCCATCCTAATATCGTGCCGTATCAGGATTTTCCAACGGCTGACGGCAACCTCATCCTTACCGTGGGCAACGACAGTCAGTTTCGGGCCTTTGCTGCGGCTGTCGGGCAACCGCAATGGGGGAATGATCCGCGCTTTGCCAGTAATGCGGCTCGGGTCGCCCATCGTTCCGAGCTTATCCCCTTGATTCGGCAGCAAACCGTGTTCCGCACAACCGCCGAGTGGGTCAGTCTACTGGGACAGGCGGGGGTGCCCTGCGGGCCAATCAATGATCTGCAGCAAGTGTTTGCTGATCCCCAGGTAAGGGCTAGAGAGTTGGTGCTGCGGATGCCGCATCCGCTCAGTGGCGAGCTGGCTCTGGTGGCTAACCCCATTCGCCTGTCGCGCACACCGGTCAGTTACCAGCACGCTCCACCGCTGTTGAATGCCGATGCGGCTTCGGTGCGGCGGGATTGGTTGGGCGAGGCTGGTGAAGTGGAAGAGTAAGGTTGGTTGACGGCCACCCCTGGGTGGCCGTCCTACAAGGTCAGGCGGGGATCAGTAACACCGGCTGGCGACTTTCACGCACCACAGCCTCGGCAGTGCTGCCCAGCAGTAAATCTTGAATGGGAGTGCTGCCGCGTTTCCCGATGATCAGCAGTGCGGCTTTTTCCTCGCCGGCAGTACGCACCAGTTCATCCGTGACATCACCTTTGAGGCGTCGGGTGGCAACGTTACTGAACGTGCTGCTCAAGGCGCTCAGGGTACGATGAGCCTCCTCTTCGTCGTCATGCTCGTCAGCGTCTACCCAGAGCGCAAGGCCATGATTGCCCCGGCGGACGAAGCCTTCAAACCAGTGTTGTGCAGACTTGGCCGGGCCTGAGCCATCGGTGCCGAGTATTACCGGCGCACCAGGCTCAGCGATGGCGCCGTCGCTGGCTACCACCAGTAGCGGCAGTTTGGTCATGCGTGCCAGGTTGACAACGATATTGCCGATCAGTACTTCGCGGCTGGCAGAGTGGCTGCGGTTCAGCGCTATGACGCCATCGGCTTGGTGTTTTTTGGCCGCTTCGAGGATTTCCGAGGCGGCAAAACCGGTGCGGACCTGGTAGTCGACAGTAATGCCCAGATCCGCGGTTAGTTGCTCGGCCAGCCCCTTGAGGTGGCCTTCAGCAACCCCGGTCTCATCCTGGCCGCGTTTACGCTTGAAGCTTTCTACCACATGCACCAGGGTCAGGTGTTCCAGCCCGACCAAAGATTTGATCGCCGGCAGGTATTCAAGCGTACGGTCCCATTCTGGTGAATAGTCCACTCCGACAATGCAATGTTTCAACATGGCGACTCTCCCGATTGTTTTACTCACTACACACAGTGTGGCAGCCGCGGGAGAATTTGCCATGATCTGGGTCAGTTGGATGCCTTAACGGCAGTCTGCAGCAACCCAGCGCGCGACCTCAGTATGCTGGGTTTCAACGTCGCCTGACATGCCTTGCATGCTCGGGGGGAGCTCTTCTGTCGGCGTATTCAGCTTACCCTTGCCGCTAAAGCTGTGACGCATTTCGCGCGCACTGACAATAACGATTTCGCCTTCTACGTCACCGGTAAAATCGTCTGCCCCGTCGCAGCGGCCAGCAAAGGCCAGCCGATTGCCGCCTTGCTCGGTCAGCTCAATGGTGCAGCCAGGCATGTCGCGTTGAATATCATTCAGCAAAGCTTCAGGGTTGTTGAAGTTGGCCAGATCTTCATCGGTGATGCAGTCGAATTCCTTGCCACCATCTTCGTTCAGCATGGCTTCCATCATTGCCCGTTGTTCCTCGGGCAGTTGGGCGAGCATGGCTTGTTGGGCTTCGCGGATGGCAGCCATCATGTCCTGGCCATTGATCAGAGTGGTGCTTTCAACTTCCCACAGGCCGGTTTCCGGCAGCGGAGAGATAGACTGGGCCTGTGCGCTGAGGATGACGCCTCCAGCGAGGCAGGCAAGAAGGGATCTGGTTGCTGACTGCCACATGAGGCAACTCCTTTTGTCGTGGGTTCGGACAGCGGCCGTTTGGCCACTGATTGAAGACTATAGGAGTTTGTGCGTTGATCAGCAAACCGGGCAGACTAAAACAGCAACGCCAGCTATGCGCTGGCGTTGTTGATGCTATTTGAGCAGGCGCTTAGCCGCCGAACAGTGCCGGCTTTTCCTGGCCTTTGCGGCGAGGGTTACGTGCTGGCTTTTCATCCGGGTCGGGTACTGCGCGGTTGCCAAAGGCTTGCAGGCGGCGTTCGCGGGCAACGGCATCATCGGGCTCGCTGATCACGGGGCGAGCGGCACGTTGCGGGCGTCGCGGCTGATTGCTGTTGCTGCGTGGCTGGTCAGTTGGCCCTTTGGATGCAGGCTTGGGACCTTTGGGGCCGTTGCGCTTATTGGATGCCCGACCAGGCTGTTGGCCGGTCTTGCTGCTATCGGCGCTTCGCGAACGGTTGGGTTGGTTGTTGCGTGGGCGATCCGAGCGCTCAGCGCGCTCAGGCCGATCATTGTTGAGGTCGTTCTGGCTTGGGGCAACAAAGCCCAGGTCATCGCCGGTTTCGATCTGTTGACGGGTCATGCGCTCGATGGCTTTGAGCAGCTTTTCCTCATCCGGGCTGACCAGCGAGATGGCTTCGCCACTGCGGCCGGCACGGCCAGTACGGCCGATGCGATGCACATAATCTTCAGAGACGTTGGGCAGCTCGAAGTTGACCACGTGGGGCAGCTGGTCGATGTCCAGGCCGCGGGCCGCAATATCGGTGGCAACCATGATGCGCAAGGTGCCGGCCTTGAATTCTTTCAGGGCTTTGGTGCGTGCGCTCTGGCTCTTGTTGCCATGGATCGCGGCAGCGGTCAGGCCCTGTTTGTTGAGGTATTCTGCCAGGCGGTTGGCACCGTGCTTGGTCCGGGTAAAGACCAGCACCTGCTCCCAGGCACCCTGAGTAATCAGGTGGGCAAGCAGCGCACGTTTGTGGCCAGACTGGATGCGGAATACGCGCTGCTCGATACGCTCTACCGTAGTATTAGGTGGCGTGACTTCGATGCGTTGCGGGTCATTCAGCAGGCGGTTGGCCAGTTCGGTGATTTCTTTCGAGAAGGTCGCTGAGAAGAGCAGGTTCTGACGCTTGCTCGGTAGCTTGGCGATGACCTTTTTCACATCATGAATAAAGCCCATGTCGAGCATGCGATCGGCTTCATCCAGAATCAGCACCTCAACCTGTGACAGGTCGACCAGTTTCTGGTTGGTCAGATCCAGCAGGCGGCCGGGGCAGGCGACCAGGATATCCAGACCAGGTGCGATAGCGCGAATTTGCGGGTTGGGGCCAACGCCACCAAACACACAGGCGCTTTTCAGCGGTAATTCGGCGGCATAGGAGGTGATGCTGTCGTGCACCTGGGCAGCCAGTTCACGCGTGGGCGTGAGTACCAGGGCGCGCACTTGACGTGGCTTGCGCACATGGCTGCTCGGCTTGCCTTCCGGAAACAGCATTTCCAGCAGGGGCAGAGCGAAGCCACCGGTCTTACCGGTGCCGGTCTGGGCGGCAACCATGAGGTCGCGGCCTTGCAGTACGGTGGGGATGGCTTGCAGTTGAACGGGGGTAGGTGTGGTATAGCCGGTGGCTGTCACGGCGCGCAACAACGCGTCGGACAAGCCGAGAGAAGCAAAGGACATTCAGATAAACCCTGTGATGGCCGTTTGCGAACTCGAATCTGTTCGTGCGGCCGGAAAAAGGAGAAAGCGAAGTATAACACAGTCGAAAAGCATAAGCTGCAAACGACCAGCAGGCGGATCAATCAGTGAAGGCTGAGAGGGCCGCTTCATGTCGCGAAACCGATAACGAGGCTGATCAAGCTTGCAGCATGCGCGGTATTAGCCGCGCAGATTCCGCCACACCGCCAGGCTCGGTTCTGCCTGGTTAAGGGTATAGAAATGCAGGCTAGGGGCGCCGCCATCCAGCAGGCGCTGGCACATGTCGGTGATCACCTCGGTACCAAAAGCCGCAATGCTGTCGCTGTCATCACCGTAGGCTTCCAGCTGCTTGCGAATCCAGCGGGGAATTTCCGCGCCGCAGGCATCTGAGAAGCGCGCCAGCTTGCTGTAATTGGTGATCGGCATGATGCCGGGGATGATCGGGATCTCTACCCCGGCCTGACGCACTCGGTCGACAAAATGGAAATAGCAGTCGGCATTAAAGAAATATTGGGTGATGGCGCTATCGGCACCAGCCTTGGCCTTGCGCACAAAGTTGGCCAGGTCCTGCTCGAAGTTGCGTGCCTGCGGGTGGGCTTCCGGATAGGCGGCGACTTCGATGGTGAAGTGGTCACCGGTTTCTGCGCGGATAAACTCAACCAGCTCATTGGCATAGCGCAGCTCACCAGAGGCCTGGCCCATGCCGGAGGGCAAATCGCCGCGCAGAGCGACGATGCGCTTGATGCCGGCTTCGCGATACTGGCCGAGCAGGCTGCGCAGGTCGTCGGTACTGTCGCCAACACAGGATAGGTGGGGTGCGGTGGGCACTTTCACTTCCTGGTCCAGCTGCAGCACTGTGTTCAGGGTGCGGTCGCGGGTCGAGCCGCCAGCACCGTAGGTGACCGAGAAGAACTCGGGATTCTCGCCAGCCAGTACATGGGCGGCGGCAATCAACTTGGCATGCCCGGCATCGGTCTTGGTCGGGAAAAACTCGAAGCTGACCTGGGCGTTGTGGGTATTCTGAGTCATGCGGTTTCTGTGCATCCTTTTGAAAGAACCGGCTGCAAGCGGCTTGCGGCAAGCAGTGAGCGCTGAATGCACTCACTGTTTGCCGCTGGTGGCTTATAGCTTGCCGCTGTTCTTAATAACGATAGTCGTCAGATTTGAACGGGCCTTCGACAGGCACGCCAATGTAATCAGCCTGGGCTTGGGTAAGCTGGGTGATCACGCCACCGAAGCCTTTGACCATTTCCAGTGCGACTTCTTCATCCAGTTTCTTCGGCAATACTTCCACGCGCAGCTTGGCGGCTTTGTCGGCAGCCGGCAGTTTGGCAAACTGTTCACCATAGAGGTGGATCTGTGCCAGCACCTGGTTGGCGAAGGAGCCATCCATGATCCGGCTGGGGTGACCGGTGGCGTTACCCAGGTTAACCAGGCGACCTTCGGCGAGCAGGATCAGGTAGTCATCATTGGTCGGATCGAAGTTGTCTTTGCCGGTGCGGTGCAGTTTGTGTACTTGCGGCTTGACCTCTTCCCAGTGCCAGTTTTTGCGTGTGTAGGCAGTATCGATTTCATTGTCGAAGTGACCGATGTTGCATACCACGGCACGCTTTTTCAGCGCTTTCAGCATATTGGCGTCACACACGTTGACGTTGCCGGTGGTGGTCACTAGTAGGTCGGTTTTACCCAGCAGGTCACGATTGATACAGGCTTCAGTGCCGGTGTTGATGCCGTCAATAAAGGGCGAAACGATTTCAAAGCCATCCATGCAGGCTTGCATGGCGCAGATCGGGTCGCTTTCGGTGATGCGCACGATCATGCCTTCCTGGCGCAGCGATTGGGCAGAGCCCTTGCCGACGTCGCCATAACCAATCACCAGCGCTTGCTTGCCGGCTAACAGGTGGTCTGTGGCGCGCTTGATGGCATCGTTCAGGCTGTGGCGGCAGCCGTACTTGTTGTCGTTTTTGGCTTTTGTGACGGAGTCGTTGACGTTGATCGCCGGAACTTTCAACGTGCCTTTTTTCAGCATTTCGAGCAGACGGTGAACACCGGTAGTAGTTTCTTCGGTGATGCCGTGGATGTGTTCAAGCATTTGTGGGTACTTGTCATGCAGGATTTCGGTCAGGTCGCCGCCGTCATCCAGAACCATATTGGCATCCCAGGGCTGGCCATCCTTGAGGATGGTCTGCTCGATGCACCACTCGTATTCTTCTTCGGTTTCACCTTTCCAGGCGAACACGGGGATGCTGGCGGCGGCGATGGCGGCAGCAGCCTGGTCCTGGGTGGAGAAGATGTTGCAGGATGACCAGCGTACTTCTGCGCCCAGGGCGGTCAGGGTTTCGATCAGTACTGCGGTCTGAATGGTCATGTGGATGCAGCCGAGAATCTTGGCGCCCTTGAGTGGTTGCTCGCCGGCGTATTTGCGGCGCAGCCCCATGAGTGCCGGCATTTCCGATTCGGCAATAATGATTTCACGGCGGCCCCAATCGGCCAGGCTGATGTCGGCGACTTTGAAGTCGGTAAAGTTCTTTTCTTTCATCACTGCACTCATTGCGGTTACTCCATTCGTTGGTATCGAATGGGCGCGGTTCGTTCTCGTGTCACTGCCCGCCGAGCCTGACGACAATAGTGTCGCTGCAGCGCCCCTCGGCCGGGGTGTGTTGCAAACTGTGTGCGGCAGGTGCCGCATGATGGCGTTATCGTTAAGATGCTGCCATTTACTGGTTTCTGCTGGCTTAGCGCTGCATGGCGGTGTTGTCGATCACCCGCTCTGGACACGCCGTAAATACATCCATGTAGGCTCGTAGATGCCATCCATGGCATCTAACGGTCCAGAGCAGCTGATCGCCAACGCCGTTCTCATTGCCGTGCACGCTGACAGAAAACCTGACTGTCTTCACTACTATGGATGAAACCATGTCACACGCTTCACCCTTGAAACTACTCGGACTGACCACCTTGTCAGTCCTGTTGACCGCTTGCGGCGGTCAGTCGGCGGACCCGGATTCGCCGGAAGGCAAGCGCCAGGCCCTGTTCAAACAAATCCTCAACAGCAGCGAGCCGATGGATGGCATGCTGCGTGGTCGACTGGCCTTTGATGCGGACATCTTTGCCGCGCATGTCGAGCGTCTGGTCGACCTGTCTGATGCGCCCTGGGAGCATTTCCCCGAGCCGGGTGACTCGCGTCAGCCCAATGCCGCACGCCCCAGTGTCTGGTCCGATGCGGCTGGCTTTGCCGCCGCCATCGAGCGTTATCAGCAGTCAGTCAGCGAGCTGGCTGCCGTGACGGCGGAGCAGGGCGACGACCCGGATGCTTTGCTGGCGCCGCTCACTACCGTTCAGCAAGCCTGCCGTGGCTGCCACGACGATTATCGCCGCTAGTTCAGCACCTTCGTCATTGCGAAGGCCGTAAGGCCTGTGGCAATACATTTTACGCGTTGGCGGTCAGTATGGATTGCCGCGTGGCTAAACGCCCCGCAATGACGGCATGTATTGACTAGCTTGCGTCGGCGCGCAGGGCGTCGACTTTGTCCGTTTTCTCCCACGGGAAGGCGGTGAAGGTGTCGCCCTTGACCGTCATCTCGTAGGGGTTGCGGCCAAAGTGGCCATAGGCTGCAGTGGCCTTGTACATCGGGTGCAGCAGGTCGAGCATGCGGGTAATCGCATAGGGCCGCAGGTCGAAATGCCGACGTACCAACTGGATGATCTTGTCGTCGCTAATCTTGCCGGTACCGAAGGTATTGATCGATACCGAGGTTGGCTGGGCTACGCCGATGGCGTAGGACACCTGAATTTCACACTTGTCAGCCAGGCCAGCAGCGACGATGTTCTTGGCCACGTAGCGACCGGCATAGGCGGCGCTGCGGTCGACCTTGGACGGGTCCTTGCCGGAGAAGGCACCGCCACCGTGGCGGGCCATGCCGCCGTAAGTGTCGACGATGATCTTGCGTCCGGTGAGGCCGCAGTCACCCACCGGGCCGCCAATCACGAACTTGCCGGTCGGGTTGATATGAAACTGGGTGTCGGCATGCAGCAGGCCGGCCGGAATCACCGGCTTGATGATTTCTTCCATCACCGCTTCGCGCAGATCGGCCAGGCTGATCTCCGGGTTGTGCTGGGTCGAGAGGACGATGGCGTCGACGCCAACCACACGGCCATTGTCATAGCGGCAGGTGACCTGGGACTTGGCATCCGGGCGCAGCCAGGCCAGGCTGCCGTCGCGGCGCGCTTCAGCCTGACGTTCAACCAGGCGGTGAGCGAAGGTAATGGGCGCGGGCATCAGTACATCGGTTTCGTTGCTGGCATAACCAAACATCAGGCCTTGGTCACCAGCGCCCTGATCTTCCGGCTTCTGCCGATCAACGCCCTGGGCGATGTCCGGTGACTGTTTGCCGATAATATTGATCACGCCACAGGTGGCGCCGTCATAGCCGACGTCCGAGGAGGTGTAGCCAATGTCGCAGATCACGCCGCGCACCAGCTCTTCCAGGTCTACCCAGGCGCTGGTGGTGATTTCACCACCGACAATAGCTACGCCGGTTTTCACCATGGTTTCACAGGCCACGCGGGCAAACTTGTCTTCGGCCAGAATGGCATCCAATACGGCATCGGAGATCTGGTCGGCCAGTTTGTCGGGGTGGCCTTCGGAGACCGATTCGGAAGTGAAAATCGAGTAATCGCTCATGCTGGAATTCCTGTTGCTCGGAAGGCGGTTGTTAGGGGTTTGCTGAAAGCTTGTAGTTGCAGCTGAAAGCCGTTGCGCAGGCCAATATATTGGCTGGCGTCGGTAACCAGGCCGGCCTGTTCGGCCCACCAGGTCAAATCGTTCTGGTCGAAGCCGAGCCAGAGGTCGCCGCAGGCTTCGCGCACCCAGCTTTGATCGTGCCGGCAGAGTTCGGTGAGCACCAGGCGGCCACCAGGCTTGAGCAAGCTAGCCAGGCGGTGCAGGGCATCAGCGGGGGCGGGCATGTGGTGCAGCACCATATTGCTGATCACGCAGTCGGCGGCGGGCAGATCCTGCGGCTGCAGGGCGTCGGCCAGTTGGCAGTCAACATTATTCAGTTGTGCTTCTTTGCAGTGCTGGCGCGCACGCTCGAGCATGGCCGGCGCGTTGTCGAGTGCGATCACCTGTGCAAAGCGGTTGGCCAGATCGGGCAGCAGGCCGCCTTCGCCCGGACCGACTTCGATAGCCAGACTGTGCGCGGGCAGCTGCAGGCTGTCGAGCAGTGTCAACAGGGGCTCGCGGAAATGGCCGAAGTGGGCGATCAGGTCATCTTGCATCGGCTGGTTGTCGGCAATGCGGGCAAAAAATTGCTCCGATAGGGCGCTGCGTTGGCGGTGCACCTGTTGAATGGCGTCGGCTAGCTCGGCATCCAGCGCCAGGGCATCAAGCCCGGCCAGCAGGTGTTCGTGTACCTGGCGCCAATGGCTATCACTGGCTGGCAGGCTGCGCCGGTAGAAAATGGAATTGCCCTCACGCCGGGTGATCACTAGCCCAGGCTTGGCCAGTACCTTGAGGTGATGGCTCATGCCGGATTGGCGCATGTTGAAGATCTGCGCCAGTTCCAGCACGCCAAAGGAGTCGTTGCGCAGCACGCGCAGGATATCCAGGCGCAAGTTGTCGCCGGTTGCCTTGCACAGGGCAGCCAGATCATCAGTGATGGCGCCGGTGACGGGCGCAATGTGAGCGACAGTATTCATGCCGAGCAGTCTAGGCGTGAGCGGGGATGGATGCAAGATCTATATCAAAAAACTTTGATATAGATGTATCAGTGTCTGTCCTTTCGTCAGTAGGCCGGGTGGCTATCTGACCTTGGCGGGGGTTTTCATTGCCCGGCGCGGCCATTTGCGCGAAAATGCCGGGCTTTGCGAACCGGGATTGCCGCTTCGCTGATAAGCCAGTCAATCACAGGAGTTGCCCATGCCCAGCCGTCGTGACCGCGCCAATGCCATTCGTGCCCTCAGCATGGATGCCGTGCAGAAAGCCAAGAGCGGCCATCCCGGCGCGCCTATGGGCATGGCGGATATCGCCGAAGTCCTCTGGCGTGACTATATGAAGCACAATCCGGCCAACCCGCAGTTTGTTGATCGTGACCGCTTTGTGCTGTCCAACGGGCACGGCTCGATGCTGATTTACTCCTTGCTGCACCTGACTGGCTACGATCTGTCGATCGAGGATCTGCAAAATTTCCGTCAGTTGCACAGCAAGACGCCGGGCCACCCGGAATATGGCTATGCACCCGGTGTGGAAACCACCACGGGTCCGCTGGGTCAGGGTCTGGCCAATGCGGTCGGTATGGCGATTGCCGAGAAGGTGCTGGCGGCGCAGTTCAACCGGGATCAGCATAAGGTGGTCGATCACTTTACCTATGTGTTCATGGGTGACGGTTGCCTGATGGAAGGTATTTCCCACGAGGTTTCTTCGCTGGCCGGCACCCTGGGGCTGGGCAAGCTGATCGGCTTTTACGATGACAACGGTATTTCCATTGATGGTGAGGTGGAAGGCTGGTTTACCGATGACACGCCGCAGCGTTTCGAGGCCTATGGCTGGCAGGTCATCCGCAATGTCGATGGCCATGATGCTGATGAGATCAAGACGGCGATCGAGACAGCGCGCAAGAACACCAGCCAGCCAACGCTGATCTGCTGCAAGACGGTGATTGGTTTTGGCTCGCCAAACAAGCAGGGCAAGGAAGATTGCCATGGTGCCCCGCTGGGTGATGATGAAATTGTCGCGACACGTGCGGCGCTAAACTGGCCGCATGGTCCCTTTGAGATTCCGGCGGATATCAGGGCTGAGTGGGATGCAAACGAGGCGGGTGCGGCGGCGGAAGCGGCCTGGAATGAGCGCTTTGCGGCTTATGCGGCAGCCTACCCGGACCTGGCAGAAGAGCTGCAACGGCGTCTGGCTGGTGAGTTGCCGGTGAATTTTGCCCAGCAATCGGCGGATTATATTGCCCAGGTAGCCGAGAAAGGCGAAACCATTGCCAGCCGCAAGGCCAGCCAGAACAGTTTGAATGCCTATGGCCCGTTGCTGCCTGAGCTGCTCGGTGGTTCGGCGGATCTGGCCGGTTCCAACCTGACCCTGTGGCAGGGTTGCAAGGGCGTTGAGGCCGGTGATGCCAGCGGCAACTATCTGTTTTACGGTGTACGCGAGTTTGGCATGAGCGCGATCATGAATGGCATTGCCTTGCATGGCGGCTTTATTCCCTACGGTGCGACCTTCCTGATCTTTATGGAGTACGCGCGCAATGCGGTGCGTATGTCGGCGTTGATGCGCCAGCGTGTGCTCTATGTGTTTACCCATGATTCCATTGGTCTGGGCGAAGATGGCCCGACCCACCAGCCGATCGAACAGTTGGCCAGCTTGCGTGGTACGCCGAATCTGGATACCTGGCGCCCGGCTGATGCGGTGGAGTCGGCGGTGGCCTGGAAATACGCGATCGAGCGGGCCGATGGCCCCAGTGCACTGGTGTTCTCGCGGCAGAACCTGCCGCACCAGTTGCGTGACGCCCAGCAACTGGCGGACATCGCCCGTGGTGGGTATGTGCTGCAGGATTGCGCGGGCGAGCCTGAGCTGATCCTGATCGCTACCGGTTCGGAAGTCGGTTTGGCGATGGATGCTTGCGCCAAGCTGACGGCTGCTGGCCGCCTGGTGCGCGTGGTGTCGATGCCGTCGACCAGTGTGTTTGATCAGCAGGATGCGGCCTACAAGCAGTCGGTGTTACCACTGGAAGTAGGAGCGCGAATCGCCATTGAAGCAGCGCACACGGACTTCTGGTACAAGTATGTCGGCCTTGATGGCCGCATCATTGGTATGCAGACCTTTGGCGAGTCTGCGCCGGCAGCGGCACTGTTCGAGGAGTTCGGCTTTACCCTCGACAATGTTCTGGCTGCGGCGGAAGAGCTGCTGGAAGACTGAAAACCGTGAGGGGTTGCTAGCGGCTGGAGGCGACGCAATGCCTGTGGCTGAGAGCTGCAGGGCGGGAAGGTTGGTATTAACCTGGCCGGGTAGGTTTTACCCGGCTTGGTGTACGGTCAAGGCATCAACAAAGATCCCGGCCTTCCAGCTTCCGGCCTGCAGTCTCTAGCGCAATAGCCCAAACAACCCATCTACACTCCACTAGCCAAAGGCAACCATGAATCAGATACCCCGCCCGCCCTTTCGCATCGCTCTGAACGGCTACGGTCGTATCGGTCGCTGTGTACTGCGTGCGCTTTATGAGCGCGGCAACCAGGGGCTCCAGGTGGTGGCGCTGAATGATTTGGCTGATCAGGCCAGTATTGAGTACCTGACCCGTTTTGATTCGACCCATGGCCGTTTTCCTGGCCAGGTACGGGTGGGTGATGATGCGCTGCATATTAACGGTGACTGTATTCAGGTGCTGCGTGCGGCGGACCCGGAGGGGGTCGACTGGTCGGCGCTGAATGTGGATATGGTGCTGGAGTGTTCCGGGCAGTACACCACACGTGAGCAGGCGTTACGTTTTACCCATGCGGGTGTGCCGCGGGTGTTGTTTTCGCAGCCGATGGTGAATGAGCAGGCGGTGGATGCCACTGTGGTCTATGGCGTGAATCATCAGTTGCTCAGTGCTGAGCAGCGTTTGGTATCGAATGCGTCCTGTACCACCAATTGTGGTGTGCCTTTGCTCAAGTTGCTGAATGAGTCCATTGGTTTGGATTATGTGTCGATCACGACTATCCATTCGGCGATGAATGATCAGCCGGTGATTGATGCCTATCATCACGAGGATTTGCGCCGGACGCGCTCGGCCTTTCAGTCGGTGATTCCGGTGTCGACAGGCTTGGCGCGTGGTATTGAGCGTTTGTTGCCGGAGTTGGCGGGGCGTATTCAGGCGAAGGCGATCCGGGTGCCGACGGTGAATGTGTCGGCGCTGGACATCACCTTGCAAACGTCGCGTGATACCACGGCGGATGAGGTGAATGCGTTGCTGCGGGCGGCGGCTGAGGGTGAGCTGGCGGGCTTGCTGGATTATACCGAGCTGCCACATGCGAGCTGTGATTTCAATCATGATCCGCATTCGGCGATTGTGGATGGCAGCCAGACCCGGGTGTCGGGGCCGCGCATGGTGAACGTGCTGGTGTGGTTTGATAATGAGTGGGGCTTTGCCAATCGGATGCTGGATGTGGCGGGGTATTGGTTGGGGCGGTGTCAGCCCTGAGCTTTTTACTGAGTTGTTCAGTGGGCTGTATTGCTGCAGGGCTGGTGCCTGGCGCCATTGCGGTTAGCCAGTCATGGACACGCAGCAAGTACGTCCCTGTAAGCTCGTCGATAGCCGTCCATGGCTATCGACGGTCCATGACCGGCTAACCGCAACAGCGCCCCAACGCTAAGCGAGTGCTTCAGGTTCAAGACCGCGCGAATGTTTTGACGTATAGATTGTGCAACTTTGTTTGATTCAAGGAGCTGGATATGAGCGTATTGACCATGCAGGAGCTGGACCTTAAGGGCCAGCGGGTACTGATTCGTGAAGACCTGAATGTACCGGTCAAAAATGGCAAGGTAGCCAGTGATGCGCGGATTCTAGCGTCGTTACCGACCATCAAGCTGGCGCTGGAGAAGGGTGCAGCGGTGATGGTGTGTTCGCATCTGGGGCGCCCGGAAGAGGGTGTGTTCAGTGAGGAAAACAGCCTGGCGCCGGTGGCGGCTTACCTGAGCGAGGCCTTGGGGCGTGAGGTTCCGCTGGTGCGTGATTACCTTGAGGGTGTTGAGGTACAGCCGGGCGAGCTGGTGCTGCTGGAGAATGTGCGTTTCAACGCTGGTGAGAAGAAGAATACCGATGAGCTGGCGCATAAGTATGCGGCGCTCTGTGATGTCTTTGTGATGGATGCCTTTGGTACTGCACATCGTGCGCAGGGGTCGACCCATGGGGTGGCCAAGTTTGCCAAACAGGCGTGTGCCGGTCCGCTGTTGGCTGCTGAATTGAAAGCTCTGGCCAAGGCGCTGGATAAGCCGGCGCGGCCGATGCTAGCGATTGTGGCCGGCTCCAAGGTGTCGACCAAGCTGGATGTGTTGAATGCGCTCTCAGAGAAGTGCGATCAGTTGATCGTCGGTGGCGGGATTGCCAATACCTTCCTCGCGGCGGCTGGTTATCCGGTGGGCAAGTCGTTGCATGAGGCGGATTTGCTGGAGACGGCGAAGGCGATTGCTGCCAAGGTGAGTGTGCCGCTGCCGACGGATGTGGTGGTGGCCAAGGCTTTTGCTGAGGATGCCGAGGCGACGGTGAAGGCGATTGCCGATGTGGCTGAGGATGACATGATTCTGGATATCGGTCCGGAGACGGCACGGGTGTTCGGTGAAATGCTAAAGGCATCGGGTACTATTTTGTGGAACGGCCCGGTTGGGGTGTTCGAGTTCGATCAGTTTGGCGGTGGTACCGAGGTGCTGGCGAAGGCAATTGCTGCCAGTGAGGGCTTTTCGATTGCGGGTGGTGGCGATACGCTGGCTGCTATCGACAAGTATGGTGTGGCTGCACAGATTTCCTATATTTCCACCGGTGGTGGCGCCTTCCTTGAGTTTGTTGAAGGCAAGGTATTGCCCGCCGTCGAGATTTTGCAGCAGCGAGCGCAGGGATAAGACCGCTGAAGGCTGTAGGCTAGAGGTGTCAGGCACTGCTACGGTTGCTAAGCACTGGGTAAGTCTTCAGGCTTTAAGCTTTCAGCGATAAAGTTTTTGTACCAATTTATGGAGAATAAGTTATGGCCTTGATCAGTTTGCGACAAATGCTGGATCACGCTGCCGAGTATGGTTACGGCATTCCGGCGTTCAACGTCAACAACCTGGAGCAGGTCCGCGCCATTATGGAAGCGGCGGCCAATACCGATTCACCGGTGATTCTGCAGGCCTCTGCCGGTGCGCGTAAATACGCGGGCGCGCCTTTCCTGCAGCACCTGATTCTGGCGGCCATTGAAGAGTTTCCGCATATCCCGGTGTGCATGCATCAGGATCACGGCACCAGCCCGGCGGTATGCCAGCGCTCGATTCAGTTGGGCTTTTCCTCGGTGATGATGGATGGCTCGTTAGGTCCGGATGGCAAAACGCCGATGGATTACGACTACAACGTGCGTGTGACCCGCCAAGCGGTGGATATGGCGCATGCCTGTGGTGTGTCGGTTGAGGGTGAGCTGGGTTGCCTGGGTAGCCTGGAAACCGGTCAGGCCGGTGAGGAAGACGGTATCGGTGCCGAGGGTATTCTGGATCACAGCCAGATGCTGACCGATCCGGAAGAGGCGGCTGACTTCGTCAAACAGACCCATGTTGATGCCCTGGCTATTGCCATCGGTACCAGCCATGGTGCTTACAAGTTTACCCGCCCGCCGACGGGTGACATTCTCGATATTGGTCGCATCAAGGCGATCCATGCCCGTATTCCGGATACCCATCTGGTCATGCATGGTTCCAGCTCGGTGCCGCAGGAGTGGCTGAAAGTCATCAACGAGTTTGGTGGCGAGATTCCTGAGACCTACGGCGTGCCGGTGGAAGAGATTGTGGAAGGCATCAAGCACGGGGTGCGTAAGGTCAATATCGATACTGACTTGCGTTTGGCCTCGACCGGTGCGGTGCGGCGCTTTATGGCGCAAAACCCGGCGGAGTTTGATCCGCGCAAGTTCCTCAGCAAGACTGTGGATGCCATGCGTGATATTTGTATGGCGCGTTATGAAGCTTTTGGTTGTGCCGGTAATGCCTCGAAAATTCGCCCCGTATCACTGGAAAAAATGTTCCAGCGTTACGAGGAAGGTGAGCTCGAGCCGAAGATTCACTGAGCTGACAATCAGGGCGCTGCGGCGCCCTGTTTTTTGTTGAATGCTGGGGGAGTGTATGGCGGAAACCGATGATGATGCGGGCTTTACCCGTGAGCGTTTGTTGGAAGCCCTGGAAAATCAGCTGGCGGCGAATGAGCCGCCCGCGGCCCAGGCAACCCTGAACAAGTTGACGCTGGTGGGCTACAGCCGCGAAGACAGCCTTGATCTGATGGCCCAGGTGCTGGCGTACTCTATTGGTGTGATGCTCGATGAAGACAAGCCCTTCGACTTGGCAGCTTACGAACAGGCCTTGCGTAATTTGCCGGAGCTGCCTGACGCGCTTGACTAGCGCGTGAAGACATATCAAGTAACGGATTGGCCGGGCTGTGCATCGTCGTGGCTGGCAAACTCGAAGAAAAAGGAAACTGCCTGATGTTGCTTTCAATTATGCGTGTGGTGTTGTTCTTTTTGCTCGCCGTGCTGGTGGCGACCGTGTTGGGTACGCTGGTGCAAACTCAGCTTAACTTGGCTGCCTTGCAGCTGATTGACGTTGAAATCGGGGTTGCTGAGCGGCTGACGACGACCGGACGTGATCTGGTGGGCTTTGCACCGATTTTTGCCATCCTGGTCAGTGCCGCCATGTTGTGTGCCTTGCCGGTAGCTGAATTGCTTGGGCGCGTGTTCAAGCCATGGCGTGGCGTGCTTTATGCGTTGGCTGGTGCCGTTGGTATCAAAGTGGCGTTTGCAGTGGTTGATTATCTGGCACCTATGCCGACCTTTATTGCTGCCACGCGGGGTATGGGTGGCTTGTTGTTGATGATGATCGCGGTAGGCGTCGGCAGCTGGCTATTTGGCCGCCTGACCCGCCCGGCAAAAAAACGTGGCCTGCGGGTTCTGGGCTGATAAGGAGAAAACCGATGCGCATGATTCGACAAGGCCTCGCAGGGGCTGTAGCACTTGCTGCAGTCGCTGGCGTTAATGCTACCGAGTATCAGGTGACCACACTTGCGGAAGGGCTCAATCACCCTTGGTCGCTGGCTTTTTTGCCCGATGGCCGCATGCTGGTTACCGAGCGGGCAGGCGATTTGCGCCTGCTATCAGCAGAGGGTGAGTTGCAAACCGACCCGGTGGCCGGTGTGCCTGAAGCCTTCGTGGATGGCCAGGCCGGTTTGTTTGAGGTCATTCTTGATCCTGAGTTTGCTGATAACCAGCGGCTGTTCCTCAGTTATGCCTGTGGCACGTCAGCGTCGAACAACACCTGTCTGGCCAGTGCCCGCTTCAATGGCGAGGCCCTCGAAGAGGTGCAAGAGGTGTTCCGTGCTCAGCCTGGTAAACGTGGCTCAGCGCACTATGGTGGTCGGATTGCCTTCCTGGATGACCATACGCTGGTCATGGGGCTGGGCGACGCCTTTATTCTGCGTGAAGAGGCGCAAAATAAAGATAATCACCTAGGTAGCCTGGTTCGCCTGAATCGTGACGGCAGCGTGCCGGATGACAATCCCTGGGTAGGGCAGTCAGGTATCAAGCCAGAGCTCTACAGTATCGGGCACCGAAATGTACAAGGTATGGTCTGGGATGCCGCTAACCAACGTCTGCTCAGTCATGAGCATGGCCCGCGTGGTGGCGATGAACTGAATTTGATCGAGGCAGGCAAGAATTATGGTTGGCCGGTGATCAGCTATGGGGTGGATTACAATGGCGCGGTGATTACGCCTTACACCGAAAAGCCTGGCTTGGAGCAGCCTATGACCGAATGGACGCCGTCGATTGCACCTTCAGGTATGACTCTCTATACCGGTGACCTCTTCCCCGCATGGCAGGGCAATCTGTTTGTTTCCGCGCTTGCCGGTAAACATGTACGCCGGGTTGAGCTGGAGGGTGACGAGGTGGTTGGCGAAGAAAGTCTGTTCGGTGAACTGGATGTACGTTTTCGTGATGTGCGCACGGGCCCGGATGGCGCGCTATACCTGCTCACCGATAGTCAGCAGGGTAAAGTGTTGCGCGTAACGCCCTGACGTCCTCAGTAACCGCCCGCGGGCTCATGGAAGCTGACACCATGGCGCCCGCTGCGCTTGCGTTTGTACATGGCAGCATCGGCCTGACGCAGCAAGGATGGCATATCCGGATCTGCTGAGCGGGTCAGGGTAATGCCAATGCTGGCACCCACTGCCACGCTTTGCCCTTCGAGCTCAATGGGCAGGCTGAGCTCATCAAGAAAACGCTCGGCCAGGGCGGCAGCCTGCTCTCGGTCACGCATGCCTTCCGCCACCAGAACGAATTCATCTCCCCCCAGGCGGGCGACAAAGTCGCTCTCGCGGGCGGTTTCGCGCATGCGCGCGGCAATGCATTGCAGTACTGCGTCACCGGTTTCATGGCCGAGCTGGTCATTGATCTGCTTGAAGCCGTCAAGGTCCACCAGCATGACAGCAAGGTACTCAAGGCGCCGTTGGCTGCGGCGCATGGCTTCTTCGATATGTTGCTCCAGCGCTGTACGGTTGGCCAGGTTGGTCAAGGGGTCGTGCAAAGCCATGCGCTCCAGACGCGCATTGGCCTCGGCCAATTCGGTGGTGCGTTCGAGTACCTTGGCTTCGAGCTGGCGTTCATGCTCACGCAAGGTGCTGACCAGCTCGCTTTGCGCGTTAAGCGCGCTTTGCTGGGCGTGTTCGCGTTGCTCTTTCAGGCTCTTGAAACGGGCTGCGAGCGCAAAGGACAGCAAGAGCATTTCCAATGCCGAGCCGACATGCATGGCATAGGTAGTCAGCAAATTGGAGGGCAACAGGCCAAAATTACGCAGTGCCAGTAGTAGCACCCCGACAATCATCAGGCTCCACGCCAGCAGCACTACGCGCGCCCCTGGCACGCCCCGTTGGGCTGCTTGCAAGATGCACGCAAACACCACGGGTGCGGCGACAATGGCGAGTAATGACATGCCCTGAATGCTGACTCTGATCGGGGCGATCAGGCTGAGCAGGCTGAAAGCCAGGCATAGCCAGGCAATCAGCCCCAGTGGGGTATGCCAGCGCGGAAGATGATGTTTGATCTCGAGAAACCGGCGAATAAACAAAACACCCAGCAAGCCCGACAAGCACAACGACAGTGGCAGTATACGGGTGCCAAAGGTACCGAGTTCCGGCCAGATAAAGCGCGAGCCAATACCGGTGAAACTGAGAGCACCAATGCCAAAGGCCACCACGAAGGCGACATAGTAGAGGTAGGTCCGCTCGCGTAGCACACTGAACAGCAGTAGGTTATAGGCCGCCATGGCCAGTAGCATGCCGAGATAGAGGGTAATGACTGCCATGCTGCTGACGCTGTAGCTGGCAAAGGCAGACGGCGACCATAGCTGGCTGGTGAGGGTCAGGCTTCCGCCAGAGGTGGCCTTGAAGTACAGGGTTTTCTGCTGACCGGCGGGAAGCGAGAGCACAAAGCTGGGGTCGCGGTGCGCAACCTGTCGGGCGGCCAGAGGCACGCCGTCACCACTGAGCAGGGGTTCCACTTGGAGGCCGTGCAGTTCGATCCGGTTGAGTGATGAATAGGGGAAGTGGATAAACCATTGCTGATCGCTGTCGGCCGTCGATTCTATACTCAGCCGGAGCCATACTGCGTCTTCGGTATAGCTGAAATTCAGGTCGTTGCGATTGGAGGCGGCCTGCCAGATGACGCTTGAACCCAAGACTTCGGTGATTCCGTATTCAGGCGGCAGCAGCGTGAAATCGAGCCAGGGCTGCAATTCCAGGTGGTTCTCGTTGCCGTCGAGTACAAGCTGGTGCTGATGCGCCAATGCGGGTGCACAGCTCAGGAACAGGGCGGCCAGCAACAACCAGCACCAGCCGGTGCTTCGACGGCTGTTCACTCCGACAGCCCCTGCTCATCTCTGGAGTAATAACTGATGCCGCTGCGCCCCTGGCGTTTGCGTGCGTACATGGCTTGGTCAGCCTGACGTAGCAGTTCGTCTGCAACCAGCTCGGGTCCGGTGGCGTGGCTGACGCCAATGCTGGCGCCGATCTGGATTTGTTGTTCATTCAGGATGATGGGTTGGGTCAGCGCATCGAGTAAACGTTCGGCAACCGCATGCGCGTCATCAATGTGTTGTAGACCCTCACTGACGACAATGAACTCATCGCCGCCGAGGCGTGCAATGAAGTCACTCGCCCGTCCGCACGCCAATAATCGTTTAGCGACCTCCTGTAATACGCGATCGCCAAAAGCGTGGCCGAAGACGTCATTGACTGGCTTGAAGTTATCCAGGTCGATCATCAGTAGCGCCAGTTGTTGTTGGTTGCGGTCGGCGCGGGCCAGCGCTTCGTTCAAGTGGCGATTGAGACCGGCCCGATTGGCGAGCCCAGTCAGGACATCCTGCATGGCCATATCTTCCAGGCGCAAGTTGGCCTGTTCCAGTTCACGGGTGCGCTCCGCCACGCGCTGTTCCAGCACCCTTTCGTGCTGTTGTAGCGCGTGAACATGCTGGCGCTGGGCGTTAAGGGCGGCAGTTTGCGCCACTTCTTTTTGCCGCTTGAGCTCATTGAAGCGGGCTGCCAGGCCGAAGGACAACAACAACATCTCCAGTGCTGAACCAATTTGCATGGAATACAGGGTGGCGAAGTTGTTGGGGATCAGGGCGAAATTGCGCAGCGCCAGGAGAACTGCGCCGGTCATCATAAAGCCCCAGGCAAGTACAAAAATTCGCGCGCCAGCGACACCAATAAATACGCAGTGAATGCCGCAGATAATGAGTAACAGCGTCACGGTAAGCCCGAATACCGACATGGTTTGCAAGCTAAGCTGAACGGGCATCAGCAAGCTGGCCAGCGTAATGATGCCGCCGACCAGGGTAGCTACGCTAAGCAGCCGGTACCAGGCGGGGGCTCGCTGCTTGACATCAAGAAAGCTGCGCGTGAAAAGGGCGGCAACCGTCGTAGCCAGAATGATTGATGTGGGTAGGATGCGGTTGCTGATCTCGCCAGCATCGGGCCATAGGTAGTAAGGACCTAGCCCGTTGATTGCCATGGCACCGGTACCGAAGCTGACGATAAATAACACATAGAGCAGGAAGCTGGGTTCGCGCAGAGCAAAAAACAGCAACAGGTTGTAGCCACCCAGGGCGAAAATCATGCCCAGGTAGGCCGCCAGAATAATGTGGGCACGGTTACTGTGGGTGCGAAAGCTTTCTGCCGGCCAAATCAAGGCATCAAGGCTAAGGCTGCCAGCGGATTCGCCACTCATCAGAAACAGGCGTCGCTCACCTGGGAGTAGTTGCAAGGGGAAAGCGGCGCTGTGATGAACCAGGCTGCGTTCACTGCTGGGCAGAACGTCGCCACTACGTTGTACCTCCCAGCCATTCTTGCCTTGCTGATACAGAGTGACGCGGTCCAGGGAGGGGTAAAGCATTTCCACGATCCAGTCAGTCGTTTCTTCGGGATCGCCCTGTAGCTCAAACAGTAGCCAGACGCGGTCGCTGGTATAGCCAAAATTGATATCAGGATCAGCCGCCGCACTCTGCATGTCAGCGCGGCGAGCCAGCACCTGGTCAGGGCTCAGACGGCGGCTGCTGTCGCGCAGATAATAAATGTTGGATTGCAGGCGCAGTGCTTCGGTTTGGTCTGCGCTGAGCTGCAGTCCGTGGTCTGCGGCGTGGGCCGGGCTGGCAGATAAATATAGAATGACCAGCAGCAATAGCTGCCATAGCAGTGTCCGGCCACTGGCGCTCTGGCGGGTGTGCCGGGCGCACCTCTTCATCCCTG
>REBY01000148.1 GCA_007692485.1 Pseudomonadaceae bacterium | reverse complement strand
TGAAGGCGGTCAAGGCCGTGTTTGACCCGAACGGGATTATGAATCCGGGCAAGATCTTTGCCTGAGTAAGGGCTTAATGGTTTTGGTGGAAGGTCTGCACGATGCATAGTGCGGTGTTGCCAGCCGCCGGTTGCAGACCGTCGATGCACAAGCGACCGCCATGGACGGCGGAAGAGCAGAAAATGCAGGAGCAATTTTCTGCCAGTGCATCGACGAGCCCCAGGGATGGCTCGTAGCGTGTCTGCAACCGGCGGCTGACAACTCCGCTGACACCGCCGCAATAAAATAGCAGTCTATGTTCATGCGTTTGATCTGGAGTCTCGCCGATGCCCTACCAACACCACTTCGCCGACGGCACCCTGATTGACCTGCCTATGGGCAAGGTTGTTTGTGTCGGGCGTAATTATGCCGAGCATGCCCGCGAGCTGAACAACCCGGTACCCACCGAGCCGCTGCTGTTTCTTAAGCCGGCCACCGCCGTCGTGCCTTTGAGTGACGCGCCGCTGCCACTGCCGCTAGGTAAGGGGGCGGTGCACTATGAAACTGAAATTGCCCTGTTGATCGGCAAGCCACTCAGCGGGGAGGTCACTGCCGAACAGGCGCAAAAGGCGATTAAAGGTATCGGTCTGGCGCTGGACCTGACCCTGCGTGAATTGCAGGACCAGCTCAAGGCCAAGGGCCACCCTTGGGAGCGGGCCAAGGCCTTTGACGGCGCCTGCCCGCTGTCTGTGTTTATCCGCCCCGAGCAGGCCCCGGCATTGACTAAATTGCCCCTGCGCCTGGTAATTAATGGTGAGGTACGTCAACAGGGCAATAGCGCTGACATGGTTACCCCGATACTCAGCTTGCTGCAGCAAATCGCCCGCGTATTTACCTTGCAGCCCGGGGATGTGGTGATCACCGGCACGCCGGCCGGCGTCGGCGTGCTGCAGCCAGGTGATGTGCTGGAGCTGGCCATTCCCGGTGCTTTGGAGCAGTCAGCAGAGATTGCCGTACAGGCTGAATAAACGCTGAACCTTTGGCGTAGCCTTGGCTCCAAGTCGCATTGCCCTTTGTTTGCCTGGAGCTGTTGGCATGAGAAAAGTTGTAATCGCGATCGCCGCACTGATCCTGGTGCTTGTGGTCTGGTTATTTATGTCGGGCACGGCCAGCCATCTGTGGCATGGCTGGCGCCTCTCCAAGGTCGAGCTGCCGGCCCAGGCACTGGACTTGTCACGCTATCGCGCCGACATTCAGCGCCAGCGTGTCAGAGGTATCGAAGATGACCTGTCAGCGCTGACCTGGAACAGCGAGACGGGCACCCTCTGGTCGGTACTCAACGGCCGCCCTTATATTGTTGAACTGAGCCCAGAAGGTGAATTGCTGCGCGAAATCCGGGTGGAAGGTGTCCGCGACCTGGAAGGTATTTCGCATATTCAGGGTGAGCGTTATGTGCTGGCCGAAGAGCGCACCCAACGTTTGTTACTGATTGATCTTGCGGAAGTTGATGATGTGCTCAACATCAGCCAGGCGCCGTCGTTGAGCATCGCGCTGGATCAGAGCAAGAACAAGGGCTTTGAGGGGGCTTCCTGGGATGAGGAGGGGCGGCGTCTGCTGGTGGTCAAGGAACGTGACCCCATGCGTGTGCTGGCGATCAGTGGCTTTGTTGACCAGCTCGATGGTGAGCCCTTGCAACTGGCGATTGAAGAACTCAAGGATAGCAACTCCCCACGGCTGTTTATGCGTGACCTGTCATCGATAACCATGTTATCGAGTGGGCATCTGCTGTTGCTCAGTGATGAATCGAAAATGCTGGTCGAGTACAGCCCGGACGGCAAGCCACTGAGCATGCTGGGCTTGCGCATGGGCAGCGCCGGCCTGCGCCGCAGCGTGCCACAGGCGGAAGGGGTAGCGGTGGATGATCAGGGCCGCATCTTTATCGTCAGCGAACCCAATTTGTTCTACCGTTTTGTGCCGCAGGCCGATTGAGGTCTGTGGCTTTTTTCTGATCTACCCGCGCTTGAGCGTCTTCACCCCATCCTTGGTACCCAGCAGCAGAATGTCCGCTGGGCGGTGGGCAAAGAGGCCGTTGCAGACTACGCCAACAATGCTGTTGAGCTGGTCTTCCAGTTTGCGCGGGTCGTGAATCTGCATATTGTGGATATCCAGAATCACGTTGCCGTTATCGGTTACACAGCCAGTGCGGTAGACCGGGTCACCGCCCAGCTTGACGATTTCCCGCGCCACATAGCTGCGCGCCATGGGAATCACTTCGACCGGTAACGGGAAGTTGCCGAGGGTGCCCACCAGCTTGCTGTCGTCGGCAATGCAGACAAAGGTTCTAGCCACTGCGGCGACAATTTTTTCGCGCGTCAATGCTGCGCCGCCGCCCTTGATCAGCTCCAGGTGCTTATTGCTTTCATCGGCGCCGTCCACGTAATAGTCCAGCTGGAAAACATTATTCAGCTCGTAGACGGGAATGCCATGATCTTTCAGGCGGGCGGCGGTGGCTTCCGAGCTGGCGACAGCGCCGTCGAAAAAGTCTTTGTGCTTGGCCAGGGCATCAATAAAGCAGTTGGCGGTGGAACCGGTGCCGATGCCGATGATGCTGCTGTTTTCCAGATCGGGCAGTAGCAGGTCGACGGCCGCTTGGCCGACGGCCTGTTTGAGTTGGTCCTGGTTCATGCCGGTGTTCCCCTTGGCCGGTAGTAAAGTTACGAATTATACGGGTTTGCCGCAGGCTACGTGTAGTCGTACGGTAGTCAATTCGCTAGACTGGTCGTTTTCACCCTTGGTCAAGCTGAAACCCCATGCTGGAATCCTACGTCAAGAAAATCCTCTGCTCCCCGGTCTACGATGTGGCGGTTGAAACGCCTATTCATGCCGCACCTTTTCTTTCCGAACGTTTGGGCAACACCGTGTTGCTCAAGCGCGAAGATTTGCAGCCGGTTTTTTCGTTCAAGATTCGTGGCGCTTACAACAAGCTCTCACAGTTGACGGATGAGCAGCGGGCCAAAGGTGTAGTGGCGGCCTCGGCGGGTAATCATGCTCAGGGGCTTGCCTATGGCGCCCGGCATCTGGGTGTTAAAGCGACGATCGTGATGCCGCGCACTACGCCGGAAATCAAGGTCAAGGCGGTGCGCGCCTGGGGCGCCAAGGTGATTCTGCATGGTGATGCCTTTGATGAGGCGTTGGCTTACTCGCGCAAGCTGATCGAAGAAAAGGGTTATACCTATATCCATCCTTTCGACGATCCGGACACCATTGCTGGTCAGGGTACCGTGGCGATGGAAATCCTGCGCCAGCACCAAGGACCGCTGGATGCGATCTTTGTCCCGGTGGGCGGCGGCGGCTTGGTTGCCGGTATTGCTGCCTATGTGAAATATCTGCGTCCGGATATCAAAGTGATTGGCGTTGAGCCCACCGAGGCCGCTTGTCTGCAAGCGGCGATGGCGGCGGACGACCGCGTGGTCCTGGACCAGGTGGGTTTGTTTGCCGATGGTGTGGCGGTCGCGCAGATCGGTGAGCATACCTTTGAGGTTTGCCGGCATTACGTGGACGAAGTGATCACGGTCAGCACTGACGAGATGTGTGCGGCGATCAAGGATATTTACGACGATACCCGCTCGATCTGTGAGCCAGCGGGCTGTCTGGGTGTGGCCGGCATCAAGAAGTATGTCGAGCGCGAGGGCTGTGAAGGCAAGGTGTTTATCGCTATCGATTCGGGCGCCAACGTCAACTTTGACCGTTTGCGCCACATCGCTGAACGTGCCGAGATCGGTGAAAAACGCGAGGCGGTGTTGGCGGTGACTATTCCCGAGCGTCCCGGTAGCTTCAAGGCGTTCTGTGAGGCGCTAGGCAAGCGTTCGATTACTGAATTCAATTATCGTTTTTATGATCGCGCTGAGGCACACATTTTTGTCGGGGTGAAGACGCATCCGGAAATGGATCCGCGTGATGCCTTGGTGGCCAGCCTGCGTGACTTGGGCTTCCCGGTGCTGGATATGACCGATAACGAACTGGCCAAGTTGCACATTCGTCATCTCGTGGGCGGTCATGCCGATAACGTCAATGATGAGGTTATCTACCGCTTCGAATTCCCCGAACGGCCGGGTGCCTTGTTCAATTTCCTGCGCAACCTGGGTGGGCGCTGGAACATTTCCATGTTCCATTACCGCAACCATGGCGCCGCATACGGCCGTGTAGTCGTCGGCTTGCAGGTGCCGGTAGACGAGCGTCACCTGATTGCCGAAGCGTTGGACAGTATTGGTTATCCCTACTGGGATGAATCGGACAATCCGGCCTACCAACTATTTCTCGGCTGAGTCAGTCAGCCGGTTGGTCGGCACTGCAGGTCCGGTTGCGCCCGGAGCTTTTGGCCTGATAGAGCATGCGGTCGGCCATCTGGATCAGTTGGTGCGGGCTGTTGTCGGCGCTCGGCGCCAGGCTGGCGGCGCCAATGCTGATGGTCAGGAATTCAATCCCGGCCTGCGGGTGGCTGATCTGCAATTCGCGCACTGCCTGGTGTAAATGACTGGCTACTCGCTCACATTGGGTCAGATCCGCGCCGGGCAAAATAACCGCAAATTCCTCCCCACCGTAACGGCAGGCGCAATCGCCTTCGCGCAACAAGTTGTCGCTAAGCGCTTGGGCTAGCTGTTGCAAGGCGACGTCACCCGCCTGGTGGCCAAGGCGGTCATTGAATGGCTTGAAGTGGTCGACATCCAGCATTAGCAGGCCCAATGGTTCGTTGCTGCGGCGCATGCGCCGCCATTCACTTTGCAGGGTTTGGTCAAAATAGCGACGGTTGTACAGACCGGTCAGGCCGTCCTGATTGGACAGGGCTTGCAGCCGGTTGGTCAGGGCCAGTTGCACGCTGTTATTGCGGCCGACACAGATCAAGTGATCGCGCCCGTAACGCTGCATATAGCTGACGCTGATCTCCATAGGGATCAGGTCGCCATTGCGGTGGCGGGCATGCTGCTGATAAATGGCGTTGCCTTGAGAGTCGACCTGCTGCTGCAACAGCTCTGACCAGGCCTGGTAATCCGGCATGATGTCTTCTGGCGAGATGGCCAGAATGCCACCCAGCTCTCTTTGGCTGTAGCCCAGGGTTTGCCAGCAGGCCCGGTTCATGTAGATGAGTTCTTGTGGGTCCAGGCCAATGATGAACAGGGCGTCATGGCTGTGGTCGGTCAGATCCAGGATTAGCTTCAGTCGTGCTGACTGCTGCTGCATGCGCTCTTCGGTTGCCTGGCGGCGAACCACCTCCCGCTGCAGGCTCTGGTTGCTTTGCTTGAGTTCGCTGGAACGCTGCGCGCTGAGTAGCGCCAGCCATAGCACCAGACAGAGACTGATGCTGGCGAGAAGCCCGGCAACGAGAATCATCGCTGGCAATGAGGTGGTCGTTTCTTGCAGCAACTGACGGGTTGGTTGGCTGCGCAGCACAAAGCCGCGATTGCCACCGAGCATTACCTGGCTTTCGACGGCCCAGTCCAGCGCCAAGGCATCGCTGCGCTGGCGGCTGAACAATTCCCTGTGCTGGTCAAAGAACACCAGGCTCAGGCGTTCTTCTGCGAGGTCGCGGAGCAAATCTTCCAACAGAACTTCAACCCGGAATATAGCCAGCAAGAAACCATCAAAGTGTTTTTCGCCGTCAATCTCTCGGTAAACGGGGACGTAATAAGCCAGACCCGGGCCACCCTGTTGCAGCTCGAAGCTATCGCTCAGTTCCGGTTGGCCGGACTCGCGCACACGCTCCAGGAAGGGGTAGTTGGGGTGATCCAGGGGGTACTCGAAATCAACGACGGCCTCGTTGCCGGCCAGCGGTTCGACCCATTGCATACGATAATTGGCATCCAGCCATTCTATCGCCTGGTAATTGTCGACATCGTTAAGCAAGCGCTCAACATCAAGCAGCCACTGCGTATAATCGTCATGGTGATAGGCCCAGCGGTGTGCCAGGCGCCGCAAGCTGCTGGCCTGGCTGTCGAAGCGGGCTTCCAGTTGCAGGGCCAGGGCCTGGGTTTCCAGCTGCAGGCGCGACATGGTTTGTTGCTTTTCTGCATTGATCAGGGCCTGCCAAATCAGCAGGTTAGCTGCAATCAGCAGCCCGCAGAGGGTGGCAATCAGCCCTCGGGACAGTCCCGGATTACGTGCTGCGATGCGAAGTGGCATGGGCGGCCTCAAAAGAACTGCCTATGTGATAGCACATCGCTTGTCGGCATGCCAGCGCTGCTGTCGCTAGTCGGGCGATGTTGAGCCGCCGGCCAGTTCGACCATGCAGGCAAAGTCATTATCACTGAGCGGCATGACTGACAGTCGGTTGCCGCGTTTGAATAGCGGAAGATGCTGCAGGGGCTCGCACGTTTTCAGTGCGTTGAGTGACACAAAATGGGGAAACTTTTCGCGCCAACGCACGTCTACACAGAGCCAAGGCAATTTATCCGCGTTTGTGCGTGGGTCAAAAGCCGGGCTGTGTGGATCAAGTGCGCTCCGGTCAGGGTAAGCCGAGCTGATGATTTCACCGCAGCCAGCCAAGCCGGGAGGCTTGCAGCTTGAGTGGTAGAAAAGGAACAGGTCGCCGGGCTGCATCTGGGCAATAAAGTTTTTCGCCTGATAGTTGCGTACCCCGTCCCACGTGGCCTGACCCTGGTGTTGCAGGTCATCAATGGAGAATGCGTCAGGTTCGGATTTGAGTAGCCAGCAGCCCATGCGGGGGATGTTCCTTATTATCAGTGTTTGACATGCTTTGTTGCATGATTTAAACAGTGTGTCTCGCGAAAGTTGCGTCAGGTGTCTTGTGCCATGCCGGGGGTGGTAGGTTCAAGTGCTTTTTCAATGTATCTTGGCGCGCTATCTGCATACACAACAAGATTGCCCGACGATATAAAAAGGAGAGGCAGCGATGCGCCGTAAGCCAGATCCCATGTGGATCCTCGTCATTGTTTTTACGCTGGGTGTTGTCACCACCGGTTATACCCAGAGCCTGCTGGACCGTAACGATTCAACGCCGAGTATCAGCGCTCAGCCCTGAGCGCAGCAACCAGCTGTGCGTATCGGTAACAATGCCATCCAGTGGGACATCCCAGCTGGCGATGGGCAGTGCCGGTACTTCCTGGCAGTGATGGGCCAATCCTAATA
This sequence comes from Pseudomonadaceae bacterium, assembly GCA_007692485.1. Classification (GTDB taxonomy): domain Bacteria; phylum Pseudomonadota; class Gammaproteobacteria; order Pseudomonadales; family Pseudomonadaceae; genus Halopseudomonas. The sequence continues at coordinate 22,597 of REBY01000148.1, read as the reverse complement.
GCTGAGGGCGTAGCCATCTTGTGTGGCGTTGCCGGTAGGCCAGGCAGCGGTCATAGAAACCTCCCCCCATGCCCAAGCGGTTGCCCTGACGATCAAAGCCGACCAGCGGCAGTAGCAACAGATCGAGTTGCCAGGCTTTGACTTGCCAGCGTGGCGCCGAACAGGGCTCGAGGATGCCGAAGCGGTTGCGCGTCCAGCGCTGGCCCGGGCGCAGCTGCTGCAGGCGCATCTGCTGGCGCGGCCAGCCGCCACTGACAACGGGCAGGTAGCAGCGCTTGCCCCGGCGTTGGGCCAGCTTGAGTAAGGGAGTGGGGTCGATTTCGCCATCATTGGCCAGATAAAAGCCGATATGTTGGCTGCGCCAGAAGGCAGGCAGCTGGGCGAGGCGACGGCACAGCTTGCGACTGGCAAGGGCTTGTTGAGCCTTGCTCAGGCGACGCCGACGCTGGCGTAACTCGCGGCGCCATTGGCCACGGGTCATAAAAGAGTCCCCGGGAATGCCGCTGCCGGGTTAGCCCTTGAACCCGAAAGTTCAAGGCGGAGGATGCCGCCAGGCCTAAGGCTTTCCGTCATGCGGACATGCACACTGGCTTTGGCAAGCAGCCCCCTGGTACAGAAGTATCGGCTCAGGGACATCTCCAGCTGGCAAACACCCCAGGGACAAGTTTGATTGTACAGCATTTTTACCTTGGGTTCATGCAGGGCGTCAGGCCTGGTGACGAGTAAGGGCCTGATCCAGACGGCTGACCAGGTCGCTGATCTGCTGCTGCTGGCTGTTCAGTTCAACATCTTTTTGCCGCCCGCCAGTCAGCATGTCGTGGCTTATATTCAGTGCCGCCATAACAGCAATGCGCTCAACGCCCACCACTTTGCCGCTGTTGCGGATATCGCGCATGGTCTGGTCCAGGTGCCGGGCAGCTTGTTCCAGGTTGCTGCGCTCTTCTGGCGGACAGCTGACACGGTACTCCTTGTCGAGGATGTACAGGGTGACGGTTTGTGGCTCGCTCATGAGTCATGCTCCAGAGATTTCAGACGAAGAATCATGGCTTCGACCTTCTGGCGGGCCAAATCGTTCTTTTCAATTAGCTGCAATCGTTCTTCACGCCAATTGCGCTCCTGAGTGAGCAGGTGCTGATTTTGCTGATGCAGGCGCTCGCATAGCGTAATCAGTTCGTTGACCCGCAGACTCAGCGTGTTGATATCCGGTTGATCGGTTGGCGCCATCTTGTTTTCCCTGGAATTGGCCATTTGTTGAGGCAGACCTATAGAATATCCACCTATTCATGCATCCGGCAATGAGAGGCCCGCACCCTATGGCACTAATGCCCGCCGTTTACGAGTATGACCGTTATGCCGAACTCTGCAATGATCTGGCTGCAGTTGGTTCCCCTGCCGAGCTGCACGGCCACCTGGTGGGCCGCCTGTCGGCTGGAACCCGATTGGATCATGCAAGCTGGTTGCGCGTGGCGCAAGAGCAGCTTGATGGCCGCACCAGCCTGGCCGAACCGGGCAAGGTTTTGCTGATTCAGTTACATGATGCCACGCTGGCGCAACTGACAGACAGTGGCTTTGAGATTACCCTGTTATTACCTGAAGACGATGCGCCCATCGCCATGCGCAGTCAGGCACTGGGACAATGGTGCAACGGCTTTCTCGGTGGCTTTGGTCTGGTAGAGCGGGAAACCGAGCTGAGCGAAGAAGCAAATGGTGTACTGCATGACTTCGCGGCTATCGCGCAGATTCAGGCCGAGGCAGAAGACAGCGAAGCCAATGAAAGTGACTACATGGAAGTCATGGAATATGTGCGCATGGCCACGCTGATGCTGTTCAGTGAATGCCAGCCAGCCGACAAGGGCCAGCCAGAGCCGCCCGCCGCATTGCATTGAGACAAACCGAGGTACGCATGCAGATCAGCAAGCAGGAATTCAGTCGTCGACGCAAAGCGCTGATGGCGCAGATGGAGCCCAACAGCATTGCCGTGTTGCCGGCTGCGCCGGTGTATATCCGCAACCGGGATGTGGAGCATAACTACCGTCAGGACAGTGACTTCCAATACATGACGGGCTTTCCCGAGCCGGAAGCCGTGGCCGTGTTGCTGCCAGGGCGCGAACATGGTGAATACGTGCTCTTCTGTCGCGAGAAAGATATCGAGCGTGAGCTATGGGACGGTTATCGGGCAGGCCAGGATGGCGCGGTAACCGAGTATGGCGCCGATGACGCTTTTCCAATCAATGATATCGACGACATCCTGCCCGGCCTGATCGAGGGGCGTGAGCGGGTGTATTACGCCATGGGCGCGAATGCCGAGTTCGATCGCCGGCTGACCGGGTGGATCAATGTCATTCGCAGTAAGGCGCGCCTTGGCGCCCAGCCGCCCAACGAGTTCGTCGCGCTGGATCATTTGCTGCACGATATGCGTCTGTACAAGAGCGCTAACGAGATCAAGGTGATGCAGGCGGCAGCGCAGGTGTCTGTTGAGGCACATATTCGCACCATGCAGGCCTGCCGCCCGGGGATGTATGAATATCAGCTGGAAGCCGAGCTGCAGCATACCTTCATGCGCCATGGCAGCCGTTCGCCGGCTTACTCCTCGATCGTCGCCTCCGGGCGCAATGCCTGCATCCTGCATTACACCGAAAACACCCGGCAACTGCGTGACGGTGATCTGGTGCTGATTGATGCGGGGTGCGAGCTGGATTGCTATGCCAGTGATATTACCCGTACCTTTCCTGCCGGCGGGCGTTTCAGCACCGAACAGCGGGCCATCTATGACATCGTGCTGGCGGCCCAGGAAGCGGCATTCGAGGCGATTGCCCCGGAACGTCACTGGAATGAATCCCATGAGGCGACGGTGCGCGTGATTACCCAGGGCTTGGTCGACCTTGGCCTGCTGCAGGGCGATGTGGAACAGTTGATCGCTAGCGAGGCCTACAAGCCTTTTTATATGCATCGTGCTGGCCATTGGCTGGGTATGGATGTGCATGATGTGGGTGACTACCGCGTTGGTGGTGAATGGCGCGTACTTGAGCCGGGCATGGTGATGACGGTTGAGCCGGGCATCTATATTTCACCGGATAACACGGCAGTGCCGCGCAAGTGGCGCGGTATTGGTGTTCGTATTGAAGACGATGTGCTGGTAACACGTGACGGCTATCAGCTGTTAACCCATGGTTTGCCACGCACCGCAGATGAGGTCGAGACCTGTATGGCTGCCGCCGAGGTAGCCGCGTGACCAGCATCAGCATCGTCGGTGGTGGCATGGTGGGCGCCAGCCTGGCGCTGGCCCTGCAGGCTGGCGCCAAGGCTGCTGGTTGGCAGATTCAGCTGATCGAAGCGCAGCCGCCAAAAGACGGTGGTTACCAGCCAAGTTACGACGCCCGCTCAACGGCGCTGTCGCAGGGCAGTTGTCGCTTGTTTGAGCAACTGGGTGTCTGGGACCGCTTGGCCGAACGGGTCGAGCCCATTGCCCACATCCACGTATCTGACCAGGGCCAGCCAGGCATTACCCGGTTGGCAGCGCGCGACGAAGGTGTGCCGGCATTGGGTTATGTGGTGGAAAATACCTGGTTGGGTGAGGTGCTGCTGCAGGCTCTGGATACCTCGGTGGTGCAGTGGCTGGCGCCGATGCAGGTGACCGCTGCTGATGCCCGGCCAGGTGGTTATGAGCTGAGCCTCAAGGGCGCTGCCGGCGAGCAAAAGCTGACGACTGACCTGCTGGTTGTCGCTGACGGGGGGCGTTCCGGGCTGCTTGATAGCCTGGGCGTGCATCGCCAACAGCGCCATTATGGTCAAGCTGCGATCATTGCCAATATTACCAGCAGCAAAGGCCATCAGGGCGTCGCCTACGAGCGTTTTACGCCTAATGGGCCGCTGGCGCTATTGCCGCTCAGCGAGCAGCGCAGTGCCCTGGTCTGGACCCTGCCGGAAGAGCGCTCCGATGCGGTGATGGCATTACCAGATAATGAATTTCTACAACAGCTGCAGCAGGCTTTTGGCTACCGCCTGGGTGGCTTGACCCGGGTGGGCGAGCGCTACGCTTACCCACTCAGCCTGATCGAAGCGGCTGAACAGGTGCGCCCGCATATGGTCGTGCTGGGCAATGCAGCGCACAGTTTGCACCCGATTGCCGGCCAGGGCTTCAACTTGTCACTGCGTGACACGCTGGCGCTGGCAGACCATTTGCTGGCTGCGGCGGGGCGCGCACAGAATCCTGGTGAGCTGTCGTTACTGCAGGCCTATTGGCAGCAACAGCAACGTGACCAACAACTGACGGTGGCTTTCAGCGATCGTTTGACCCGCCTGTTCAGCAACCGCCAGCCGCTGCTGACTGCTGGGCGCAATCTTGGCCTTCTCGGGCTCGATCTCTTGCCGCCGTTCAAGCATCTGCTGGCGCGTCAGGCAATGGGGTTGAAGACCTGATGACTCAAGGAGCGCACATGGCGCCGGATTATGATCTGATCATTGTGGGTGCCGGCATGGTCGGCAGCGCACTGGCCAGTGCTTTGCAAAACAGCCGCTTGCGAGTGGCCATGCTGGATGCGCAGGCCCTGCCGGACAATACACCGGAGCCAACGACGGCCTCCGGCTTTGATTCGCGGGTCAGCGCCTTGAGCGCGGCCTCGGAAAACCTGCTGCGCCATCTGGGCGCCTGGCAACGCCTGCCTGCAGACAGCGCTTTTGCCTACCAGCAGATGCAAGTTTGGGATGCCGAAGGTACTGGGCAGATCAGCTTTACCGCAGCCGCGTTGAGCGAGCCCAGGTTGGGGCATATTGTCGAGAACCGGCATGTGCAGCTCGCCTTGCATGCCAGCATCGATGCCAGCCGGGTGACCCTGCTGGGTGGCCGTCGGGTTATCACCCTGGTACGCGAAGAGGCGGTGTGGCGGCTTAATCTGGAAACCGGCGAAAGCCTGCGTGCACCGCTGATTATTGCTGCTGACGGTGCTCGTTCACCCGTGCGTGAACTCGCGGGCATGGCGACCCGTGAATGGGACTACCTGCACCATGCCATTGTGACCACGGTGGAAACGGCTGCCGCCCATGAGGCCACTGCCTGGCAGCGCTTTTTGCCCACCGGGCCGCTGGCCTTCCTGCCACTACCGCCGCGTAATGGTCGGCATTACTGCTCGATCGTCTGGTCGTTACTGCCGGAAGCTGCCGATGCGGTTATGGCGCTTGATGAGGCCGCGTTCTGTGAGGCCCTGGGCGAAGCCTTTGAGCTACGCTTGGGTGCGGTATTGGCGGCTGACCCGCGCCAGCGCATTGCTTTGCGCCAACGCCATGCCAAGACGTATGTGATGCCGGGGCTGGCCCTGATTGGTGATGCCGCGCACAGCATTCACCCGTTGGCCGGGCAGGGCGTCAATCTCGGGTTTCTCGATGCTGCGGTCATTGCCGATGTGCTGTTAAAGGCGAGCAGTCGCGGTGAGTCTCTGGCTGAGCTGGCCGTATTGCAGCGCTACGAGCGGCAGCGTATGGCCAACAACCTGGCGATGATGGCTGCTATGGAAGGCTTTCAGCGGCTGTTCCATGCTGATGCTTTGCCACTGCGTTGGTTGCGCAATGCCGGTATGAACCTGGTTGATCAGCATAGCCTGATCAAGGGTCGCCTGATGCGCCAGGCCATGGGGTTGCAAGGTGATTTACCGCTGCTGGCCCGGGATCCGGCATTGGGCACCGAGGCGGGATATTGATTTGTATCAATCTGAGGGCTGCCCTAGTCATTTAAGCTATTGCTAATTCAAATGCCAATCATTATCATCTGGCTAACGCTTATCTGACTCGAGGGTCGTTCATGTCCTGCAAACCTGTTGTTGCTGCTGCCGCACTTGCTCTGACTGCTTTTACCGGCTTTACCCAGGCTAAAGAGCTGGTGGTTTACTCGTCGCGCCAGGAGCATCTGATTCGTCCGGTGTTTGAGTTGTATACCGAAAAAACCGGGGTAGAAATCAACTACGTAACTGACGGCGAAGCCCCCCTGATGGCCCGCCTGCGTGCCGAAGGCGCCAACACCCGCGCTGACCTGTTCATTACCGTCGATGCTGGTAATCTCTGGCAGGCGGAAGAGATGGGTTTGCTGCGCTCGGTGAAGTCGGATGTGATCGAAGCCAATATCCCGAGTCAGTATCGCTCTTCCAATAGCCAGTGGACGGGCTTGTCGCTGCGCGCACGCACCATTGCCTACTCAACCGAACGCGTTGATCCAGACACCTTGAGCACCTATGAAGCCCTGGCCGACGAGCAGTGGCAGGGTCGCTTGTGCCTGCGCACCTCGAAAAAGGTCTATAACCAGTCATTGACGGCCACCATGCTGGAAACCCTGGGCGAAGAAAAAACCGCCGAGATCATTACCGGCTGGGTCGGCAACACCACGGTGCCGATTTTTTCCAATGACACCTCACTGCTGGAAGCGATTGACGCCGGTCAGTGTGATGTTGGGATCGTGAATACCTATTACTTCGGCCGTCTGGAAAAAGCCAATCCGGACATCAATGTCGCTTTGTTCTGGCCCAACCAGGATGACCGTGGCGTGCACGTGAACATTTCCGGTGCCGGTGTGACCCGCCATGCCAAACAGCCCGAGGAGGCGATCAAGTTCCTCGAGTGGTTGACCACCGAAGAAGCACAGCGGATCTTCGCGGATGTGAATATGGAGTTCCCGGCCAATGACCAGTTGCCGCCCGCGGATGATGTCGCTGCCTGGGGTGAGTTCAAGGCCGATACCATCAATGTTGAGGTTGCCGGTCGCCGTCAGCCGGAAGCTATCATGCTGATGGATCGGTTGCGCTGGAACTGATCTGCCCAAGCGCCCGTTCAATTCCGTTATACTGCCCGCCCGGCTCAAAGCCGGGCGACTGCATTTAACGCGGAGAGCTTGTGTCCCGTCACTCACTGACCCCGAAACGCCGCTGGCGCCTGACCGTATACAGTCTGGCCGCATTGGTTCTGATGCCGATTGCGGTGATTCTGCTCAGTTGGCAAAGCGTGGATGTCCAGATCTGGGGGCATCTGCTGCAAACCCAAATGTGGCAGCTGGTCACCAATACCCTGGTGCTGGTATTCGGCGTCGGGCTGGGTGTTACCTTATTGGGCGTCAGCCTTGCCTGGTTGGTCAGCTTGTGCGAATTCCCCGGTCGACGCTGGCTGGACTGGGCCTTGATGTTGCCCTTTGCCATCCCCGCTTACGTCCTGGCTTTCGTCATGATCGGCTTGCTGGACTACTCCGGCCCGGTGCAAAGCTTGTTGCGCGACTGGTTTGGCCCGCAGGCCGGCCTGCCACCGATTCGCTCAACCGGTGGTGTGGTTGCAGTACTGATTCTGGTCTTTTATCCCTATGTTTACCTGCTCGCGCGCAGTGCCTTTTTGGCGCAGGGGCGTGGGCTGATGGAAGCCTCGCGAATTCTCGGTATGAGCCCATGGAAGGCCTTCTGGCGCGTTGCCTTGCCGATGGCGCGACCGGCCATCGGCGCAGGTGTGGCGTTGGCGATCATGGAAACCCTGGCTGACTTCGGTGCTGTCTCGGTATTCAACTTCGATACCTTCACCACCGCTATCTACAAAACCTGGTACGGCTTCTACAGCCTGTCGACGGCGACACAGCTGGCCAGTGTGCTCTTGCTGTTCGTATTTCTGGCCTTGCTTGCCGAGCGCCGTGCCCAGGGTAGCAAGCGCTTTCCTGGCACCGATAAGCCGCGACAAGGCGTGCTGTACCGGCTGCGCGGCCCGAAAGCCTGGCTGGCCACCAGTTATTGTTTGCTGGTTCTGGCGATTGCCTTTGTCATACCCGTCTTGCAACTGATCTTCTGGTTGTTCAATGGCGGGCTGGAGGAAATGGATCAGCGCTACTGGCGAGTGATCCGCAACACCCTGATTCTGGGTGCGATTGCAGCCTTTATCACTGTGCTCGCCGCAACCTTGCTGGTGCTTGGTCGGCGCTTGCAGCCGATTCGGCGAGTACGCAGTGCCGTCTCGGTGGCTAATCTGGGTTATGCCTTGCCAGGGTCGGTGCTGGCCGTCGGTATCATGTTTGCCTTCAGTTTTCTGGATAACCAGTTTTTGATTCCCTTGCGCCAGTGGCTGGGCAATGAAACGGCAGGCCCGTTGCTGATGGGTAGTCTGTTTGCCTTGCTGTTGGCCTATCTGATTCGTTTCATGGCGGTCGCCTACGGGCCGCTGGATACCTCTCTGGCGCGGATTCGGCCGTCCTTGCCGGAAGCGGCGCAGAGCCTGGGGCAGTCCGGATTTATCGTCTTCTGGCGGGTCTATCTGCCGCTATTGCTGCCCGGGGTGCTCAGCGCCGCCTTGCTGGTCTTTGTCGACGTGCTCAAGGAGATGCCGGCAACCTTGCTGATGCGGCCCTTTGGCTGGGACACCCTGGCTATCCGTATTCACGGCCTTACAGTAGAGGGTGAGTGGGCGCGGGCTTCTCTGCCAGCGTTGACCTTGGTGCTGGTCGGTTTGTTGCCGGTCATCATCCTGATTCGTCGGTCCGGCCGCGGTATGCGCGACAACTGAGCGGCTCACGACCTGTTTGTCGATGAAACGGTAGCCGACTGTCACGCCGGGCTGCACAAAGACCCCGTAATGCAGCTACAATTGCGCCTTTCTGCTTCCCGAACTGAAGGATGTCCGAATGGGTATGCGTACGCCGTTGTATGACAAACACCTGGCCGCCGGCGGCAAAATGGTCGACTTTGGTGGCTGGGACATGCCCTTGCACTATGGCTCGCAGCTGGAAGAGCACCATCAGGTGCGCCGCGAACTGGGCGTGTTCGATGTCTCGCACATGACGGTGGTAGACATCACGGGTAGTGAAGCCAAGGCCTATTTGCAATACCTGTTGGCCAATGATGTGGCGCGGCTGAGCATGGCCGGCAAGGCGCTATACAGCGGCATGCTCAATGAGCAAGGTGGCGTGATTGACGACTTGATCGTCTATTTATTTGCCGATGGCTACCGGGTGGTGGTCAACGCCGCGACACGCGACAAGGATCTGGCCTGGATGCAACAGCAGGCGGATGGTTTCGCTGTGACGCTGCGTGAGCGTGATGATCTGGCTATGCTGGCCGTTCAGGGGCCGCGGGCACTGGACGTGTGCAAAAGTCTGGTGACAGACGCCCGCGCCGCCCTGATCAACGACCTGAAGACCTTCCAGGGGCTGCCCGAAGGCGACTGGTTTATCGGCCGCACAGGCTATACCGGTGAGGATGGTCTGGAGATTATCTTGCCTGCCGCTGACGCCCCGGCGTTCTGGGATGCCTTGTTGGCGGCGGGTTGCGCACCTTGTGGCCTGGGTGCACGCGATACCTTGCGCCTGGAGGCGGGCATGAATCTGTATGGGTCGGATATGGATGAAAGCGTCTCGCCTTTGGCTGCGAATATGGCCTGGACCATTGCCTGGGAGCCGACCGAGCGTGAATTTATCGGTCGCGAAGCGCTGCAAGCCCAGCGCGCAGCCGGTGACCAGCCGAAGCAGGTTGGTCTGATTCTTCAGCAGCGCGCGGTGTTGCGTGGCCACCAAAAAGTGATTGTGCCCGGCGTTGGTGAAGGTGAAATCACCAGTGGTAGTTTCTCGCCGACCCTGGGCTGCTCGATTGCCCTGGCGCGCGTGCCGCGGGAGACCGGCAGCACGGCTCAGGTCGAGATCCGCGGCAAGTTACTGGATGTCCAGGTGGTTAAACCCGGTTTTGTTCGTCACGGTCAACCGCTGCACGGTTGAGCCAGATACTTTTTACTGTTTCGAGGATATCAATATGAGCTCTATTCCCGCCGAACTGCGCTACGCCAGCAGCCATGAATGGGTGCGTGAAGAGTCTGACGGTACGTTGACTGTCGGGATTACCGACCATGCCCAGGATTTGTTGGGTGATGTGGTTTTCGTTGAGTTGCCGGAAGTAGGCCGCACGGTCAGCGCCGGTGAAGAGTGCGCGGTAGTGGAGTCGGTCAAGGCCGCTTCCGATATTTACGCGCCGGTCAGTGGCGAGGTGATTGCCGTCAATGACAGCCTTGATGAAGCCCCGGAAAGCGTCAATGGTGACCCCTATGGCGAGGCCTGGTTCTTCAAGATCAAGCCAAGCGATAGCAGCGAACTGGACAAGTTGCTGGATGCCGAAGCCTACGGCGCCGCTATCTGATCCACTCCCCACTCTTGCTGCAAAGCCCTGAGCCGTTTCAGGGCTTTTGTATTTATTACCCCGAGCAGGTACTCCGATGAGCCACACCCCAAGCCTCTTTGAACTCGAACAGACTGACGACTTTATCCGCCGCCATATCGGTCCGGATGCGGCTGAGCAGCAAGCCATGCTGGACACTTTGGGTGCGCCATCGCTGGCCGAGTTGATTCGCCAGACCGTACCACAAAGTATTTTGCGCGATGATCTGCTCGGCTTGTCCGGCCCGCGTAGCGAGGCAGAGGTGCTGGCTTATCTGAAAGGTGTGGCCAGCAAGAATCAGGTGTACACCTCCTGCATCGGCATGGGTTATCACAACACGCTGACGCCGACGGTGATTCTGCGTAACGTATTGGAAAATCCAGGCTGGTACACCGCCTACACGCCCTATCAGCCAGAGATTGCCCAGGGGCGTCTGGAGGCGTTGCTGAACTTCCAGCAGGTGACGATCGACCTGACCGGTATGGAACTGGCCAGTGCGTCACTGCTGGACGAGGCCACCGCCGCAGCGGAAGCCATGGCGCTGGCCAAGCGTGTGGCCAAGAGCAAAAGCAACCTGTTCTTTATCGACCAGGATTGCCATCCGCAGACCATCTCGGTGGTCTGCAACCGTGCCGAGGCCTTTGGCTTCGACACCGTGGTGGCCGATGTGGCGACCCTTGGTGAGCATGAGGTATTCGGGGCGCTGTTCCAGTACCCGACTACCTGGGGCGAGATTCGTGACCTCAAGCCGTTGATCGAACAGGTGCAGGCACAAAAAGGCCTGGCCTGTGTCGGTGCCGATTTACTCAGCCTGGTACTGCTGACCCCGCCGGGTGAGTTGGGCGCGGACGTGGTCTTTGGCAGCGCCCAGCGCTTTGGTGTGCCTATGGGCTATGGTGGCCCGCACGCCGCTTTCTTTGCTACCCGCGACGCCTACAAGCGGGCGATGCCGGGCCGCATTATCGGGGTCTCCGTGGATACCCGCGGCAATCGGGCCCTGCGTATGGCGCTGCAGACCCGCGAGCAGCATATCCGCCGCGAAAAGGCCAACTCCAACATCTGTACGGCGCAGGTACTGCTGGCCAATATCGCCAGCTTCTACGCGGTGTATCATGGCCCGGAAGGGTTGAAGACCATTGCCCGTCGGGTGCAGCGCTTGACCGCCATTTTGGCTGAGGGACTCAAACAGGCCGGTATTGAGCGGGTCAACCAGCATTACTTCGATACCCTGACACTCAAGGTGCCCGGCAATGCGGCGCAGATTGTTGAGCGAGCGCAAAGCGCCCGGATCAACCTGCGCCTGATCGATGCCGACACCCTGGGCGTCAGCCTGGACGAAAGCACTACCCGCAGCACAGTTGAGACGCTGTTGGCCTGCTTTGCTGGCGATAGCCATGGCCTTGCTGTGCCCGAACTGGATGGCGCGATCACGGGTGAGCCGGGTATTCCTGCCGCTCTGCAGCGTCAATCAGCCTTTATGAGCCATCCGGTGTTCAATAGCTATCACTCGGAAACCGAGATGCTGCGCTATATCAAGTCCTTGGAAAACAAGGACCTGGCGCTGAATCATTCGATGATCCCGTTGGGCTCGTGCACCATGAAGCTGAATGCGACCACCGAGATGATCCCCATTACCTGGCCGGAATTCGGTCAGCTGCATCCTTTTGCGCCGCTGTCACAGACCCAGGGTTATCAGGTGATGATTGCCGAACTGGAAGCCATGCTGCGCGAGATTACCGGCTTTGATGCCATCTGCATGCAGCCCAACTCGGGTGCCCAGGGTGAGTACGCCGGGCTGTTGGCGATCCGCAAATATCACGAAGCCAATGGCGAAGGGCATCGCAATGTATGTCTGATTCCGACCTCGGCCCACGGTACCAATCCGGCCTCGGCAATGATGGCCAGCATGCGGGTGGTATTGGTCAACTGTGACGACCAGGGCAACGTGGATGCTGAGGACTTGCGCCAGAAAGCAGCCGATAATGCCGACCAGCTGTCCTGTTTGATGATCACCTATCCGTCGACCCACGGGGTGTACGAAGAGGGTGTCCGTGAGATCTGCGAGATCATTCACCAGCACGGCGGTCAGGTGTATATGGACGGTGCCAACCTGAACGCCCAGGTCGCGCTGACCCGGCCGGCGGACATTGGCGCCGATGTGTCGCACATGAACCTGCATAAAACCTTCTGTATCCCCCATGGTGGCGGTGGCCCCGGTATGGGCCCGATCGGCGTCAAGGCACACTTGGCGCCCTATGTGGCCAACCATCCGGTGGTGCCGCTGGACGGGCCGAATCCGGAAAATGGAGCAGTCAGCGCTGCGCCCTGGGGTAGTGCCAGCATCCTGCCGATCAGCTGGACCTATATTGCGCTGATGGGCGCGATCGGTTTGCGCCAAGCGACCGAAGTGGCGATCCTGAATGCCAACTATCTGGCCAAACGCCTGGGCGAAGCCTACCCGGTACTTTACAGCGGCCGTAATGGGCGCGTAGCGCATGAATGTATCTTGGATATTCGCCCCCTCAAGGCGGCGTCGGGGATCACTGAAGAGGATGTGGCCAAGCGGTTGATGGACTTTGGTTTCCATGCGCCGACCATGTCTTTCCCGGTCGCCGGGACCCTGATGATTGAGCCGACCGAAAGCGAGTCCAAGGCCGAACTGGATCGTTTTGTTGATGCCATGCTGACCATTCGCAGTGAAATCAGCCGGGTTGAACAGGGCGAATGGACGGAAACGGATAACCCGCTGCGTCATGCGCCGCATACCCTGGCAGATATTACCGGTGACTGGGAGCGGCCGTACTCGCGTCAGGAAGCAGTATTCCCGCAGGCCTGGGTCGCCGCGAACAAGTTCTGGCCCAGCGTCAACCGCATTGATAACGTGTATGGTGACCGTAACCTGTTCTGCGCCTGCCCGCCGGTGGAGAGCTACCAGGACTGACTGCCGGAGGCATGTATGGCCACAACTGACGATAACCTGAAGGGGCTCAGTCTGTGTCGGGTAGGTATCGACACCTACCGTGAGAATGTGGCCTATTTGCATCGTGACTGCCCGCTGTATCGCACAGAGGGCTTTCAGGCCTTGGCCAAGATCGAGGTGCGCAGTAATGGCAAGCGGGTACTGGCAACGCTGAATGTGGTCGATGATGAGCGCATCGTTGCCTGCAATCAGTTGGGCTTATCAGAAGATGCCTATGCCCAGTTTGCCGTACCGGCTGGAACCGAGGTCAGTGTGTCTCAGGCCGAGCCGGCGCTATCGATTCCGGCCCTGCACCGCAAGATTGCCGGCGAGCGCCTGGCGCGGGAAGACTTTCGCCGTATCGTGCAGGACATTGCCGAGCACCGTTACTCAAAGATTGAACTGACCGCCTTTGTCGTCGCCTGTAACCAGGGTGAGCTGGATCGCGAAGAGGTGTTCTATCTCAGCGATGCCATGAGCCGGGTCGGGCGCCGGCTTGACTGGCAGGAACACCTGGTGGTCGACAAGCACTGTATTGGTGGCATCCCTGGCAACCGCACCTCCATGCTGGTAGTGCCCATTGTTGCCGCCCACGGCATGCTCTGCCCGAAAACGTCCTCGCGGGCGATCACCTCGCCTGCCGGCACCGCCGATACCATGGAAGTGCTGGCCAATGTTGAACTGCCTTTTGCCGAGCTGGATGCCCTGGTGCGAACACACCGTGGCTGCCTGGCCTGGGGCGGTACCAGTGACCTGTCACCAGCGGATGATGTGCTGATTGCCGTTGAGCGCCCACTGTCGATTGATTCGCCGGGTCAGATGGTTGCGTCGATTCTGTCGAAAAAAGTCGCTGCCGGCTCCACTCACTTGCTGCTGGATATACCCGTTGGACCGCATGCCAAGGTACGCAGCATGCCCGAGGCGCGGCGATTGCGTAAGCTGTTTGAATATGTGGCCGGCTGCATGGGGCTGGTGATCGAGGTGGTGGTAACTGATGGTCGGCAGCCGATCGGTCAGGGCATCGGGCCGGTTCTGGAGGCGCGTGATGTGATGCGCGTGTTGCAGAATCATGATCAGGCACCCATGGATCTGCGGCAGAAGTCTTTGCGTTTGGCCGGGCGTATGCTCGAGTTTGATCCCGATGTGCGCGGTGGCGATGGCTTTGCTATTGCGCGCGATATTCTTGACTCCGGCCGGGCGCTGGAGAAAATGCAGGCTATTATCAAAGCCCAGGGCGGCAAACCTTTTGACCCGGAAAACCCGCAGCTGGCGCCGCTTAGCTTCGAAGTATTGGCGCCGGAAGACGGCGTGGTAATTGGTGTTGATAACCTCAAGCTGGCACGCATAGCGCGTCTGGCCGGCGCGCCCAAAGCCATCGGCGCCGGGGTCGATATGCTGGCCCGTATTGGTGATCAGGTGGTGCGTGGGCAACCGCTGTACCGGGTTTATGCCGCCTATCCTACCGAGCAGAACTTTGCCCGCCAGGCAGCAGAGCGGCATCGCGGCTTTGCGCTCGGCGCTGCGCAAGACCTGCAAGCCCTCAATGTGGAGTTCTGAACATGACCCGTTTATTGCTGCACTTTGCCGATGAGGCTGAACCGGCCCGGCGCCTGGCTGACAGCTTGCAGCTGCCTGCTGCTGCGGTTGATACGCATCGTTTCCCGGACGATGAACTGCGTCTGACTCTTCCTTTTACGGCGGATACACAGTTACCGGATACCCTGGTGCTCTACCGCAGCCTGGACCGGCCAAATGACAAGCTGGTCGAGCTCTTGCTGATTGCCCGGCATGCCCGGCAGTTGGGTATCCATACGCTGATTCTGGTTGCCCCTTACCTGGCTTATATGCGCCAGGATATTGCTTTCAATCCCGGCGAGATTGTCAGTCAGACCATTGTTGGCAATTTTCTCGCTGAGCTATTTGACGCGGTTATCACCGTTGATCCGCATTTGCACCGCATCAGCGAGCTGCGGCAGGCGATTCCGATTGAACAGGCTATCGCACTGTCGGGTGCGCCCAGATTGGCTGATCTGATTGCCGATAAGCTGGCCGACCCTGTCCTTATGGGGCCGGATGCCGAGTCGTTGCAATGGGTGGAAACGGCAGCCCAGGCGCATGGCTTTGATTATGCGGTCTGTACCAAGGAGCGTAGCGGCGACACTCAGGTAGTGATCCAGTTGCCTGACCTCAACGTGCGCGGGCGCGCTGTGGTGCTGATGGATGATGTCGCTAGTTCCGGGCGAACCATCGCGGGTGCTGCCGAGCAGTTACTGGCTGCCGGTGCCGCTTCGGTGGATGTGGCGGTAACCCATGCGCTCTTTGCTGGCGATGCCCTTGAGGTGATCAAAGCCGCCGGAGTGGGAGAGATCTGGAGCACAGATTGCATTGCGCATCCAAGCAACGCCATTGCCATGGCGCCGATTATTGCCGAGGCCCTTCGGCCCCTCCTGCCCAAGCCTTGAGTCACTGATGTGAGTCAGGATAAGTCGGCGTATATGCGTATTTCCATATATATGAAATTTCGTATATTCTGGTGGCAGTCCACTAGAACCGTTGCCGATGCCTACTACCATTACACCACCTGTACTCTTCAAGTGCCTGGCTGACGAGACTCGCGCCCGCGTGATGCTCTTGGTTGCCCTTGAGCAAGAGCTCTGCGTGTGCGAGCTGACCTGCGCGCTGCAGGCCAGCCAGCCAAAAATTTCCCGGCATTTGGCCGAGCTGCGCCAGTGCGGGCTGTTACAGGACCGCAGGCAGGGGCAGTGGGTGTATTACAGTCTGCCCACTGATCTGCCGGCCTGGGTAACCGCTGTGCTGCGCACCAGCCTGCAGGCCAATAAGGATTGGCTGGAAAACAATCTGCAGGCGTTGCAGGCGATGGGCGATCGCCCCGTGCGACTCTCCAGCTGCTGCTGATACAAGGAGCCCGACCATGACCGATATGCCTGCACTGGACACCAACCTGCTGGGAATGCCTGACCGGCAACGCCTGGGCCAACCACTGAAACTGCAACATCCGCCGCGTATCTTGCTGCTCTACGGATCCAACCGGTCGGTGTCATTCAGCCGCCTGCTGGTCGAGGAGGCTGCACGTATTCTCCAGCACCTGGGCGCTGAGACGCGCATATTCGACCCGTCCGGGCTGCCGATGCCGGATGATGCGCCGGATGACCATCCCAAGGTGCAGCAGCTGCGCGAGTGGATGCAATGGTCCGAAGGGCAGGTCTGGTGTTCACCGGAACGCCACGGAGCCATGACCGGGGTGTTCAAGTCGCAGATCGACTGGGTGCCCCTGGCTATGGGGGCAGTGCGCCCGACCCAGGGCAAGACGCTGGCGGTGATGCAGGTCTGTGGCGGCTCGCAATCCTTCAATGTGGTCAATCAGTTGCGGGTGTTAGGGCGCTGGATGCGCATGGTCTGCATCCCCAATCAGTCCTCGGTACCCAAGGCCTTTCTCGAGTTCGAGCAGGGCCGTATGAAGCCGTCGGCCTATTACGACCGGGTAGTGGATGTGATGGAGGAGCTGATGCGCTTCACTCTGATGCTACGTGAGCAGGCGGATTATCTGGTTGATCGCTACTCAGAGCGGCGCGAATCTGCCGAGGCGCTATCGGCCCGCGTTAACCAGCGCAGCATCTAACTAGCATCTAGCTGCCATACTCTATTTAGCAGACGGCTGCATTGGGGCCGGTCTGGGCAAATCAATCTGGGAGAGCGCTATGACTATCAAGGTAGGTATCAACGGTTTTGGGCGGATCGGCAAGCTGCTGATCCGCGCGGCCTGGGACTGGCCGGAGCTGGAGTTCGTGCAGATCAATGACCCCGCTGGCGATACAGAAACTCACGCGCATCTGCTCAATTTCGATTCAGTGCATGGCCGCTGGCAGCATGAGGCGCGGGCCGAGGGTAATGACATTGTCATTGGTGGCAAGCGACTGGTGCTGACGGCCAACCGGGCGATTGCCGATACCGATTGGTCTGGCTGCGATCTGGTGATTGAAGCCAGCGGCGTGAACAAGACGGTCAAGGTGTTGCAGGGCTATCTGGATCAGGGCGTCAAGCGGGTAGTGGTCAGTGCCCCGGTGAAGGAACCCGAGGCTTTGAATGTGGTTATGGGCGTCAACCAGCATCTGTTCGACCCGGTCAAACACAAGATCGTCACTGCCGCCTCTTGTACCACCAACTGTCTTGCGCCAGTGGTCAAGATCGTGCACGAGAAGTTGGGCATCAAGCACGGCTCGATTACCACCATTCACGATCTGACCAATACCCAGAGTATTCTCGATCAGCCGCACAAGGACCTGCGTCGGGCGCGAGCTTGCGGCATGAGCCTGATCCCGACCACTACAGGCTCGGCAACAGCGATCGCGGAAATTTTTCCCGAGCTGCGCGGCAAGCTGAATGGTCACGCGGTGCGGGTGCCTTTGGCCAATGCCTCGATTACTGACTGTGTGTTTGAAGTCGAAAAGGCAACCAGTGCCGAGGAGTTGAATGCCTGGTTCAAGGCCGCGGCTGAAGGCGAGCTGAAAGATATTCTCGGCTACGAGGAGCGCCCGCTGGTGTCGATCGATTACCGCACCGATCCGCGCTCATCGATCATTGATGCGCTATCGACCATGGTGGTCAATGGCACTCAGGTGAAGATCTACGCCTGGTATGACAATGAGTGGGGCTATGCCAACCGTACCGTCGAGCTGGCGCGGTTGGTGGGTGAGGCTGGATAAGTAGCTGTTAGGCTGGATTGGGCTGTCTTTTTTCCCCCTCTCCCTGTGCAAGTGGAACATGGGTAACACTTTAAACCGGGAACATGGGTTACACATCTCCCCCCGCGTGCCAGTGGCATGCGGGCTCCAATCGCGCTGTTCTAAGGTTGATATAACCGAGTAAGTGAAAGCTATAGCGCACCTCCAGCCGATCATCCTCGACTTCTCTCAACCCCACTCGATGCTGAGCTAGTAGCTCGCTCAAATAGATCAGGTGCCCTTTGCACTTGATCTCACCGTTCTGCCTCACGCTTCTTACCTGCTGGTCTACAGCGTACTCAATTGGCCTCAGGACCGGCGAGTAGATCCGCTGCGAAGGCCCGTACACGCTGATCGGCGTTTGCCGGTTCAGCGCTTCATGGCTGCGCAGCTCATTAAACTCCCGCCGGAATGCCTGTAGCACGGCTTGTTGCTTCCGTGTATCAGCCCCTCTCAAATCTCCACCTATGGCCCGATTCAGCGAGCCATGCATTCGTTCGTGGCGCGCATTCTGGGTCGGGGTACCTGGCTTGGTTCGGTGAACGCGAATCCCCAACTCCACCCACCATTTCGACAGTCTGGTCAATCCGCCCGCACCACGGCTGGCAAATGGAGACCCGTTATCCGACAGTATGCCATCGGGCAACCCGTACTCATGGAAGGCCCATTCCAGAACTGGTTGCGCCAGGGCATAGCTCGTTGTTGATACCGCATGGCAGCCCAACAAATAGCGACTGGCGTTATCTGTAAGCGTCAGTGGGTAACACCAATTTCCGTCTGCCGTCGGATACTGCCCCTTGTAGTCGATGCTCCACAGCGCGTTAGGCCGATCACCCAGTTCAAAAGGCTGAGGGTCTGCAGGATAAGGTTGTCTGTAACGCCGTTTCCTGACCAATCCAGCTGCCTTGAGTATCTCTCCAGTCGTACTATCCGCCGGCCAGTTAACATCTGGTTGTTTGGCCCGCAGCAGGTCACCCACCTTCTTCGGCCCGAAGCTGGGATGAGCCCGCTTGGTTGCCAGAATACGCTCGGCAATCTCATCTGAGACCGCATGGGGACAGCTTCGAGGAGCGCGAGACCGCTCGTCCAAGCCGGCACCTCCATGCTCCTGGTAACGTCTGATCCACTTGTACACCGTCTTGCGGCTCAGGTTGTAACCTCGGGCCAGCTCGCTAACGCTGTATTCATCACGCAGCCAGTCGGCAATCAGTTCTACCTTCAAGTCCATCACACAAGTCTCTTTCCAAGGCATGGGCTGGTCCTCCTCGCCCATACCGTAACTTGTGTAACCCATGTTGCCGGTCTGATCTGTTACCTATGTTGCCGGTTTGCACACCCCCTACCCCTCTCCCGCGAGGGGAGAGGGGAGCTAAAGGTGCACGATGCTGGCATTGAAAAACCTGTCGCCGGATATCCGCCAGTACCTGGTGGTCACCGGTAATTACTGGGCCTTTACCCTGACCGACGGCGCGCTGCGCATGTTGGTGGTGTTGCATTTCCACAGTTTGGGTTACAGCCCGCTGCAGATTGCTGCGCTCTTTCTGTTCTACGAAATATTCGGCGTGGTTACCAACCTGGTCGGTGGCTATCTGGGTGCGCGGATCGGCTTGAACCGCACCATGAATATCGGCCTGGCGTTGCAGGTGATCGCCCTGTTGATGCTGACCGTGCCGGCGGCTTGGCTGACGGTGGTCTGGGTGATGGCGGCGCAGGCGCTGTCGGGCATCGCCAAAGACCTGAACAAGATGAGCGCCAAAAGCTCGATCAAGCTGCTGGTGCCGGATAATCAGCAGAGTCAGCTGTATCACTGGGTGGCGGTGCTGACCGGGTCGAAGAATGCGCTCAAGGGCGTTGGTTTCTTCCTCGGTGGTGGCTTGCTGGCCTGGCTCGGGTTTACCGGTGCCGTGTTGGCCATGGCGATTGCCTTGGGGCTGGTCTGGCTGTCGAGCCTTTTTCTGCTCAAGCGGGATCTGGGCAAGGCCAAGGCGAAGCCAAAATTCCGCGAGTTGTTGTCGAAAAGCCGTCAGATCAATGTGCTCTCGGCGGCGCGCATGTTCCTGTTTGCCGCCCGTGATGTCTGGTTTGTGATTGCCTTGCCGGTTTACCTGAGTGCGGTGTTCGGCTGGGATTTCTGGCTGGTGGGCGGCTTTATGGCGCTCTGGGTAATCGGCTATGGCGTGGTGCAGTCGCAGGCGCCGGCCTTTACCGGTAAACGCAGTGGCCGGGTGCCTGGTGGTCTGGCAGCGAGTGCCTGGGCCGGTGCCCTGGCGTTATTGCCCGCTGTTATTGCGCTGGGGCTGTGGCAGGGTGCCAACCCCTATGTGGTGCTCTTGGGCGGGCTGCTGATCTTTGGCGTGCTCTTTGCGGTGAATTCATCACTGCACAGTTATCTGATCGTGTCCTACGCCAAGGCCGATGGCGTGTCACTGGATGTGGGGTTTTACTATATGTCCAATGCCATGGGCCGTTTGCTCGGTACCGTGTTGTCGGGCTGGGTCTATCAGGCCCATGGGCTGGAAGCTTGCCTGCTGGTGTCAGCGGCGTTCCTGCTGGCAGCTACCTTGATTTCTCTCGCTTTACCACGCGCCGGTAGCCAGGCTCAGGCCTGAGCCTGCACCGTTGGTGCGCGGTCATGCAGGTGCCAGGCGCAGAAGCCGCCAACGGCGGCAACGGCCAAACCGGCCAGGGCAATCAGTGACAAGGACAGGCTTTGGGTAATCCAGGCACCGAGTGCCGCGCCCATACCCTGGCCGAGAAACATCATGGAGCCATTCAGCGCAATGGCAACCTGCCGCGCATGCGGCGCGGCTTCCAGCAATTGGGCCTGAATCAAGGGCGTCAAGGCAAACAGGGCGGATGAGCTGAGCATTACTGCGCCACCCAGCAATAACCAACTGATGGCGCCCTGTTGCGGCGCCACCAACATGGCGACGGTATAGAGCACCTGGGTCAGCGCCAATACGGCAAAGATCGCAATCAGGACCTGGCGCGGGTGGCTTGGGTTGCCCAGCTTGCCGGCGACCAGAATCCCCAGCAGGGCGCCGACGCCGACCAGCATCTGAATCAATGCTACCTGCCGGGTGTTACCGACAATTAGCTCCATCACCGGTGCGATATAGGGGATGACACTGAAGGTGGCGCAAAAGGCGGTGGCGGTCATCAGTAACAGGCGGCGAATGTCCGGTTGCCAGCCCTGCTTGAGCAAATGCCAGCCCACGTCATCGTCACTGCGGATGGTCGGTAAGCTGGTACGAATGGCGATGGCCGAGAATAGGCAGATGCCGGCAGCCAGCAGGAAGGTGGCGCGCCAGTCGAAGGCCGCACCCACCAGGCTGCCCAAAGGCATACCGAACAGAAAGGCGATCACCATGCCGCCGGTGACCAATGCCAGGGCTGGGCCGCGCTTTTCCACTGGCAACAGGCTGCCAATCACCGCCGGCACCACGGGCATGATCAGGGTAGCGGCCAGGCCGGCGGCAATCCGCAATATAATAAGGTCGGAAAAGTTACTGGCCAGGGCGGCCAGTAAATTGATCACGGCCAGGGTTAGCATGGCCATCCATAGCAGTCGGCGGCGTTCCCAGCGGCCGGTTTTCAGGGCAATCAGTGGCGCGGTAAAGGCATACGTAATGGCATAGGCAACGGCCAGGTAGCCGGCTACGGCTACGCTGACGCCAAGGTCGGCGGCCAGTTCAATCAGCAGGCCAGCAAAGACAAAGGTCTGGGTGCCGACGGCACAGGTGGCAGTGGTCAGCGCCAACAGACTGCGTGAAAACATGATGGGAGCCTTAAAGTAGTCGAACCAAAAAGAGTGTACGCCAGGCGCATGCCTGATCGGTATGGCTATTCAGGCCACAAATCATCCAGGCAAAGCCGTCAGCAAGCGTGGATGTAACTGCAACGACATGTTTCAATGGGCTTTGTATTAGCCCGGTTGTCAGTACAGTGATCATCTTTCTGATTCCGCACAAGGAGCGTTGTCATGCCCTCTTCCCACCCGCTAGCGTCGCGTCGCAGTTTGGCGCTATTGATTATGACTCTGGTTGCTTGCGTTTATCTGCTATCAATCAGCAAGCCGGCCCAAGCCGACGAGCATGTATTCAAGGATAAAGTCGCCATCATCACTGGCACCAGTTACGGTCTTGGGCGCGAGCTGGCGTTGCTGGCCGCTGCTAAAGAAATGAAACTGGTTATGGTCGATATTCGTCCGGATCCATCGCATGAGCTGGCAGAGCAGCTGCGCTCACAAGGCGTCGAGGCCATCGTGATTGAAACCGATCTGGCCGAAGCGGATCAACGGCCGCAGATTATCGAGCGCACGCTGGAAGAGTTTGGGCAGATTGATTATCTGTTCAACAACGCTGGCTATTCTTACCTGGCCACGTTGGAAGAGATGGATATGGACGAGGCCAAGCGTTTGATGGAAGTGAACTACTGGGCCTATGCCGATCTGGCGCAACGGGTCATTCCGCATATGCGCGAGCAGGGCGGCGGCACTATTCTGAACGTCTCATCGATTCTGGGTACACGCGCAGCGCCGGGTACTATGGGGCATTACGCAGCGACCAAGCATGCCTTGCATGGCCTGTTCCAGAGCACCGCCCAGGAAGTGGCAGAAGACAATATCAAGGTCTTTGTTGCTGCCCCGGCGGGTATGCGCACGCAAATCAGCCGGCACTCGGTAGGCCCTGCGGCTGATCCTGAGCAAGACCGCGCAGCCGATTGGGAAGACCCGGCCATTCCGG
>REBY01000149.1 GCA_007692485.1 Pseudomonadaceae bacterium | reverse complement strand
CGCGCAGGCCCGTGCGCGCTTCCACAGTGTCAATAAACCTTTGCCCACCTAAAGGTCGTCCGTAAATCACCGCCGCGCGTATTTTCTCCAGCTCTTCATCGCGGGTTGGCAACGCAAACAAACGCCGATAGGCCTGCTCACGGCTGTCCGAACGGCACCCCAAATCAAGATACAACGGATGAGGAGTAATCATATTGATCACCTTGCCAAGCGCATTATGTGCATAGCTACTCCACGGATAGTCTTCGGGTAAGTCAACCATGCCAGCCCGCACCGGGTTGAGTTCGATATACCGGTAGACCGCCAGCAAATACTGCTCCGAATCGACCAGGCTGGCGCGATAACGCCCCTCCCACAGAGTGCCTGTACGCACATGGGTATAGTTGAAGCGACGCACATAACGGCGACCCAGCGCTTGCATCATCCGACTGACGCCTTGGTCGTCTGCAGGTGTCGCCAGAATGTGAACATGATTGGTCATCAGCACATACGCATGAATCGCTACCTGGTATTCCGCAGCGGCTTCACACATAAAATGCAAGTAGGTCGTGTAATCGGACTCTTGCAGAAAACAAGGCGCACGGTTGTTACCGCGCTGAATGATATGCAGTGGGCAGTCCGGCATAAAAAAGCGTGGGCGACGGGCCATGGGCTCTTCCTTGACAATCAAACGCCTCGGTCGACCGGCTTACTCACCACCATCCTGGTAGATGCCGACCCTTGATACGGCTCAACAAAAAAGGCTGTCCGGTAATTAGCCGGAACAGCCTTTTCGATCAAGAATTAGGTAACCGTCCTTGGTTGCTGTCATCCGTGATGTCAGGACAATGCCAGCAACACGCAATCAAGCAAAGATGCAAATCACCTCGATGTGAACCAGTTCACGGAAATTTTCAATTTACTCTGACCCCATTGATCGGTTAGAGGCTGGGGAGGCCTGACAGGGCCATGGCGAGCTCCTCTTCGCTGTATTCGTGATCGCTCAGTTGACCCGCAAAGTAGGCTGTGTAGGCCGCCATATCAAAATGACCATGCCCGCAGAGATTGAACAGAATCACTTCCTCTTTGCCTTCACGCTTGCAGCGCAAAGCTTCCTCAATTGCACCCTTGACCGCGTGATTGGCTTCTGGCGCCGGTACGATACCTTCCGCCCGCGCAAAGATGACGCCGGCCTCAAAGCATTGCTTTTGGGTATAAGCCACGGCGTCGAACAAGCCAAGCTCCTTGATATGCGATACCAGGGGCGCCATACCGTGGTAGCGCAGACCACCTGCGTGGAAACCCGGTGGCGTAAAGTGCGCACCCAACGTATGCATCTTGGTCAGCGGTGTCATGTGCGCCGTATCGCCATAATCATAGGCATATTTACCGCGCGTCAAGGACGGGCAGGCAGACGGTTCAACCGCAACAACTCGCGACTTCTGGCCACCGCGCAGTGCCTGGCCGATAAAGGGGAAAGCGATACCGGCAAAGTTGGAGCCACCGCCAGTGCAGCCAACAATCACATCCGGCCAATCACCGGCCATCTCCATTTGCTGCATGGATTCCAGACCAATAATGCTCTGATGCAAAAGCACATGATTGAGTACCGACCCCAGCGCGTACTTGGTATCCGGGTCCTTGACGGCCAACTCGACCGCCTCGGAAATAGCAATCCCCAGGCTACCGGTATGATCGGGCGTTTCTGCCAGCACCTGACGACCAAACTCGGTCAGCTCGGATGGAGAGGCAACGCATTTGGCGCCATAAGTTTCCATCACCGCCCTGCGGTAGGGCTTCTGCTGATAGGAAACGCTGACCTGAAATACCGTGACATCAAGATCAAAGTGGGCGCCAGCAAAGGACAGCGACGTACCCCACTGCCCTGCCCCCGTCTCGGTCGTCAAGCGCTTGATGCCCGCTTCCTTGTTGTAGAAAGCCTGCGGTATTGCCGAGTTGGGTTTATGGCTACCCGCCGGGCTGACACCCTCGTACTTGTAATAGATTTTCGCCGGCGTACCCAGCGCCTTCTCCAGGCCATAAGCACGATAGAGTGGCGCAGGCCGCCAAAGCTTGTAGATTTCACGCACCGGCTCGGGGATCTCTACCTCGCGCTCAGTGGTCATTTCCTGCTCGATCAGAGCCGGGGTAAACAAGGGCTCAAGATCGCTGGCAGTGACGGGCTGATGGGTGCCCGGATGCAGAACCGGCGGTAACGGCTCCGGCAAGTCAGCCTGAATGTTGTACCAGGCCGTGGGCATTTGCGATTCGTCTAACAGATACTTGGTTGGCATTGCGGAATACTCTCACCGGATATTTATGTAGAAATATCCCACAAGCGCGCGCCAAGGCCAATGATGCAGATCAGTTCAGGCAAACGGGATAGCAACAAAAAGCTGCGCCAAGAATAGCGCTGGCGCAGCTTTTTCAATTGACTCTGACCCCATTGATTTATTTCTTGGGAGCGGAGATGAAGCGCAGGTAGGGCAACTTGATGTCCAGGGCGCCAAATTTTTCCTGGGCCTGGTCGTTATTCAAGCTCAGAGCGACAATCACATCCTGGCCGGGTACCCAGTTGGCGGGTGTTGCAATGGGCACCCCATCAGTGGCCTGGACGGCATCGAGCGCGCGCAGGATTTCGGCGAAATTACGCCCGACTGACATCGGATACGTCATAGTCAGACGTACTTTCTTATCCGGACCGAGGATGAACACACTGCGCACAGTGGCGCTGTCTGCTGGCGTTCGACCGTCGGGCAAGTAGGCATCGGCCGGCAACATGTCGTAGAGCTTGGACACTGTCAGCGACGTGTCATCGATAATCGGGAAATCCGCAGGTGCCCCGCAAAAGGCTTCAATATCCCGCTGCCACTTCTTGTGCTCTTCGACGTTATCGACAGACACACCCATGACCTTGGTATTGCGCTTGGCGAACTCTGGTGCCAACTGGGCAACTGCACCGAACTCGGTCGTGCACACCGGCGTAAAGTCTTTCGGATGAGAAAAAAGAATCGCGTAGCTATCGCCAATCCAGTCATGCAGAGACAGCTGGCCAATCGTGGAATCAGCCGTGAAATCCGGGGCAATATCATTGATACGGAGAGACATATTCAGCTTCCTGTTGGTGGGATGAATCAGGTAACGCACCGCTCCAATATACTCCGGGTAGTTTAACTATGCACGCTAACCTCTGTACCAAGTGCAAGGCCCAGATCACACATTAGCTCCCTTGAGCAGGCTCAGAGAGTTAATGTCGATTAGAAACCGGGGGTCGTTGACTGCCTTTGCAACTTGTCGGGCAAATTCAATATTGAGACCGCCCACCCAGTTTGGACCCCTGAACGCCGGGGGATAACTTCCCGGCAACCAACCCCAATCAGTTACCTTGAACTATGCCGGAACCAGGGAGTCGTAGCTTGAGAGGATGAAAGCAAAACAAGGAGTCTCATTATGCTGAAGTTTCTCGGTGGCACTATAGGTATTATCTTTTTGATCGGCCTCGCTGTTGTTATTGGCGTATTCATGTTGATCTTCTAAGTACCACACTACCTCCCTCTCACCCTGTAGCATGCAATTGAGCAGCAACTGTGTTGCAGGTGAGAGCGTGCCCTGCAAAAATGATGGTCACAAATTCAGGTAGGGCGCGTCGTCCGGCGTTTTCGCGCCTGGTTACCGTGAGTAGATCGTCCGAGCGCCCGGCCAGATAATGGCCCACGTCGCAATTAAGTATCAACCCCTCCCCGCCAGCCGCAACCATGGCATCCAACTGCTGCATCAAAGCCTCATGACTGCCTACCGGACGCTACCTGACCAACGGCAAATAGCGGCTGTGTCAAACTGAGATCTTTGTCACACAATCAACTCAAGCATCGCCACAAAAAGGTTTGAGGTCTAATAACTGGACTCTGCACAAATATGTGCGTAAGGTCTTGCGCTCCCTCATTCGGGTTCCCGGATGATCAACCCGAAACTATTGTTTGGGCTAGCATTTTTGCTGTTAGCGTAGCTATAAAGACGCAACATCCCAGTGCCCAATGCTGCTTTGCTTCTGGTTAAAAGGACCGTAATTATAATGATTTCTAAAGATCTTTCTGGGCTGCTACCCCACCTGAGTTTTCCATAGCCACCTCAAATCAGGGCCACCACGGCTCATTGTTGTCATACGGCAACACCGCTTAAACGAGATTACCGGATACCTGCTCCTAACTTGCAGCACCTCCTTAACGGCAGGTCGCCAAGGGATATCCGTTGTTTTGAAAAAGAGGACATGATTTGAACGACTATGCTTTTACCCAGTTTTCAACACTGACCGTATTGCTGTTGCTGTTTGGCTTTTATGGTGGCACCTACCTGCTGACCCTGCTGATCCGCAAGGACAAGGAAGACACCACCGGCTTTATGGTGGCGGGCCACAAGGTCGGCTTCGGCATGGGGGCCGCGAGCATGACGGCGACCTGGATCTGGGCCGCGTCCTTTTATGCTGCGGCTACCTCCGGGTATACCTATGGCGTCTCTGGCCCCATCCATTACGGGCTATGGGGTGCGCTTATGATTCTATTCATCTACCCGTTCGGGCGCCGTTTCCGCAAACTGGCACCCAATGGCCATACCCTGGGTGAGCTGATTCACGCCCGTCATGGCGCTTCAAGTCAGTTGATACTGGCCGGCTCCAACATCCTTGGCAGCGTGATCAGTTTGATGGTGAATTTCACCGCAGCTGGCGCCCTGGTGGCTGTCTTGTCGCCGCTGTCGTTCCAGACCGGCGTCATAGTCGCCGGTGTCGGTGTTCTAGCCTACACCCTTACATCCGGCTTCAGGGCCTCGGTGTTTACCGATTTTGCCCAATTGGTAGCGTTAATGGCCATCGCCATCTTGATCATTCCTGCCGTGCTCTACTCTGCTGGCGGGCCCAGTGTCATGGTCGATGGGCTTAGCCGTTTGACCGAGCAACAGGCAAGCTTCTTCTCCATGGATGCCATCATGAACCAGGGGGCACCTTTCTTCGTTGCCGTACTGGCTTATGCCATCGGTAACCAGACCATCTCCCAGCGTCTGTTCGCAGTCCGCGAGAGCCACATCAAATCCACCTTCATCACCGCCACCATCGGTTACGGTGCCATCGTCATCGGACTGGGCATGATTGGTTTGATGGCACTATCCGTTGGTATGGAGCCGATTGACGGCAACATGAACAACATCATTCCGCAGATGGTATCGACTTACCTGTCGCCCGTGTTCGTGGCGCTGTTTTTTGTACTGGTGATTGGTTCCTTGTCCTCCACCGCGGATTCGGACCTGTCCGCACTCTCCACCATCATGATGGCGGATGTCTACGGCAAGAATATCGCCAGCAAAAACCCCAACCCTCGCCTCATGATGCTCGTCGGGCGGATCACCATGATTGTGGCGACCGCCGCAGGCCTGATATTTGCGAGCTTCTCGCTGGATATCCTGGTTATGCTGGTCTTTGTCGGTGCACTATGGGGCGCCATTGTATTCCCGGTTATTGTCAGCTGTTACTGGGATCGGGTGACCAATGCAGCCTTTACTTGGGCTGTCGTTGTCGCCATGGCCCTGTTCTGTATCGCCCGTTTTGAGCTCTTGGCAATGACCGGAATTACCGTACTGGCATACGAGTTCATGGCCTCAGTCGGGGGCGCAGTGGTTATCGGGCTGATGGTTTTCGGCTTCTTTGGCCGGGTAACCGGCTTGGCTGCCGGACTGCTAGCTCTGGTAGTCATGCTGATATTTGCCACCGGTTTCCTGCGCGACTACACCGTGTTGATGGCCTCACTAACGGCCTACGGCGCCAGCGCCCTGGTCTGCACAGCCATGACCCTGTTCAGTAAAGAACGCTTTGATTTCAACCTGATCAAACAGCGGGTAGGTGATTACGACAACGCAGATAATGAACACACTCTGGAAGCGGAGAATGCAAAATGACCAATGAACTCTTGTATGCAGCCTACATCCTGGTTTGGCCTGCTTTGACTCTGGGTGTGCTGATCGTCATCTGCGCAGCCGTGGTCCGGGATATCCGCAAGGCCAAGGACTCCGACCAAGACCTGCTTTAACTTAACCGCCTGCCAACAAAGCCCGGCCTAACGGATCGGGCTTTGCTGCAGGTGAGCGTGTGCGCTCTGCACCGATCAATGGACTCTGACCCCATTGATTTACCGCAACTGACCTTGAAACGTTGGAGGATGGCCCGCAGATAAAAAGAACAGATCGGCACACGGAGCACCGGATGACCACAGCAAACGCAAATACGTCACCTCCCGCAGGCACAGTGACCGCAGAGATCACATTTATGCGTCACACCAAGGAACGCCCCTACGTGCATACCGAAGCGCTAACCGGTGACGCCGAACCGCATTACTTTGCCCAGCTGGAACAGCGCGCAGTGACAATCCAAAATGCGCGCGCCAGGACAAGTGCGCTGACCCTCGACCGCCATGGGATAGAACTGCACCAGCAACCCAGCCGCGTCGAGGATTTTTACAGCGATGCACAGGTCAGGCAGAGCTACTACCCGGAAATCGAAGCATTGATTAAGGCCGCTACCGGAGCCTCCCGAGTGATCATCTTCGACCATACCCGGCGCCGCGATGACGGCGGCAAAAGCGGTGCCAAGGCGCCCGCAGTGCGTGCCCACAACGACTATACCGAGCAATCTGCTCCGCAGCGGGTGCGGGACCTATTGGGTGCAGAAGAGGCAGACCAGCTACAAAAAACGCCCTTTGTGCAGGTCAATGCCTGGCGTCCGATCAAAGGACCAGTGAAGCGCTCCCCGCTGGCGGTGCTCGATGCCGCCACCCTGAACCCCGAGGACCTGATCGCCACCGACATGATCTACCCCGGACGCACCGGCGAGATCTATCACCTGGCATTCAATCCTGCGCAGCGCTGGATGTATTTTCCCGACATGCAGCGTGATGAGGTCCTGCTGATCAAAGGCTACGACTCGCGAACCGACGGGCGCGCCCGCTTTGTGCCCCACACCGCTTTTCAGGATCCGAACACACCAGCGGATGCGGCACCACGTGAAAGTATTGAAGTGCGTACGCTGGCATTTTTTGAGCAGTGATAACCCGCATCATAACCCCATTGATCCAAGCCCCAACAAAAAAGGGCTGCCCCATCATTAGACGGGAGCAGCCCTTCCGATCAAGAACAAGTCAGCCATCCCTGGTTGATGTCATCCGTGATGGCGTAACAATACTGCACTACCCGAGTGAGACAAATAGCCTATTTGTCAAACTGAGACCTTTGTCACACTAAATTATCATTCCGGCATGCTGGAACAGATAATAGCAGTGCACTCGATCAAGATTTACCTTATGCACCTTTACCCAAAACGGCGTACTGCCCATGCCGGCTGGTTAGCCGATTAGGCCGTAAGCGCGGCTGCTTGCAGTGTGACGCAATCAATCGACTCTGACCCCATTGATTGCTATAAACAGGAGTCAGATCCAGGCGTTTGCATCAACTACCTGGGCCAATACCCTGAGCTTCGCGGCATATCACAGTACAAACGGCCACGAAGCACACGATCCAGTTGAACATGGCGACTGACGCCCCGCTGCAATTGATTCTGCGTCGCAGCCAGACGAGCACATTCATTACGATGGGGGCGGCATAGCTCAATCTGAGCACCATCAAAACTGGCATGTGCCAGCACCTGCCTGCTGCTACGGTCCTGTTCAGCCACCGCTATCACTTCTCGGTAGCCCAACACCAACGAAAAGCCTACTGGTGATGCCGTTCGCCAGTCGCCGGCAAAATAGCCCTCCGCATCATCTAATACACATTGCACCAGATCGCCAGGGGCGGCATTACGTAACCGCTCCTCTCGCGCCTGCTGTTCCAGTCGCTGCTGCTCAGCAGCCAAACGGGCCGCCTCGGCTCGCCGTGCACGCTCTGCCTGATCTATTTCCGCCTGCCGCGAGCGGGCATCCAGTTGCTGCTCTGGTGATAAACGCACCCACTCCTCTTCACTCAAGCCGAGCGGATAGCTGGACATGCAGCCAGAGATCAGTAAGGCACTACACACCAAGGGAAGCAATAAACGGGAAGCTCGGGCCATAGCGGTCTTCAAGTCACTCTCAATCAATAATCTCAAACGCCACCTTAACCGAACAAGGCAACTTTTTCATGTGCAGATCAAGCCTCAGAACGAAGCGGGATGGGTAAGTTTTATCTCCAACAAAGTATGGCTGCTTCATCCGCAAAAATGAAAGCAAGCAAGGTGTGGTAAAAGAAAAGGCCGGAGTCATGATCATCATCAATCGAC
>REBY01000131.1 GCA_007692485.1 Pseudomonadaceae bacterium | reverse complement strand
AGGCGAGGCAGGTCGGCCGGTTCATCCAGGTCCCAGAGGGTTGGGCCCAGCCAGGTGCTGAGGCCGGCAGCCTCTAGTCGTAGCAGACTTTGCGCCATAACATCCGGCTGGCTCCAGCGCATATCGGTAAAAGGCGCCGGGTGCGCTGATTGCTGACCGACCAGCACATAGCCGCCGTCTTCACTGGGCAGAAAAACACTGTGCCTGTTGACCAGTGCGTCGGCGGCCTGATGCAAGTGTGAGCAGGTCAGTTCCGGGCAGTCGGTACCGATCAGCAGAGCACCACCGGGGTGTTCAGCAAGGGCGTTGTGCATACGCATCCCCAGATCCTCGCCATGCTGGCTGCGTAATTGCAGATTGAAGGCTTTTGCCAACGCTAGCAGGGTGGGGTGCTGGGTATCCGGTGCGCAGTAGAGAAAGCGCTGACCCGGCCAGGCGGCGGTTTGCATCAGAGTGTGGCGCAGCAGGCGGGTATAGAGCGCGCAGGCCCCGTCTGCGCCCAACGCCGGAATCAAGCGGGTTTTGACCTGGCCCGAGATGGGGGCCTTGGCGAAGATAAGCAGTGGTAATGGGTTCATGGCATAACTCTATCGCTTTACCGATACCAGCGCGCTAGCCGCTGTGGGCTGACACCCAGCCAGTAGGCCAGACGCAACCCCCACATCAGCACAATGGTGCGTATAACCCCTTTCTGCTGCCAGCGCCGGCTGGAGGTGGTCAATGGCGGACGCAGGCGGGCAGGGCGGCTGTGCCGACGCAGTCGCTTGCTCAGCTCAATATCTTCCATAAGCGGCAGGTCAGCATAGCCACCGAGCTGCTCAAACAATGCCCGGCGAATTACCAGGCATTGGTCGCCGGTGCAGATACCGGTGAGGTGCGAGCGCTGGTTCATCATCCAGGCCACCAGGCGCAATAGGGTTGATGAAGGGGCCAGTCGCACATCAAAGCGCCCCCATTCAGTGACTTGTTGGCGAATGATGTCGGTAAAGCCGGGGGGCAAACGGGTGTCGGCATGCAGAAAAATCAGCCAGTCACAGCTGGCTGCTGCGGCGCCGGTATTCATCTGACGAGCCCGGCCGGGTGGGCTGGTCAGTAGTTGATCAACCAATGGCCGTGCCCGTTCAGCCGTGGCGTCGGTACTGCCACCATCGACCAGAATGATTTCCAGCTCCCCGCGTAACGCTTGCAGCGGGGCCAGGACTTCACAGATGCCGGCGGCTTCATTGCGCACCGGCATGATCAGACTGAACAACATGCCTAGCCACCCAGCCGCCAGTTATGAAAGCGTGCTACCCAGCGCAGCAGGCCCTGCGGTGCATGGGCTTTCTTCCATTCACCGGCGGCAAACTTGTTGGCTTCGGCCATGGTTGGATAGCTGTGAATGGTGCCGAGAATCTTGTTCAGCCCCAGGTTATGCTTCATCGCCAGCACGTATTCGGCCAGCAGCTCGCCGGCATGGGCGCCGACGATGGTCACGCCGAGGATCTGGTCTTTGCCGGGTTTGGTCAGTACTTTGACGAAACCATGGGCGCTGTCGTCAGCGATGGCGCGGTCCAGGTCGTCAATGCCATAGCGGGTGACTTCATAACTGACGCCCTGGGCATTGGCTTCATTTTCGGTCAGGCCCACCGTGGCCACTTCGGGTTCAGTAAAGGTGACGCGGGGGATAACCCGATAATCCACTTTGAAACGCTTGAGGCTACCAAACAGGGCGTTGACCGCGGCATACCAGGCCTGATGCGCAGCCACATGGGTGAACTGGTAAGGACCGGTGACGTCACCGACGGCATAGATATTCGGGAAACGGGTAGCGAGGTATTCGTTGGTTGCCAGGGTGCCATTGTCGCGCACTTCCAGTTCCAGGGTTTCCACACCGTAGCCGCTGACGTTAGCTTTGCGGCCCACAGCCAGCAGCAGAGCATCAAAGCCAAGCTGCTCGATCTCGCCATTGATCAGATTTTTCACGTTGACGCTGAAGTTGTCACCCTCGGCAGCAAAGCTTTCGGCCTCATGCTCCAGGCGCAGATCAACACCATCGGCGCGCAGACTTTGCTCGACCAGCTCGCGGGTT
The DNA here is from genome assembly GCA_007692485.1 of Pseudomonadaceae bacterium. Taxonomy (GTDB): domain Bacteria; phylum Pseudomonadota; class Gammaproteobacteria; order Pseudomonadales; family Pseudomonadaceae; genus Halopseudomonas. The sequence goes on along the minus strand of REBY01000131.1, from coordinate 6,263 downwards.
TCGGCATCTTCGCGTGGCAGTACACAGGCACTGCGTTCCAGTTGAATAACCTGACTGCCGAGGCGCTGAAATGCCTGCGCCAATTCGCAGCCGATCGGGCCACCACCGAGTACCAGTAGGCGTTTGGGTTGCTCGCGCAGGGACCAGATGCTGTCCGAGGTATAGCAGGGCACTTGATTGATGCCGGGCAGCGGTGGAACAAAGGGCTGGGCGCCGGCGGCGATAATGATATTGCGAGTGGTCAGCGTCTGGCCGTTGACCTCAACCTGCCAGGGTGAAGTGATGGTGGCCGCACCCTGAATCACATCGACACCCAGGCCGGTATAGCGCTCTACCGAGTCATGCGGTTCGATATCGGCGATTACCCGTTGAATACGCTCCATTACCGCAGCAAAGTCGACCTTGGGTTCACCCGTGGAGATACCCAATTGTTCACCCTGGCGAATATCATGGGCCAATCGTGCACTACGAATCAGCGCCTTACTGGGCACACAGCCGGTGTTCAGGCAGTCGCCGCCCATGGCATGCTTTTCCACCAGGCTGACGTTGGCTTTTACCGCCGCAGCAATATAGGCACTCACCAGTCCGCCACTACCGGCGCCGATCACCACCAGGTTACGGTCAAAGGTTTTCGGCTTGTTCCAGCCACGATAGACCTTGAGCGCCTGCAGAATGTTGAGCAGTTTCCGCGCAATCAACGGGAACAGGCCGAGCAGAACAAAGGCACCGATCAGGCCGGGGGAAAGGATACCGCCAAGGCTGTCGACCTGACCCAGTTCACGGCCGGCGTTCACATAGACCACAGTACCCGGCAGCATGCCCAGTTGGGTCACCCACCAGTAGGTCGATGTTTTCAGCTTGGTCAGACCCATGGCAAGGTTGATCAGGAAGAACGGGAAAGCGGGCACCAGACGCAGGGCAAACAGATAAAAGCCACCTTCGCGCTCCACGCCCTTATCTATACGCGCCAGCCGCTGACCAAATTTTGCCTTGACCCAATCGCGCAGCAGAAAGCGACTGATCAGCATGGCAAGTGTCGCGCCCAAGGTGGAGGCAAAGGACACCAGCAGCAAACCCCAGCCCAGTCCGAACAAGGCACCGCCAATCAGCGTCATCAGAGCTGCACCGGGTAATGACAGGGCAGTGACCACAACATAGACCACAAAGTAGATGGCGCTGGCCAGCAGTGGCTGGCTGCTGACGTGCTGCTCCAGGCTGCTTTGCTGCGCCTTGATGGTTTCCAGGTTGAAGTACTGGTTGAGTTCAAGACCGAAGAACAGAGCAACCAGTGTGACCACAACGGCCAGTACAGCAATTTTTTTGGCGGACATCAGTTATCTCAGTTTTGCTGTTCAAGGTACAAGTGCGTCAGGGCCTCGTAGCGTTCACGGTTCAGGCCCATATCCGAATGCCCGGCGCGGCTGGCGGAGCGGAAGTGGATCTGCTCGCTCTCACTGTCCAGGTAAAACTCGGCGTCATCACGGAAACGCATGCGCGGGGTGATAAAGACGACGCGCAGGTAATCGGTATCCTGGGTGACCACTTCAACCTCACCGTAGCTTTGAACAGCTGCCATGATGGCTTGCATGCTGGTTTTCTGGTCGCCGAAAAAGGGCCAGGGTTCCACCTGCTTGTCTGTCTCTTCGGCCTGGGTGGAAACGCCGTTGGGCTTACTGCTCAGCGGTGCCAATTGCCCTTGAGTATGGCCTAAGGCCGGCACTTGGGCATTTTGCCAATAGATGCGGGCAAAAAACGCCGCGACCAGCAGGGCAAGTATGGCGAGAATAATCAGAAGTGCTTTTAACATGGTGAGTACCCATAAATTATCTTGTGCGCAAAACAATACGCAGTGGAGGTTGACCGGTCAATAGCTTGCGCGCAAAATAAATTATCTGATGCTTGCTGGGTGCGCCATGTCTTTACCTACTGATGTTACCGATCCCTTGTTGTTACAAAATCAACTATGCCATTCGCTATATTCCGCGAGTAACGCGGTGGTGCGCGCCTATCGGCCGCTATTGGAGCCCTTGGGGCTGACCTATCCGCAGTATCTGGTGATGTTGGCGTTGTGGGAAGCAGATGAAGTAGCGATTAAACATCTGGTCACGAAAACCCGGCTGGATTCAGGCAGCCTGACGCCTATTCTCAAGCGTCTGGAGCAGAAGGGGTTGGTTCAGCGGCGCAAGAGTGAGCAGGATGAGCGCCAATGGTTGATGTGTCTGACCCCGGCGGGCAGCGATCTACGCAAGCAAGCGGAGGATGTTCCGCATCGCTTGTGGTGTATGGCGGATATGGAGTTGGCTGAAGCGCGCGCGTTGAAAGCAGCGGCGGAGCAATTATACCGGCAGATCAGCGAGCGTGAGGCTGAGCCTGGCGGTCACGGCATGCCGTGACCCTACGCGATATTGCATCAGGTTTTTTGTATGGGGTCTGAGCTTGGTGTAGGGGCACAGCATGCAGTGCCCGGGTGCATGCCACTTTCATGCGCTGGGCCAGGTGATCAGGCCCCCAGCGCCCCGCCACAACTGGACCCCTGACCAGCAGTACAGGCAAAGCAATGATCGCGGGTGGCGATGGGCTTGCCATCGAGTCGGGCTTGCAACAAGTCACGCAAGTGACTGCGATCTTTGGCCAGAGTGGGCATGGGCAAATCCAGCATCTGATTGAAATCACAGTCGTACAGATAGCCCTGCCAGTCGACACTGACCGTATTGCGGCACATCAGGCCGGACAGGTTGTCACGGCTGAAGTTGTCCTTGAGAAGCGTCATATAGGTGTTGAACTGGCCTTTGCTTACCAGAGTGCTGCCAAAGCGGGCAATCGGCTGGTTAGTAATGGTATGCAACTGATTGAACACAATGCCAAAGTCTTCCCACAAGTGTTGCTGGTAATCGGCTTGCAAGGCTTGCTGTGGTGGCGGCAGGCTAGGCCCTTGTGGGTTGTAAACCAGGTTCAGTTCCAGCCCGCTGTCGGGCTTGCCATACCCCAGCGCGTTGAGGGCTTGTAGCCCCTGAATGCTGCGCTCGAATACACCATCGCCCCGTTGCTGGTCGACGTTATCTCGGGAGTAACAGGGTAAGGACGCCGACACTTGTACCCCTTGCTCAGCCAGAAACTCGGCTAGCCCTTCGTAACCGGGCTCGCTGAGGATGGTCAGGTTGCAACGGTCGATGACTTGCAAGCCTTCACTGCGCGCGTGTTGCACAATATCGCGAAAGCGCGGATGCATTTCCGGCGCGCCGCCGGTCAGGTCCAGGGTTTGCACCGCGTGGCTGTCGATTACCGCATACAGCAGTTCGATCACCGTGTCAGACATGCTTTCCGTGCGTGTTGGGCCCGCGTTGACATGGCAGTGCAAGCATCGCTGGTTGCAAAGATACGTCAGATTGACTTGCAAGGTATCCAGAGCACGGCGCTGCAGTGCAGGGAAGTCCAACTGGTTGAGCAGGGGCAGGGTATCGCGCACGGGAACATCCTTACTGATAACTGTATGTGTTGTGATGTAACAGCTCTGATGATGTTACACCTTTATCGGGAAAAAACCGGCGCTGCCATGACGTGAGTGTTTCCAACTGTTAGGGTAGTAGGTAATCAAGTAGTCAATTTATCGAGGAAGATTCCATGTTCAGGATGCTTGCTGGGGCTGCGGCCCTGTCTCTGTCGGTAGGTATTGTTGCCGAACAAACCTTTGTTGCCGACGAAGCTACCATGCCACCACAGCTTTCTTTGGAGCATGAAGAGGCGTTGCGGCAGGCGGTCGGTTCAAGTGGGCGCTCTATTACCAATGTGATGCGCGACGCGCACCGCAATCCGGAGCAAACCCTAGCCTTCTTCGGTGTCAAACCAGACCATACCGTTGTGGAAGTCTGGCCAGGTGCTGGCTGGTATACCGAAATCCTTGCTCCACTGTTGTATGACGAGGGCGAGCTGATTGCTGCGCACTTTGACCCTGATAGCGAGGTTGAATACTTTCGTGACAGCCTGGAAAGCTACAAGAGCATGCTGGAGCGCCCGCGCAGCAACCTGGATCGGGTTGAGCTCAGCGTATTGAATTATGACCCGGAGCAGCCGATGGCTGAGCCGGAGTCGGCTGACCGGGTGCTGACTTTCCGTAATGTGCATAACTGGTTATCAGCGGGCGAGGAAGAGGCTCAAATTGTCTTCGACAAGTTTTATGCTGCTCTCAAACCGGGGGGCAAGCTGGGCGTGGTAGAGCATCGTGCGCGCGCAGGGGTAACCTTGGAAGAGATGATTGAGTCAGGTTATGTCGCAGAAGATCTGGTGATTTCCATGGCCGAAGAGGCGGGTTTTGAGCTGGTTTCTCGCAGCCCGATCAACCAGAACACCCAGGACAGCGCCGACCACCCTGAAGGTGTCTGGACGCTGCCCCCGACCTTGCGGTTGGGCGATGAAAATCGGGCGCGTTATCTCTCAATCGGTGAAAGTGACCGTATGACACTGTTGTTCATCAAGCACTGAGCCGGCGCTTGTCGCCGGTTAATTGCCGGCGATAGCCTGTCGGGCTCATATCCGTCCAGCGGCGAAAGGCACGGGTAAAGCTGCTGGGGTCCAGAAAGCCCAACTCATAGGCGATCTCGGTCAATGACAGGCTTTGATCGGCAATCAAGCGCAGGGCGTTATCACGACGCACTTCATCCACCAGTTGTTCGTAGGTGGTGCCGTGCTGGTTGAGCTTGCGCCGCAAGTGCCGCGGGCTGATTTTCATCGGCTCGGCAATGGCTTTTTCTGACACCTCGCCAGCACTGATCAAATCGACGATACGTTTTTTGACTTGCTCGATCAGTCCGTGGGTTGGTGTGCGTGCCAGCAAGTTACCCAGAGTGTCGTGCATGCCGTTGAGTAGCATCTCATCGGCACCACTCAACGGTAATTCAAGCGCTTCGCGGGGTAGGCTGATGCGGAAGCGCTCGCTATCCGACATTGCTGCGTGACCCAGCGCGGTATCTGCATCCGGCTTTACCTGTTGGTCCAGGGGCAGTTCGATGGTCAGTTGAGCGCTACGGTGCTCGTGCAACTGGTCTAGCAATTGAACGATATAGCCCATGACCGCATACAGATGCTGCGGGTGCGGCTCGCCGACTGGGTGCAGAATCAATTGAGCCTGATGTTCAAAAATACGAATTTCCAATCGGGCCTGATTGGTGGTTAACGGCAGGTAACGGCTCAAGGTATTCAGTGCGCTACCCAGGTTGGGGCAGGCTTTAGCGGTCAGGGCAACGGCTTGCAGTGGTGTTGGGCTATGTTGTTGCGGCAGCTTCAGACCGAATAGTGGGTCTTTACTCAACTTGATGGCCTCATCCCAAAGCAGGGCACAGGTGCTTTGGCTCAGCCCTTCAAGTGCACTGCGTGGCGTCTGGTTCAACTGCCGGGTCAGTGGCGAGTCATCCAGCGAGTTGCCATAGGGGGCAAGCCCCAGGTTGATGAGAGTCAGCCAGCAGGTATGTTCCTGCGGTACGGCCGAAGACTCCCTGGTCGTCCTGATCAAGGGGGTTATCGCGGTCATGGTACTGTTTCTTCTTTTTGTGGTTCAGTATGTCCTGTACGGCTATTAATACGGCATTTTTGATGTCCCGTCCAGACAAGAGATCGGCGGTATTCATACCCCGAATAGCGAAACTGTCACTGAAATAGAGCCTTCAGAGTTTTTTATCGTCGTGTCCCTTCAGGTAAAGAGGCATGTCCGCCTGAGACAGGTAAAACTCTTATCTCTGTTGCAGACTAGTGGCGTCCTGCACATACGTGCGCAGGTACTAGTCAAATAAAACGGAGCAGCACAATGACAAAAAAAATGCATGCTTGGCAGCTTGCCGCATTGCCTCTGGCAATCGGGCTGGCCAGCTTCTCGGGAACCGCAAACGCAGTTGATTTTCGTATCGGTGACGTGCGTGGTCAGTTTGACTCGCAACTGTCAGTGGGTATGAGTGTTTCTACTACCAGTGCCGACAAGCGCTTCATCCACTTTGGTACCGATCGTAATGGTAGCGATCAGGGTGGCCAGGCTGTTGCCCGTACCTCTGATGATGGTCGCTTGAACTACGACCGTGGTGATATTTTCTCCAAGGTATTCCGTGGTACGCATGATCTGGAATTGAGCTACAACAACTCTGGTGCCTTTTTCCGGGGTAAGTATTGGTACGATTTCGAGCAGAAAGATGGCAGCCAGCGTTTCTATGATATTGATGACTCCAGTCGCGCTCCGCTGCAAAAAGCCTCAGGTGCCTATCTGCTGGATGCCTTCGTGT
>REBY01000087.1 GCA_007692485.1 Pseudomonadaceae bacterium | reverse complement strand
CCGACAGGGAGACACTGCCACCCTGTGGCAGGGCAATCTGCGTCGCGGCCAACTCGTCCAGGCTAACAAACTCACTGTTGGGCAACAGCCCGAGACGCTGCTCACCGGCAATCACAAAACCACCCGGCAATACCTGATTGCGCTCGCTCAAGCGGTTCAGTAATTGCCCGCGCGACAGCCCGTGGCGGCGCAACTCGGTATCGCGCAGAGCAATAGTGATCTGCTCATCGGCATGGCCATCAATCTCGATCCGCGACAGGCCGGGAATATCCATCATCGCCCGCTTCAGCCGCTCGGCCTCGTTACTCAGGTGCACCAGCGACGCATCACCGCGCACCGCAAGGACGACCGCCGGAATATCGATCAATCGGTCATCCAGCGTCATGCGCTGAATCCCTGAAGGCAAGTCGACCTCGGCACGTTGCATCGCCTGCCGCACCCGATCCCAGGCCGCATCCGTGTCATAAATCACATCACGCAACTGAATGGTGATCAGCGCCACGCCACTGCGGGCATTGGCCGTGAAGTAATTGATTTCGTCCACTTGCTGCAATTCATCAGACAAAGGCCGCAGCACCAGACGCTCAATACTCTCGGCATTGGCGCCGGGATAAATCACCGTCAGCAGGCCCGCGCGATAGGGAAAGCTCGGATCTTCCTGGCGCGCCATATTGAAATAGCTCGACAGCCCGAGCAGGCACAGCATGGTAACCACCAGGCCAACCAGGCGCGGACGTGCCGCCAACCAGCGGCTCATCGCCGTATCTCCACCCGGTCACCATCGAGCAAGCGGCTAAGCCCGGCATAGACCACCTGATCGCCTGCCTGCAGACCTTCTGCACCGATCATTGCCCACTCACCACGCATGGAGCTGACTGTCACCGGCAAGTGCTCGGCACGGCCATCACGTATACGAAAGACCGCCTGCCCATCGACCTGGCGCACAACCGCCGACAGCGGTACGCGCAAGCCAGCACTGGCGGTACGTGGTAACTCCGCCTCCAGGGTATCGCCACTGCGTACAACGCCGTTGGGCAAGCGTAAAGTCACCGGATACAGTGAACTGCTCTGCGAGCTGCCCTGCCCCAGCTCACTAATTTCGGCCCACAACGGCTCAGCCGCCGCGCGCGGCCAGAGCGCAATGCGCTGCCCTTTATCCAGCCCTTGCGCCCATTCCACCGGTACCTGAATGGTCATCTCCAGGGCATCACCACTGGCCAGACGGACCACTGTCTGCCCCGGCGCAACAAATTCACCCGACTCCACCGGCAAGGCCTCAATATGCCCGGAAAAAGGCGCTTTCAATTCAGCTTCCGCCGTCAGTTGTTGGCGCTGGCGCAAGCCAGCCTCGGCATTCTGCAAACCAGCCCGCAGACTGGCGGCATTGGATTCCAATTGTTCACGCTGCTGGGCGGAAATGACGCCACGCTGATAAAGGGTGGTCGCGCGTTCGGCTTCCCGTGTTGCCTGCTCGGACTGGCTGCGCAATTCGCGCAAACGCGCCTGCGCCGATGCCAATGCCGGCTGCAACTCAGGGTTGTAGACACTCGCCAGCACCGCGCCCTGTTCAACCGGTTGACCGACCAGTAAATCACCCCGATTCAACACCCCGCCAACCTGAAACGTCAGGTTGGCGCGCTGCGCGGCCACCGCCACGCCGGCAAAACGCAAGGCATCTGGGGCTTCATCCGCAACCACTGGAGTAACCCGCACAGGCACGACCGGCTCGCCAGCCGACGCAGCCGCAATAGGGTCTTTTGACGGACTATCGGCGCAGCCCGTCTGTAGGGCAAGACTCAACAGCAGCACAATGGATGTTACGGCTCGCACGAACATGACCCTTCTCCCAACTCGTTGACACTCTGTCATTAACAGTTTGTCAAAGTTTGACATCTTGTCAACAGATATTCAAACTAAGGTTACATATCGCAAACAGGACCACCATGAGCACACGTCGGGATGAAGAAAAGCAGCAGCGCCACGACGCCATACTGGATGCCGCCGAGACCATGTTCTTCAGCAAAGGCTACGAGCGCTCCAGCATGCAGGATATCGCCCATGAAGCCGGCCTGAGCCGTGCCCTGCTCTACGTTTACTTCACCGACAAGCCAGCCATCATGCGTGGCATTATCCTGCGTGCCGTGCAGGACCTGTGCGCCCGCTTTGCCCAGGCCATTGCCGCCGGCAACACCGGTCTGGAACAGATCGGCAATATTGGTCGCGCCTACTTCCAGTTCAGCCAGGACAAGCCGGATTATTTTGACGCCCTGACCCAGGTCAGCGCCTTTATCGACGTCCACAAGCCAGATGCACTGACCCTGGAACTGGCCGCCAGTGGCGAACAGATCATGCACAACATGATCTACAGCCTGGAAAATGGCCTCGTCGATGGCAGTATTAGCCCTGAACGCGTCACTAACCCGATCAAAACCGCGTATTTTCTGCGCGGTGCCATGCACGGCGTCATCATGCAATCACGCCTGCGTACCCCGGGCGATAGCAACTACCCGGAGCCGGTCGAAATGATCGAATACACCTTGCAGATGCAAAAACACGCACTGGCACCCTGAGTCGCATTCCTGCAGTATGCAGGTAAAACCATAACGCCATCGCGTGAGGAGTCTGCAATGCCTGCCATCGGTTGGATTTTCATTGTCCTGGCCATAGGGATGGTCCTCAGCAGCTTGCTGCTACTGCGTGATACCGCGCATGCCATGCCGATCAGCAAAGAGAAGATGGATAAAATCAACGAGCGCAAGGCCGAACTCGAGGCAGAAGAAGCCCGTGAAGAAGAACAAAAAGACCCTTGATTGCGCTAGACTACCGCCAGATTCATCTATTGACGGAATAGCCCATGGTCAACTCACTGCAAGCGCAACTGCTCAAGTCCGGTCTGGTTAACGAGAAGAAACTCAAACAGGCCCAGCGCGAAAAGAAAAAAGCGGCCAAGCAAGCGCCGGGTAGCTTGCAGGACACCGCCGCCGCCATTGAAAAAGCGCGTGCCGACAAGGCCGAACGTGACCGTCAACTGAACCAGCAAAAGCGGGAAGAGGCTGAACGCAAGGAACGCGAAGCCCAAGCAAAGCAACTGATCGACCAGCACAAGCTGGAGCGCACTGGCGGTGACGTGGCCTATCAGTTTGTCAGCAAGAAAAAGATCAAGCGCATTTACGTCAACCAGGAACAGTTCGACCAACTCAGCCGTGGCAAGTTGGGTATCGTTCGGGTGTCTGGACAATACGAATTGATCCCCTTGGATCTAGTCGCCAAACTGGCCGAGCGCGTGCCTCATTGGCCGGTAGTCGTCGCCAAGGTCGAAGAAGTCAGCGAGGATGATCCCTATGCCGACTTCAAAGTGCCCGATGACTTGATGTGGTAGTGCACGGGCCTGCCCCTACACGCGACCGCGGACACGGCATGCCGTGACCCTACGGTAATGCCCCCTCGGTCACATCAATAACAAACATCCCGCGTAGGGGCACAGCATGCTGTGCCAGCAAACATCTAGCCTGACTCAGTCCAGGCAATCCCCCGGCACGCGCACCCACCCCTCCATCAGAATCCGCGCACTACGACTCATGATGGCTTTGGTAGCCACCCAATCACCCTGCACCTCTGCCACTTCCGCCCCTACTCGCAAGCTGCCTGAGGGGTGGCCAAAGGTAACCTGACTAAGATCGCCACCGCCTGCAGCCTGGCTGACCAGCGTACCCGGGATAGCGGCAGCGGTGCCAATGGCCACGGCAGCCGTGCCCATCATGGCGTGATGCATCTTGCCCATGGACAAGGCCCGCACCACCAGATCGATGTCATCAGCCTTGACCATCTTGCCGCTGGAGGCCACATAATCCTGCGCCGGCGCGATAAAAGCGACCTTGGGCGTATGCTGGCGTTTGGCGGCTTCGCTTACATCGTTGATCAGGCCCATCTTGATCGCCCCATAGGCCCGAATTTTTTCAAACATGGCCAAGGCGTCTGGCTTGCTGTTGATAGCGTCCTGCAACTCCGTACCGGTGTAACCGATGTCGGCCGCATTAACAAAGATGGTCGGAATTCCAGCGGTGATCATGGTCACCTGTAGATTACCCACCCCCGGCACCTTGAGGTCGTCTACCCGATTGCCGGTAGGGAACATAGCGCCATCACCGTCGGAGGGGTCCATAAATTCCAGTTGGATCTCGGCCGCCGGAAAGGTCACCCCGTCCAACTCGAAATCACCGGTTTCCTGGACTTCTCCGTTAGTTACCGGCACATGGGCGATAATGGTCTTGCCGATATTCGCCTGCCAGATACGCACCGACCAGAGTCCGTTCGTCGGTACCCGCGCCGGATCGATCAGCCCGGCGTGAATGGCAAAAGCTCCCGCCGCCGTCGACAGATTGCCGCAGTTACCACTCCAGTCGACAAAGGCCGTGTCGATCGATACCTGCCCATACAGATAATCCACATCATGGTCAGGCTGACTGCTGCGCGACAGGATCACACACTTGCTGGTACTCGACGTCGCCCCGCCCATGCCATCGGTATGCTTGGCATAGGGGTCTGGGCTGCCGATCACCCGCAAAAACAATTGATCCCGCGCTTTACCGGGTACCTGCGCGGCGTCGGGCAGATCGTCCAAGCGGAAGAACACCCCTTTACTGGTACCGCCACGCATATAAGTCGCCGGTATCCGAATTTGTGCTGCGTGTTTCATTCAGTGCTCCTGTTTGTTCGTGGGGTAAAGCCTTTCCCCCTCTCCCCAACCCCGCCTGCGGCCCCCGGCCCTTCGCAGAGCTCAGGGCGTTCAGGCGGGCGAAGCAGTGCTTCGCTTTTCCCGCCTTCACCCCGCCAGGGGAGAGGGGCTTAACTTGCATGCTTAGAGTTCGTGCCCGTCTGTACCTTGCGCACAATGGCTAGCAAAAAGTCACCCCTCGCCCCTTGCGGGAGAGGGGCCGGGGGAGAGGGGGCAGCAGTATCAAGCCAAAGCACTGCAACCTTAATCACCCTCCCCAACCGCCGCATAAATCACTTCCAACACCTGCTGCGTATTACCCAACACCTCATTATTCCAAAACCGCAACACCTGAAAACCTTGCGCCCTTAACCAGGCATCCCGCACGGCATCATGTGGGCTGTCATTATGCTGCCCACCATCAACCTCGACGATCACCCGTGCCCCAAAGTGCACAAAGTCGACTACATACTTGCCCAACGGCTGCTGACGACGAAACTTCTGCCCAGCCAAACGGTGGCCTCGCAGGTGATACCAGAGCAAGCGTTCTGAGTCGGTCATCTGCCGACGCAAATGCTTAGCGAATACTTTCTGATCCATGGCGTCCTTGCCTTGTTGTGGGTTTGGGTTTTTGAGTGTTTATGTCACCCTTGCCCCCTCTCCCCAACCCCTCTCCCACGGAGGGGAGAGGGGCTAAGCTTACATGCTGAGAGCTCGTGCTCATCCATAACTTGCGCACAATGGTTAGCAAAAAGTCACCCCTCTCCCTTGACGGGAGAGGGGTTGGGGCGGTCCGACGTATCGGAGAGGGTGAACCAAGGGGTTAAACCGCCCCCTCCAAAAAGTCCTGCGCAAACCGCTGCAACACCCCACCCGCCTCATAGATGGACACCTCTTCCTGGGTATCCAGTCGGCAGGTAACCGGCACTTCCAGCTGCTCGCCATTCTGACGGGTAATCACCAACGTCATGGTTGAGCGCGGCGTCAGGTCGCCGTGGACGTCATACACCTCGGTGCCATCAATCCCCAGCGTCTTGCGCGTGGTGCCAGGCTGGAATTCCAGTGGCAGCACACCCATGCCAATCAGATTGGTACGGTGAATGCGCTCGAAACCTTCGGCGGCAATCGCCTCGACCCCAGCCAGACGTACGCCCTTGGCGGCCCAGTCACGCGAGCTGCCTTGGCCGTAATCGGCGCCAGCAATAATGATCAGCGGCTGCTTGCGTTCCATGTAGGTTTCAATCGCTTCCCACATACGCATGACCTTGCCTTCCGGCTCGACGCGGGCCAGTGAGCCTTGCTTCACCTTGCCGGCCTCGTCCAGCACCATTTCATTGAACAGTTTCGGGTTAGCGAAGGTCGCGCGCTGGGCGGTCAGGTGGTCGCCACGGTGGGTGGCGTAGGAGTTGAAGTCCTCCTCCGGGAGGCCCATCTTGTGCAGGTATTCCCCGGCAGCGCTGTCCATCATGATCGCATTGGAGGGCGACAGATGGTCGGTGGTGATATTGTCCGGCAACACCGCCAGCGGACGCATGCCCTTGAGCGTGGGCGCAGTGGCCAGGGCACCTTCCCAGTATGGCGGGCGACGAATATAGGTGCTCTTCGGCCGCCAGTCGTACAGCGGGTTGACGTTCTGCGCTTCGCGGGTGATATCAAACATCGGGATATACACATCCCGGAACTGCTGCGGCTTGACGCTCTGCTTGACGATAGCATCGATCTCTTCATCGCTCGGCCAGATGTCTTTCAGGGTCACCGGGTTGCCGTTCTGGTCATGGCCCAACACATCCTTCTCGATATCGAAACGGATGGTACCGGCAATCGCGTAAGCCACTACTAGCGGCGGCGAAGCCAGGAAAGCCTGCTTGGCATAGGGATGGATACGGCCGTCAAAGTTGCGGTTACCTGAGAGCACCGCGGTGGCATAGAGGTCACGGTCGATGATTTCTTTCTGGATAACCGGATCCAGCGCGCCGGACATGCCGTTACAGGTCGTGCAGGCAAAGGCCACCACACCAAAACCGAGGCTTTCCAGTTCCGGCAGCAGTTGGGCTTCTTCCAGATACATCTTCACCGTTTTTGAACCCGGCGCCAGCGAGGATTTGACCCAGGGCTTACGGGTCAGACCCAGCTTGTTGGCATTGCGCGCGATCAGGCCGGCAGCAATCATGTTGCGCGGGTTACTGGTATTGGTGCAGCTGGTGATGGCGGCAATAATCACCGCGCCATCGGGCATCAAGCCCTCTTCTTTGGCCCAGGCACCGGCGATACCGCGACTGGTCAGTTCGGAAACGGGCAGCAAGGCATGCGGGTTGGACGGGCCGGCCAGAGTACGTTTAACGCTACTCAGATCAAAGTGCAGTACGCGCTCATACTCGGCGGTTGTCAGGCTGTCGGCCCAGAGGCCAGTGTGCTTGGCGAATTTTTCCACCAGCGCAACCTGCTCGTCATCCCGACCGGTCAGCTTGAGGTAATCGATGGTCTGGCCGTCGATATAGAACATACCGGCGGTGGCGCCGTATTCCGGGGTCATGTTGGCGATAGTGGCGCGGTCGCCGACGGTCAGGCTATCAGCGCCCTCCCCGTAAAATTCCAGGTAAGCACCCACCACACGCTCACGGCGCAGGAACTCGGTAATCGCTAGGACCATATCGGTACTGGTAATGCCGGGCTGCAGTTTGCCAGTCAGCTCGACGCCGACGATATCGGGCAGGCGCATCATGGAGGCACGACCCAGCATCACGCTTTCGGCTTCCAGACCGCCGACACCCACCGAGATCACGCCCAGAGCGTCGACCATCGGCGTATGGCTGTCAGTACCCACACAGGTATCCGGAAAGGCCACGCCTTCACGCACCTGCACCACCGGTGACATCTTCTCCAGATTGATCTGGTGCATGATGCCGTTACCCGGCGGGATCACGTCGACGTTCTCGAACGCCGTCTTGGTCCAGTTGATAAAGTGGAAACGGTCGTCATTGCGGCGATCTTCGATCGCGCGGTTCTTCTCGAAGGCATCCGGATCGGAACCGGGCGCTTCCACCGCCAGCGAATGATCGACAATCAGCTGGGTCGGCACCACCGGGTTGACCTTGGCCGGGTCACCACCCTTCTCGGCGATGGCATCACGCAGACCCGCCAGATCGACCAGTGCGGTCTGCCCTAGAATGTCATGACAGACCACCCGCGCCGGATACCAGGGAAAATCCATCTCGCGCTTGCGCTCGATCAGCTGCTTCAGTGCATCGGTCAAGATCGCCGGATCACAGCGACGCACCAACTGCTCAGCCAGCACCCGTGAGGTGTAGGGCAGTTTGGCATAGGCACCCGGCTGGATGTCATCAACAGCGGCCTGGGTGTCGAAATAGTCCAGGTCGGTGCCTGGAAGTTTTTTGCGGTATTCAGTGTTCATGGTTCAACCTGTTTTGGTTGGGTGGTTTATTGGCGCTCCCCCTCTCCCCAAACCCCTCTCCCGCGAGGGGAGAGGGGCTTAATGTGCTAACTGAGAGATTGTGCACGGCACTAGCTTCGCTGCAAAAATTAGCCAATTGTCACCCCTCTCCCCTTGCGGGGTGAAGGCGGGAAAAGCGAAGCACTGCTTCGCCCGCCTGAACGCCCTGAG
>REBY01000129.1 GCA_007692485.1 Pseudomonadaceae bacterium | reverse complement strand
TGATTCCGGCTTCGTGGTTGCTTTTCTGCCCGGGATTACGCGTGGTAGTTGGCATGCGGCCAGTTCGGCTGAATTGATATGGAGTCTTTTCCAATGTGCCAACTCGACCAGGCCGCTATTTGGTCGTCGCTGCTGGTCGGTTGTCGGGATCACCAGTCCAATGAGTACTGTCGTGTGTTCTCGAATCATTTGCAATGCGGGTGCAAGGTCGGTGTCATTCGTCACAATCACCGCATGATCAATCTGCCCGGTGATTGCGTCATGGTATGCCTGCAGGGCAAGGTTAACATCGCTCTGTTTCTCTTCTACTTTCCACGCCTGTATTTCCGGGCAGTCGCGTGGTGCCTTACGAGGGTCTTCTGCGTCGACAACTTTTACTTTCATCTGATTGACGGCGTAGTAGCCCTCTACCAGCGCTATTCTGTCGTTGTGAGTCTTGCGTAGAGCAGTGTGATAACGGGCTTGGGATGACACGGAGTCTGTGGCGCGGGCCACAGACTCAATGATTTTGGCGGTGAAATATTTGATGGAGTGGTGCGGCAGGAGCAGGGACTGCCTGTTGTTGCCCTGTGAATCCACGACAAGGGCTGATGGCAACATGTGCTTTTCAAACAGGGGTATCAGGTCCAGCCATTTGTACTGGGTGCCGCGTAGGCAGCCGTAGTAGAAGTTGTAGCCGTCGATATAGATACGCGTGCGCAGTGGCTGTAGCCTGGGCAATCCTTGCATTCCAGAACTCCATAAATGAAAAAACCGGCTTTCGCCGGCTTTTTCTCCCTCGAACCAGATGGTCAAGCCACACCGGTCATGAGGGTTAGTTGTTAGGTTAAATATATCGGGACGGTGCCGGTGCCGTCAACATTAAATAGGGCGTCAGGCCCTTTAGAAAAACCGCCTTTTACTCAATGAACCAGAACACGCCTGATACTGTTGGCTATAGGTCCTGGCGCGGGCATCCACTCGTTTGGCTACGCCCAGCAGCCAGGGCTTGCTGCGGTGGGTGCCGCGGCGGTAGCCGCCCCAGCCTTCGTGGTAGTTCAGGTACTGGTTTTCGGCATCCCATTTGGAGACGCCGTTGATGCTGTGGGTTTTGCTGATATACCAGCCCATAAAGTCGATCGAGTCCGCAAAATTGGTGCGGCTGGCGCGGCGGTTGCCGGTTTCATTGCGATAATCATCCCAGGTGGCGGTCAGCGCTTGCGAGTAGCCGCGAGCGTTGCTGGGGCGGCTGCCAGGAATAAAGCCGAGAATCTTGCGCCGGGGCGGGCGGGCGTTATGCCGGAAGCTGGACTCTTGATACATCATGGCCATGGGTACATGCACGGGGACGCCCCAGGTTTTATTCATTTGCAGGGCGTGATAATGCCAGCCACGTTTCTCTTCAAAGATGTGGCAGATATTTTCCTGGCTGGTAGGTATGGCCCTGCTGGCGCAGCCGGCGAGCAGGCCGAGCAACACAAAAAGAATAACGAGTTTGCCGGCTCCGGGCAGCGCGCTAGGTGGGGTGGTTTGGCGTGTCATGGCAAGTTCCTTGTTTTGATCATGATACTTAAGGGGCTTGATAACACAACCGTGGGCGCGCGCATCCAGCTAGAGCCGTTCAAGGCACGCAGTCGTAGTCGGTCAGCTTCGGTTTTCGGGTCTGGTAACGGTAGACGAAGGTAAAGCCGGGCCAGTTGACGGTTTGTTTACCGTCGGCGGTGAGATACCAGCTACTGCAACCCTGGGCCCAGACGCTGCCTTGGGCGCGCTGTTGAAGGCGCTGGTTGTAGACAGATTGCGCTCCGGATTTGACGTCGATATAGCGCAGCGAGCCTTTTTGCAGCACATGCAGGCAGCGGACGATGTAACGGAACTGGCTTTCCAGCATATAGATGATCGAGTTATGGCCCAGGTTGGTGTTGGGGCCATAGAGCATGAACAGGTTGGGAAAGCCGCTGACACTGATGCCTTTGTAGGCTTCTGCCCCGGCCTGCCAGGCTTGGTTCAGGCTGTTGCCATTGAGACCTGTAATCTCGATCGGGGCGAGAAAGTCGGTCGCGGCAAAGCCGGTGCCGTAGATCAGCACATCCGCTGGATGCACCTGCCCGTCACGGGTTTTTACCCCCTCGGGCACAATGCGCTCGATGCCTTCAGTGACCAGGCTGACGCTGTTACTGGCCAGTGCTGGATAGTAGTTGTTGCTGATCAGGACCCGCTTGCATCCGATCGGGTAGTCGGGGGTCAGCGCGGCGCGTTTCTGCGGATCGGTGATGTGCTTGTGCATGTGCCGGATGGCAAGTTTGCTGGTCGGCTTGGTCAGCGCGGGGTAATACACAAAGGCGAGGGCTCGCACTTCGTGGCTGCAGTATTGCCAGAGGCGGTCGAGTTTGTGCAGCAGCTTGAACCGCGGGAACCGGCGGCGTTGATCTGTCGGATAGCTACGGTCGTCCTTGGGTAGTACATAAGGCGCGCTGCGCTGGAACAGGGTCAGGCTGCTTGCCTGCGGCACAATCTGCGGCACGAATTGAATGGCGGAAGCGCCACTGCCAATCACCGCAATACGCTGGCTACTTAGCTCAACATCATGTCGCCAGTGCGCCGAATGAAAGGCCGGGCCGGCAAAGTCGGCCTGACCAGGTATATTCGGCAGTATCGGGCGGTTGAGTTGGCCGCAGGCGGTGATCAATGCGCGGCAGACCAGGGTCTCGCCGGCGGCGCTGCGCAGGTGCCAGCTGCCGCTGTCGGCGTCAAAGCGGGCGCTGGTTATTTCACAGCCAAGCCGCAAGCGGTCATGCAGCTCATATTTGCGGGCGCAGTGTTGCAGGTAGGCATGAATCTCAGGTTGGCGCGCATACTTGTGCGGCCAATCTCTATTCAGTTCAAAGGAATATGAGTACAAGTGGGAGGGCACATCGCAGCCGGCGCCAGGGTAATGGTTGTCGCGCCAGGTGCCCCCGACATCCTCTGCTTTGTCGACAATCAGAAAATCACGGATGCCGGCCTTGTCCAACTGGATGGCCATACCGATACCGCCAAAGCCACTGCCGATGATGATGGTGCTGTACACCGGTGTGGTCGTATTATTCTTGTTATTCATGTGTGTCTCCTTGGTTGCAACCATCTTAACCGCAAGAAGTTGTATTCTGTTGGCATTCTGACCTTTATCTGGAGCACGACATGTCGGTTGTCGAACTGTTGAAAAAACGTATTTCGGTGCGCGCTTTTCTGGATACGCCCGTGCCGGAGCAAAGCGTCAGGGACTTGCTGGAGGCGGCGCGCTGGTCACCGTCGGGCGGTAATGTGCAGCCATGGAAGGTGATTGTGGTCGGTGGGGCGGCGCGTGATGCGGTTATCGCGACCGCTGCGGCAGCCTTGCAACGTAATCCACAGGGGGAGGCGGGCGACTACCCGATCTACCCGCCGGGGTTGCAGGAACCTTACCGCTCACGCCGGGCGCAGATGGGTGAAGATATGTACACCTTGATGGGCATCCCGCGTGAAGACAAGGCGGCGCGTTTGCAGACGCTGACCCGCAACTTCCAGTTCTTCGGGGCACCGGTGGGCATTTTTATGGTGATTGACCGCTCGATGGGTCATGGCCAGTGGGCGCATATGGGGATGTTTATGCAGTCCCTGGCGCTGGCTGCCGAAGAGCAGGGGCTGGCGACCTGCATGCAGGAAGCCTGGGCCATGGTCCGTGACACCCTGCACGGGCATTTCGAGTTGCCGGCGGAAGAGATGGTCTATTGCGGTATTGCCCTGGGCTATGCCGACCCGGATGCGGTGGTCAACAGCCTGCGCACGGCCCGCGCGCCGGTGGAGGAATTTGCCGAGTTTAGGTGGGGCTGAGCTTGGCTGCACTTTTCGGTCAGGTTATGTCCAACAGCGTTAGCTTAGTATGGCAAAGCGTCTGTGCAGGTCCGGGAAAATATACTCGGCATACCACAGCGGCAAACCAACTTCGATCACGCGTGATTTGGCTGACTCTGCGTGCACAACACCGCACTTGATCAGTTTTGACAGCACCTCGGTGGCCAGGCGGTCAGAGGTGCCCAGAAAGCGTTTGAAAACGGCCCGCTCCAGTTTGCCATTCATAAACAGTGCCTTTAGTGCTGGCGCGTAGGCTGGCTTGATGCCCGACGCTTTGAGTTCGGGTGCCAGCACAATGGCGTGGTTGATGGCTTCTTCCAGTTTGTCCAGGTTTAGCGCCTGTTCGATGTAGTGCATTTGATCCAGGCAAACGTCCAGCATGAACTCAATGAAATTGCAGAGGCCGCTGTGTGTCAGTTGGCCGCGACCATCCAGGTCGCCACGGCGGGGTTGGTCTGCCGCTGCCAGCAGGCGGTAATAATCCTGCTGCCGTTTTGCCAGGCCACGCGACATCGACCAGAGCGGTGATGCCAGGCCTAGGTAGTGCAGTTGCAGGTGTGTCAGCAGGCGCACGACACGGCCATTGCCATCAGGGAAAGGGTGTACAAAGGCCATGCGGTGGTGACAGGCCATGGCGCTGATAATGCGCTTGGCCGGGTCACTATAGCGACCGTAAGCTTCCTGCAATCTGGACAGCATGGTTTCCAGACTGTCAGCGGCCGGTGCCATATGCGAGCCAACGGTGACTTCCAGCCCGCGCACGCTTCTGAGTTCACCGGGTACCATGACGACGCCATCAGCCAGCGTCAGTTCGGCCTGGCTAGCCGTGTTGAACAAGGCTAGATGAATGTTGCTGACCAATTGCGCATCAAACATTGTCGGCCATGGCAGCTGTGGTGTGGCCCCGGCTGTTGCCTGGGCCTCAAAGCGGGCCTGCACCGCCATGTGCTGATAGGCCAGTGACAGCAGTTCTTGGGCATCACGCCGCGTTGTTTGTGCGGCAAGCAAGGCGGGCTCGGTATGCTGGCCTTCAATCAGGTTGGTGTAGTAGCTATTGGTGATCCGCAGCAGGTCACCAATGCGTTCACGGGTGATGGGCGATAGCAGCGCCTCAAGCCGCGCAGCCTGACGGACCATCTGGTACGCGCCGTCCAGCATCGCTGCGGATTCTTTGCCTTCGTGCGGCATGCATGGCTCGAGCCATTGCTTGCCGCGCATCAGTCCATCACTGGCCACTTGAGCAACCTTGGCAGATAAAAATCTGCGGATATATATGCGTATTAGTAGTAGTGGTTAATATATACATAAATTACTGATGTACATACGCTTAATTTTAAAGTTTGGCGGTATCCTTTCACTAAAGTGTAGATCGTTCTGCGGATTTCATTGCGGATATTGTTGTGGCGCGTCGCGAGGAGAATCATGGCTCTTGAGCTACACAATCTCCATCCGCGTTACATTCTTCAGCACCTGCGACGGCGCCAGGCCGATCATGTCACGGAACAAGCGGCTCAGGTGGGCGGAATCATGCAGGCCGGCATCCAGTGCGGCGCTGGTCAGTGACTGGTTTTGCGCCACGCTGTAGAAGGTGCTGCGCAAGCGCGACCAACTGCGGTAACGGCGAAAGCTGATGCCCATTTCCGCACGAAAAAGATGATTGAAGCGCGATTCGGACAGGTGCACGGCGCCGGCCAGGCTTTGCCGTGTCAGCCGCGCATCCTGGCTGCTGCGCATGATGTTGAGGCTGCGGGCAATGCGCTCGTCAAGCTGTGTGGTCTGTCCCTGTACCGATCGCGGCAACAGGTTGGCCAGATCAAAGGTCTGCAGGCGGGTTTCCAGGCTTTTGTGGCGCGTTGCGCTGAGCAGGGGGTCAAGGAGTACCGGGTGGTCTTTCAGGATGCCTGCTTTCAGGGCGCGGGTTTCCGGTGCGTCCGGTTCGAGATACAGGGAGGCAATCAGCTCGCCCTGACTGTCCAGGGCATGTTCCACACCAGCATCCAGCAAGGCGCTATGGCAATGGATGCGCTCGTTACCCGGTAAGGTCAGAGTGATGGTTCCGCTGAGGCCGATGAGCAGCACGGGTGCGGCATGCGCGTGCACTTGCGTGGCCGGCAGCTCACCGAGAAACAGTGCCCGGTCTTCCCCTAGCCAGATGCGTTTGTGTTCGGTCATAAGTCAGCTCAAGCGTACAAGTTCTTCAGGCATGCCAGCAGCATACTTCGGCCTCTCAACACTCACTAGGGAGTTACCCCATGTCATTGGCTGAAAAAATCTGTCTGTCTGCTGCCTTGGTCTTTTTTATCAGCGGCCTGCTCACCGGTATCTGGAAGTACCGGCATATGGCGCGCAGTGCCGACGCGTCGTCGCCCACCTATGTGGATATTGCCCACCGTAGCTCACTGATGTACAGCTTTGCGGCGTTATTATTGGCGGCGTTCAGTGCCCATAGCGTGTTCTCGCCGCTGATCAATACCCTGGCAGCGGTAGCGGCGCTGGCCTTTTTTGCCTTTGCTATCGGCACTTACATTCTGCATGGGTTGCTGCAAGATACCGATAACCAGTTGCGCCGCCCCCATCGCCTGGGCAAGCGGTTGCTGCCGACTTGGGCGACGGGGCTGTTTATGCTGCTGCTGATTGTCGGCGAGGTGGGCGGGACCCTGGTGCTGGGTAGCGGTGCGATGCTGGGTATTTGGCTGAGCTAAAGCCGGACAGGTTCAGCCGGGGCTGATCCCGGCTGATTTTCAACCCTCCCTCGGATGCTGTTACTCTCAAGGCATGTTCGACTGACAAGGGCCTGGGATGACCTGTTCCATTGCGGTGATCGGGAGTGGCATGGCGGGGCTGGCGGCGGCGTATCGGGCGCAGTGTGCCGGCCATAGGGTAACCATGTTCGAAGCCACTGACGGCCACGGCATGGATGCCCATGCCTTGACCGTTGGCGATGGCCTGGTGGATGTGCCCTTGCGGGTGATGACCCCCGATGCCTGGCCGAGTGTGCTCCAGCTGGCTGAGGAAGTGGGCGTGGGCACCTTTGCAGTCAACACCCCGGTATCCTGTAGCTGGACCACGGGGCAAACCTGGTTCAAGGCCGGTGAGATACCGCTGCTGGGCTGGCCCTTTGTCGGTTCCTGGCGCTTTCTGAACACCCGCGCGCTGCGTATCGGTCGGGGCATCTGGCAATTGGGTCGCCTGACTGCAAAGTTGGAAGGGCAGTCAGCTGATATCACCCTGGGCGAGCTGTTACAGCAGCAGAAGTTCGACCCGCTGTTCTGGCGCGGGTTGGTGCTGCCCATTCTGACCACTATCTGCACCTGTGAAGAAAAACACTTGCTGAACTGGCCGGCGGCACAGTTGTTGTCGCTGCTGCACGGGATTTTGCATAGCTCTACTTTGCACCGTCTCAAGGGCGGTACTTCGGCGCTGGTGCAGGGGCTGGCCAAGGATTTGCCCCTGCATGCGGGCAGCCCGGTGGCGCAGCTTGAGGTGGGTGATGACGGGGTAAAGGTTTATAACCAGCGTGGCGATGGCGGGGTGTTTGACCGGGTGATTGTTGCCACCCAGGCCAATCAGCTGGACTTTCTGGATGCTGACCAGTTCGCCGAGGAGCGCACGATGCTGGACAACATCCGCTTTGATGCCGGCGAGCTGTGGGTGCACCAGGACACGCGTTTTATGCCAGCGCGCAGAGCCGACTGGACCTCGCTGAACTTCCAGATGGATAAGGCGCTGGAAAAACCCATGTTCACCGTGTGGGTCAATCAGGTGGAGCCGACGCTGAAAGACGCTACGCCGGTATTTCAGACCTGGAATCCGTTGTTCGAACCCGCCGCAGAAAGCGTGCTCAGCCGGGTGCCGCTGGAAAGGGCGGTGGTGCATGCCGGTACCGCCCAGGTTCACGAGGCCCTTGCCCAGTGGCACCGCCAGCCGGGGCGCAAGGTGTTCTTTTGTGGTTCCTGGGCTTATGAAGGTGTGCCGCTGCTGGAGTCTGCTGTGTGTTCTGCCAATGCGGTGGTGGAGGCGATCAATCGGCAAGCTTGATTGTCTGGGCTCAGGGCCTTGGCGATTGCGTTAGGTGTCGGCTTTATCCACTTCAACCGCACAGGCCTGACACAGGCAGGCCTGGTTGATCAGCTCGTCCGGCACCCGTTCCAGCGCCTCGGGGCTGATGCTGGCGGTCATGCACCAGCACTGGGAAACCTTCGCACTGTCTGATGCCATGGCGCAGTTATTGTCGCCACCGCACAACGGGCAAGCCTTGGGGTTTATGTTGCTGTCGTCAGTCATCGCTGCTATCTCGTCGTTTGCCTGTTGGCCCTGCCAACCAGTGTGACATATCCGGAGAAAATCGCCCGCTCGCTGTAACATAGCCCTTGCGCGTAGCATCCTGTTGGTAGGCCTTTATTGCACAAGGAATCACCCATGCTGTTATCACTGCGTTGCCTGCTGGTTGCCACGTGTTTGCTGCTTGCTGGCCTTGCAACGGCAGGCGATGCTGATGACCTGCTTAACGAGCGGGTGTTCAAGCATTACGCGACGCTGTTGGCGTC
>REBY01000147.1 GCA_007692485.1 Pseudomonadaceae bacterium | reverse complement strand
TGAGAATCTCTACCAGCGCCTCTTCGTCCAGCTCATTCAATGTCGCAATCACCGGCAAGCGGCCGACAAACTCCGGAATCAGGCCAAAACGCACCAGATCTTCCGGCTCGACTTCTTTCAGCGCCTCACCAACTTTCTTGCCGTTATCCTGGCTGCGGACCGTGGCATTGAAGCCAATACCGCTCTTCTCTGAGCGGTCACGAATAACCTTCTCCAGGCCGGCAAAAGCGCCGCCACAGATAAACAGGATATTGCGCGTATCAACCTGCAGGAACTCCTGCTGCGGGTGCTTGCGACCACCCTGCGGCGGGACTGACGCTACAGTGCCTTCGATCAGCTTCAACAGGGCTTGCTGCACACCCTCGCCCGACACATCGCGAGTTATCGAAGGATTGTCGGACTTGCGTGAAATCTTGTCGATCTCGTCAATATAGACAATACCCATCTGGGCCTTGTCGACATCGTAATCGCACTTCTGCAACAGCTTCTGAATGATGTTCTCGACATCCTCACCGACATAACCCGCTTCGGTCAGCGTGGTGGCATCTGCAATGGTAAAAGGCACGTTGAGCAGGCGCGCCAACGTTTCAGCCAGCAGGGTCTTGCCTGAACCGGTGGGGCCTATCAACAGAATATTACTCTTGCCCAGCTCGACTTCGTCTTTGCCGCTGCGCTGGTTGAGGCGCTTGTAATGGTTGTATACCGCAACCGAAAGCACTTTCTTGGCACGTTCCTGACCAATCACATATTGATCGAGAATGCCGCAGATTTCCTTCGGCGAAGGCAGCTTTTGCCCGGCGCTTTCGGCCTGACTTTCCTGCACTTCTTCACGAATGATGTCGTTGCACAGGTCAACGCACTCATCGCAGATAAATACGGAGGGGCCGGCAATCAGCTTACGCACTTCATGCTGGCTTTTGCCGCAGAAGGAGCAATACAGCAGCTTGCCGTTGTCGTCACCCTTCCCAGTTATATCGGTCATCTAAAACCCCTGCTTCCGGTCGCTCATAGACTTAACATGAGGCCTGATACTGCACTTTGCAAGCACAGCCCTGTCTTCATATATAACAAGATAACATCAGACGGCTGCCGATGCAGCCGCCTTGGCGCAACTTCCGCCGTGTTACTCGGGCACGTGCCGACGTTCCATTACCTGGTCAATCAGACCGTACTCAACAGCTTCGGTACCACTCATGAAACGGTCACGGTCGGTATCACGCGCGATGACATCCATAGGCTGGCCAGTGTGATCGGCCAACACCTTATTCAAGCGCTCGCGAATGAACAGAATTTCACGGGCATGGATCTCGATATCCGACGCCTGGCCCTGGAAGCCGCCCAGCGGCTGATGGATCATCATGCGCGCATGCGGCAGACAGAAACGCTTGCCTTCAGCGCCGCCAGCCAGCAACAAGGCACCCATGCTGCATGCCTGACCGATGCACAGCGTGCTGACGTTCGGCTTGATGAACTGCATGGTGTCGTAAATCGCCATACCTGCGGTGACCGAGCCACCCGGTGAGTTGATATACAGGTGAATATCCTTGTCCGGATTTTCCGATTCCAGGAACAACAACTGGGCAACCACCAGGTTGGCCATGTAATCCTCAACCTGGCCCACCAGGAAGATGACCCGCTCTTTGAGCAGACGGGAATAGATATCGTATGACCGCTCCCCACGGGCGGACTGCTCGACAACCATGGGCACCAGGCCACCAGCGGCCTGAACGTCTGGAACAAAGGGTGAATAAGTAGTGTGAGTCATGTAACGAGTGCACTCCGAATGT
The DNA here is from genome assembly GCA_007692485.1 of Pseudomonadaceae bacterium. Lineage (GTDB taxonomy): Bacteria > Pseudomonadota > Gammaproteobacteria > Pseudomonadales > Pseudomonadaceae > Halopseudomonas. Next base: position 6,636 of record REBY01000147.1, on the reverse strand, counting down.
GACCTGGCTTGAAACGCAAGAGCCAGCCCGAGGGCTGGCTCACAGATGCAGTTACTGGTACCGAATTTACTCGGCGGCAGCCTCTGATTCATCGGCATCGACTGGAGCGGCAGGTTGTGCCGGCTTGACAGCCTCTTCATAGGGAACCTGTTTATCGGTTACCTGAGCCTTCTGCAGAACAGTATCCACCACTTGCTCTTCCAGCACAACCGACTGAACTTCGCCTAATTGTTGCTCATTCTGGTAGTACCAGTTGATCACTTGCTGGGGTTCCTGATAGGCAGAAGCCATCTCTTCGATCATCGCGCGAACCCGGTCTTCATCAGGCTTGAGCTCGTGCTGCTTGACGATTTCAGCCACGACCAGACCCAAGGCAACACGGCGTTTGGCTTGCTCTTCAAACAGCTCAGCAGGGAGCTGCTCAGGCTTGATATTGGCGCCGCCAAATTGTTGCACCGCTTGTACACGCAGGCGATCAACTTCGTTGCTCAGCATGGCTTTGGGGACATCAACTTCGTTGGTCTCCAGCAGACCATCCATGACCTGACCCTTGATCTTGGTCTTGATCGCTTGGCGCAGCTCGCGGTCCATGTTCTTGCGCACTTCTGTGCGGAATGCGTCCAGACCACCTTCATCAACCCCAAACTGAGCGAAGAACTCATCATTCAGCTCAGGCAGAACCGGCTCGGCAACTTCTTTGACCGTCGCTTCGAACTCAGCCGCCTTGCCTGCCAAATCCTGGTTCTGGTACTCCTCCGGGAAGGTCACCTTGAGGGTACGGGTTTCGCCGGCCTTGGCGCCAACCAGGCCATCTTCAAAGCCCGGGATCATGCGACCAGAGCCCAATACCAGTTGGGTGTCAGTGGCAGTGCCACCCTGGAACTCTTCACCATCAACCCGGCCAACGAAGTCCAGAGTCAACTGGTCATCAGTTGCTGCTTCACGCTCAACAGCCTTGAAACTGGTGTTCTGCTTGCGCAGGATTTCCAACATGTTGTCCAGGTCAGCATCGGTCACTTCAGACTCAATACGCTCTACCTTGATGCCGGAGAAATCGGCCAGGCTGACTTCCGGGTAGACTTCGAAGGTCGCGATGTACTCAAAGTCCTTGCCTGCTTCAAGCTGCTTGGGTTCAACGCTGGGAGCACCCGCCGGGTTCAGTTTTTCCTGAGTAACGGCTTCGAAGAAGCTGGACTGGATGACTTCACCAATGACTTCTTGGCGGGCAGAGTCACCAAAGCGCTTGCGAATCACGCTCATCGGCACCTTGCCAGGACGGAAACCATCTACCCGGGCACGGCGAGCAGTCTGCTGCAGGCGCTTGTTGACTTCGTTATCGATGCGCTCGGCAGGGATGCCAACGGTCATGCGGCGCTCAAGGCCGGAGGTGGTTTCAACCGAAACTTGCATGGAGAGTCCTCGTTGAACAAATCAAGTAGTGTATGGGCTGATCAGACGCGAGTGGGTAACCCTGCGGCCAATCCGAAAGGCGGATATTCTAGTCGCTTGTCACACAGAAGTCACCCTGCCGGCCAAGCATAGCTGCCGATTGGCAAAATTGCCGACTGCTGTTGGGTATCTGGATTAGATGAGCAAGACAACCAAGTGCGATGGCACTCTATAAAGATGGTGCGGACGGAGAGACTCGAACTCTCACACCTTGCGGCACCAGAACCTAAATCTGGCGTGTCTACCAATTCCACCACGTCCGCGAACCGGGGATACAAGAACGCCAGACCGGAGCCTGGCGTACTGAAGAATATGGGGTGGACGATGGGGATCGAACCCACGACAACAGGAGTCACAATCCTGTGCTCTACCAACTGAGCTACGCCCACCATAACGACGAGTAGTCGTCAATACTGCTTACTTCACCCTGCTGAGACTGTGGCACGCCCGGCAGGACTCGAACCTGCGACCATCCGCTTAGAAGGCGGATGCTCTATCCAGCTGAGCTACGGGCGCCTTACACAATATCGACCCACCAAGGGTAGTCGAAAATTGCCAGTCACAAGCAGTCTAGACTGCTGCTGACCAGGAGCCTCGGTCGCCTTCCAAACGCTTGTCGCTGTGTTTGTGAAGCGGGGCGAATAATACTCAGCCACCCCTGCCACGTCAACGACAAGGTCAACTTTTTTTGAATTGTTTTAGATGCTTATCGCTTTCCGGGCAGCTGCGGCATGTAAGCACTTTTGCCAACCCCCTGCGGCATGCGACAATTGCGAGATAACTTATTTGCGTCAGGAAACACATGAACGCCCAACTCATTGATGGCAAGCAAATTGCCGCTCAGCTTCGCCAGGAAATCGCCGCCCAGGTCAAACAACGTCAGCAGCAAGGCCATCGCACACCCGGCCTCGCGGTTATTCTGGTCGGCCAGGACCCCGCCTCGCATGTTTACGTCGCACACAAACGCAAGGACTGTGAAGAAGTCGGGTTTATCTCCCATGACTTCGACCTGCCTGCCGATACTGACCAGGCCACGCTGGAAAGCCTGATTGACCGTCTCAATGACGACCCGACAATCGACGGCATCCTGCTGCAGCTTCCTTTGCCTGCCCATCTGGATGCGTCTTGTCTACTGGAACGTATTCGCCCGGACAAGGACGTGGATGGCTTTCATCCCTACAATATTGGCCGCCTGGCCCAGCGTATCCCGCTGCTACGCCCCTGCACGCCCCTGGGCATTACTCGCCTGCTGAAAAGTACAGGTGTTGACCTGCACGGCCTCGAAGCCCTGGTCGTCGGCGCGTCCAATATCGTCGGCCGCCCGATGGCGCTGGAACTGCTGCTGGCCGGTTGCACCACCACCATCACCCACCGCTTCACCAAAAACCTTGAAGAGCACGTGCGGCGCGCCGACCTGCTGGTGGTAGCCGTGGGCAAACCTGGGTTGGTCAAAGGCGAATGGATCAAGCCGGGCGCCATCGTTATCGATGTCGGCATCAATCGCATGGATGACGGCCGCCTGACCGGGGATATCGAGTTCGCTCCAGCGGCCGAGCGTGCCGCCTGGATCACTCCGGTACCGGGTGGCGTCGGGCCGATGACCCGCGCCTGTCTGCTGGAAAACACCCTCCACGCCTGCACCCACCTGCACCCCTGATGCAATAAGCGGGCTCGTGTTACGTGCCCGCTCAGGCTATCCCTGGCTACAAGCTGCCGGTACTGCCCCCATCAACCGGTAGGTTAATACCGTTGATAAAGCTCGCTGCGGGTGACGCCAGAAAACCTACGGCATTGGCAAACTCTTCCGGCTGGGCAAACCGCTTCAGCGGAATACTTGCCAGCATGCCCTCTTGCACCTGCTCTTCGGTTTTATCCGCGCTGGTGGCCAGGTGAGTGATCAAGCTGGACAAGCGTTCGGTAGCCGTCAAACCAGGCAGAACGTTATTCACCGTAATGCCATCAACGCCCAGCTCACCCGCCAAGGTCTTCGACCAGTTGGCCATAGCTGCACGAATACTATTAGAAACACCCAGATTGGCAATCGGCTGCTTGACCGAAGTGGACAGCACATTGAGGATGCGGCCATAACCCGCCGCCCGCATCCCCGGCAGCAACACCTGCAGCAATTGCTGGCTACTGACCACGTGCTGATTGAAAGCTGCCGCATAGGCATCCGCGGCCGCACTGCTGGCCGGGCCAGGCGCAGGCCCACCGGTATTATTGACCCATATCTGTACGCCGCCACTGGCAGCCAGATGCTCGCTTACTTCCAGCGCCAATTGAGCCGGCTGGCCAGCGTCAGCCACCAGAAAGCTGTGCTTCTGGCCCTGGCTGGTTGCCAACTCAGCGGCCACTGCGGCCAATTTGTCGGCATTGCGTGCCAGCAGTATGACTTCTGCGCCCTGAGCAGCTAACTGCCTGGCGCATGCAGCGCCCAACCCTTGACTTGCCCCAGTAACCAGCGCGCGCTTGCCTGTTAGGTCCAGATTCATCACTTGCCCTCATTAGAAGAATTATTTCTAGCATACACGCCAGCCCTCCAGTTGGCTGCATACCAAATAGTAATAATTATCATTCAAACAACAGTCTGTTCGCCTCACCAGTCTTTCTATTTCACGTGGATACCCGCACCATTCCCACCTGTTAATAATTCTCATTCAGCAGTGGAGTTTTACATGTGCGCGCTAACCGCTTCCCGCTTGCCCCAACTCGGGCTGTTCTCACTGACCTTGATTGCAACTCAGCTGGCAGTCGCCAACGAGAGCATTCGGCTTGCCGACACCGTGGTTACGGCTGCCGGCTTTGAGCAGAAGCTGACTGAGGCCCCGGCGAGCATCAGTGTTATCAGTAATGAGCAACTGCGCGAGAACAGCTATGCCAACCTGGCGCAGGCACTCGACGGCGTTGAAGGTCTTGATATTCGTCAAGGTACGGGTAAAACCGGCGGGCTGAATATCAGTATTCGCGGCTTGCCCAGTGAATACACCCTTATTTTGATCGACGGCCGCCGCCAAAACACTGCAGGCAATGTCACCCCCAACGGCTTCAATGAAACCAGTACCAGTTTTATGCCGCCTATGTCTGCGATTGAACGCATTGAGGTGATTCGCGGCCCCATGTCGACCTTGTATGGCTCCGACGCCATGGGCGGCGTGGTTAACATCATTACCAAAAAGGTTAGTGATCAGTGGGGCGCCTCAGTCACTCTGGATCAGACCTTTCAGGAAAACACCGATTACGGTAATGCCAGCCGCGCCAATATCTACGCCAGCGGCCCGCTGATTGCGGATCGCCTTGGCCTGAGTGTGCGCGGCAGCCTCTATGATCGCGACGCCTCCAGCCTCAGCTTCAATGATGGCAGTAACGTCAGCCGGCGTGGCGCCGCGCCGGTCGAAGGACGTATCTACAGCATCGGCAGCACCTTGAATCTGCGCGCCAATGATCAACACATGCTCGGTTTGTCACTGGATCGTGGCGTGCAACGCTTCAACAATGATGACTGCCAGTTGGGTAACCTTGATGGCAAGGCAGGTGGCAATGCGGCCACAGGCTGCACGACCGATGCCCCAATAAGAGCCAATGGCTACGAAGACGAACTGCGCTTTGAGCGCACGCAGGTCGCGCTGACCCATGACGCCAACCTGAGCATTGGTCGCTGGTCGAACAGTGTCAGCCGCAACGTCACCGAAACGCTGGGGCGGACCATTCCCGGCACACCTATCGGTGAGAGTTACACTGGCTTTCCCGGCATTGTGATCGGTGCCGACCGTGAACTGAAATCCACCGACCTGGTCGCTGACAGCAAATTGGTCATGCCTCTGGGTAACAGCCACATCACTACCGTAGGCGCCCAATGGTGGGACGCCACAGTGGCTGACGGCATTGCCAACGAAGATTTCGAACAAACCAGCTGGGCGCTGTTTGCAGAGAATGAGTGGCGTATGCGCCCCGACCTGGCGCTAACCCTGGGCGGGCGTTATGAACGGCATGACGCCTTTGGCGGCCATATCAGCCCACGCGCCTATTTGGTTTGGAACACGACGGATAACTGGACATTGAAAGGCGGGGTCAGCCGTGGCTACAAAACCCCCAGCCTGAACCAGCTGCATAACGGTATCAGCGGCGTCACAGCACAAGGCGCCACCTTGACTATTGGTACACCCAGCCTGGACCCGGAAATCACCACCAACACCGAGTTCGGTGTGTATTACGACAACCTGGACAGCTTCAGTGCCAACGTGACCCTGTTCCATAACCAGTTCAAGGACAAGATCGACGGCGGCACCGCCATACCCAACTGTTTTTCTGCCAGCAACCCCAATCAACCTGGCTGTATCGAGTTCGGTAGCGGTTTCACCCAGGACAACTTCGCCCAAAGCACCAACATTGGCCGCGCCATGACCCGGGGTATTGAGCTGGGCAGCCGCTGGGAGTTCGCCCCGGCCTGGAGCCTGAGCACACATTACACCTGGTCCGATAGCGAGCAGCGCAGCGGCGACAACCGTGGCGCACCGCTGACCAACACCCCGGAACACCTGTTGTTTGCCCGCGTGAACTGGGCTGCCAGCCCTACCCTGAATCTGTGGCTACGCGGGGAATACCGCAGTGAGCGCGAGCGCTTTACTGACCACTACGAGAACCTGACGGCCAACAACCAGGCGTTACTGGACGCTGCCGGAGACCTGAAAGCCTATGAGGTGTTCCATCTTGGCGCCAGCTACCGCTCCAGCCAACAGCTGACCCTGAATGCGGTGGTTTACAACCTGCTGGACAAGGACTTTACCCGGGGTACCCGCTACGTGAATGCCGATGGCAATGATGCCTGGGCTTCACACTTTATTCAGACCGCCCAGGCTACCGACGGCACCCTGGAAGAAGGACGCCGGCTGTGGCTGTCAGCAACTTATGAGTTTTGACTCTGACTGTCCGCTGCGTGGTCACTGAACTCGGTATAGACCACACGGTTGCGGCCCTCGCCTTTTGCCTGATAGAGGGCCGCATCAGCCTGATTGACTAAATCATTCATCAACTCCACCGGGTTGGCTTGCCCTTGCTGACCCGGCCACCAGACACAACCGATGCTGACGCTGACAAAGCCGAATGGCGAACCGCGATGGGTAATCGCCAGATCAAAGATCGATTGCCGCAAACCCTCAGCGGCTTCCTGCGCCTGCAAACAGCTGTAAC
>REBY01000145.1 GCA_007692485.1 Pseudomonadaceae bacterium | reverse complement strand
CTGGATAGCGAAATGCGTGTTCGCCGCGAGCTTGAAAAAGACCTTCGGGGTGCGCTTGAACGCAACGAATTCCACCTCGTCTATCAACCCCAGATCTGCTATGACGCGCATCGGGTTACCGGTACGGAAGCGCTGATTCGCTGGGTGCATCCAGAGCGTGGGCTGGTTCCACCCGACCTGTTCATCCCTTTGGCCGAGCAGAATGGCAGCATTATCAAGATCGGCGAATGGGTCATGGATCAGGCCTGTGCCCAACTGCGTGCCTGGCATGATCTGGGATACACCGATCTGCGCATGGCCATCAACCTGTCGACTGTCCAGCTGCACAACACCGAGCTGTCGCGCTCAGTCACCAACCTGATGCAACGCTATGCCCTGCCCCCACTCAGCCTGGAAATGGAAGTCACTGAAACCGGCCTGATGGAAGACATCGGGGCTGCTGCGGCTCACCTCAACAGCCTGAAAAAAGCCGGCGTACAAATCGCCATTGATGATTTCGGCACCGGCTATTCGTCACTCAGCTACTTGCGCGGACTACCACTGGACAAGATCAAGATCGACAAGAGTTTCGTGCAGGATGTGCTCGTTGATGAAGATGACGCCACCATTGTGCGCGCCATTATCCAGCTAGCCCGCAGTCTGAATATGCAAGTCATAGCAGAAGGCGTAGAGACCCGCGAGCAGGAAGCCTACATCATTGCCCAAGGCTGCAATGAAGGCCAGGGGTATCTGTACAGCAAGCCACTGGCCGCCAAGGCGTTTATCGACTGGCTACAAGCCTTCGACAAACAGGGACACGCTGCTGCCAGCAAAGAAAAAAAACCTAGCCAGTAACCAGCGCCAACGCTAACCACACAGCGCCCACCCCAGCCAGAACAAAGCCGGCACAGCTCCATTGCGCATGGCGCCGCATACGGCCGCTCAGCGCCTCTTCATGATGATCCGACAGCAAGAAGGGTAACCCACGGTGCGGTGGCTTGGACAGCGTATGCACGACATCAGCACTACTCTGCTCGCGGGCCTGACTACTTGCCTCGCGGGCTGCTGCCGCTTGCACTTGCTCCCATTCCTGCATATCCAGCTTGCCATCGCGATTATGATCAAAACGCGTCAGCAAATCATCGTAATCCGCTTTCCAATTAGTGATGATGCGGCGAGCAATAGCCCGCTCATCAACTGCCTCACGCCCGCCACCCCGGCTTTTAAACCAGCCCAAGGCATAAAGCACCTGATCTGCCTGCAACAGCTCTTCACTGTAACGGTAACGACTACCCACCAACAGATTCATCACCACGCTGCCGCCACTGTGATTGTTCGGCCAGCGATGGCGTCCTTCCCAGCGGCGGTGACTGGCAGGATGGACTTCTGCGCCCCGCGGGTCGATCCAGCATTGGCCACTGTCATCACACAATAAAAAAGGACGTTCGGATTCGCCACGTTCAATGACGCGCCAGCGACTGCTACGCCCGGAACGACTGTATTGCTCGACCCGAAAGCGATACCACAAACAATCGACACCACCCAGGGGAGAAACCAGCGGGGCATGGCCACCACCTTGCAGGCGACCGGCAATTTCAACTAACCCTTGGGCCGCCGAGCGAATACGCGAACGTGGGGTATCTTCGATCCAACGGGCCCGGCGATAGCGACTGAACATCAGCCAGGCACAGACCAGAGTAGCGATGCAAGCAGCCAGCAAAAACATCCAGAACTGCGTCAGCGGCAGCCAGAACAGGCCGTGCACATCGATCATGTGAATAGAGCGCGGATATTCACATCCGCTTTCTCCTCGGCAGAAAACTGCAGCAAGTCAGCCGACGTAAAATTGAATGCCTTGGCGACCAGAACATCAGGGAACTGCTCGATACGCACGTTATTGATGTTCACAGCAGCGTTATATAACTCGCGCCGGTCGGCAATACCGTTTTCCAGACCCGAAATCCGGGTCTGCAAATGCTGAAAAGACTCATTGGCTTTCAGGTCAGGATAGTTTTCGACCACAGCAAACAACTGGCCCAAGCCGGCTCTGAGCATGGTTTCTGCCTGCCCCAGACCTTTGACATCGCCCTGCTGCCGGGCTTGGGACACTGCACTGCGAGCCTGCACCACTTTCTCCAGCGTTTGCTGTTCATGCTGCATATAGCGCTGACAGGTATCGACCAGTTTTGGCAGCTCTTCATGACGCTGACGCAACAACACATCGATATTTGCCCAAGCCTTGCTCACTGCATGCTTGATAGACACCAGCTGGTTATAGAGGATGACGGCGTAGATCAGCACTACCGCCGCCAGCAACCCCAAACCGATATAGATTGGATTGAATTCCATGTCCACTCCCTGAATCAATCAGCGCCAACCAGGCCTTTGTACCCTTATTGAAACAGTGATTCGCCGGTCAAGCCGTGCTGCTCGAGAATCTCGCGCAGACGCTTGAGGGCCTCCACCTGAATCTGCCGCACCCGCTCGCGGGTCAGACCGATCTCACGCCCGACTTCTTCCAGCGTACTGCTCTCATGCCCACGCAAACCAAAACGTCGGGCTACCACTTCACGCTGTTTCTCACTGAGTTCCGACAGCCACTGATCAATACTGCTGTTCAGGTCATCATCCTGCAACTGATCGAAAGGGTCCGTTGACTGCTCGTCGGTCAGAGTATCCAACAGAGTCTTGTCCGAGTCTGGACCAAGCGACATATCGACCGACGCCACCCGCTCATTCAAACCCAGCATGCGCTTGACGTCTTCTACCGGCCGGTCGAGCAGTTCAGCAATTTCTTCCGGGGAGGGCTCATGATCCAGCTTCTGCGTCAGCTCACGCGCAGCCCGCAGGTAAACATTGAGCTCTTTGACCACATGAATCGGCAAACGGATAGTCCGCGTCTGATTCATGATCGCCCGCTCTATGGTCTGACGAATCCACCAGGTGGCATAGGTAGAAAAACGAAAGCCCCGTTCAGGGTCAAACTTTTCCACCGCACGGATCAGGCCCAGGTTGCCTTCTTCGATCAGATCGAGCAGGGTCAAACCGCGGTTAACATAACGGCGGGCAATTTTAACCACCAGGCGCAAATTACTCTCGATCATGCGCTTGCGCCCGGCAGGATCGCCCTTCTGCGCCAGACGGGCAAAATGCACCTCTTCTTCCGGCGTCAGCAAAGGGGAAAAACCGATTTCATTCAGGTACAGCTGGGTGGCATCCAGCTGTTTGGTAAACTCGAAACTGTTCTCACGCTTGTGTGTGCGTGGTGTTGCCGGCGACTTGCGCTTGTCAGGCGAGTCCATGTCAGCCTCCTCGTCATCCATCACCGCGCGGTCAGCGACTGGAACATCATCGCTCCAGTCAGAACCCGGCTCGTTATTCTTATTTTTTGTTGCCATTGTGCGTGCCCCATAATCAAGCCATTGCAAACCGCTGTTATCAGCGGATAAGCAGCATTTGGCCATAGCCCCCACAGCTCTACCAATGCTCACATCCATGTTGCAACAGTGCTGTGACGGCACTGTTACTCTTTAACCTTTTACGGCATTTTCAACGCTTGGGCAAATACCCCAGCGGATCGACCGGCTTACCGCGCTGCCGAATCTCGAAGTGCAACTTCACCCGGTCAGTACCTGAACTGCCCATTTCCGCAATCTTTTGCCCGGCCTTGACCGTATCACCTTCATCGACCAGCAGGCGGTTGTTATGCGCGTAGGCACTCAAATACGTATCGTTATGCTTGATGATCACCATCTCGCCATAACCAATCAGACCGCGTCCGGCATAGACCACAGAACCGGCCGCAGCAGCCTTTACAGGCTGTCCCAAGTCGCCTGCAATATCAATCCCTTTATTCAAACTGTCGTTTGAGTGGAAGCGCGCTATCAAGGGCCCCTCAGCCGGCCATGACCAGCCACTGACACTCGCGCTGGAACTGCTTGTTGCCGGTGTGCTTGGTCGAGGTTGTGGGCTTTCGCTCCGTTGAGATGATGACGGAGCTGGCGGGCTGGCCGCTGGACGACTGGGTGTCGAGCTGGCAGTGGCCGGGCGGCTGCTAGTGGCTGGCGATGACGGGCGGGCACCAGCGGTGCCGGCACGCAAGCTGAGTTGCTGGCCAGGGAAGATGGTATAGGGAGCTGGAATATTGTTATTGGCGGCCAATTGGCGCCAGTCCCAGCCATAACGAAAGGCAATCGAATACAGCGTGTCGCCACGCTGTACTGTATGTGACCCGCTGGTAACCGGCTGACTCGACTGGCCACCCCGGCCGCGGTCATCAATATGCACATTACCCGAGGGCCCGGCACAGGCAGCCAAAAGCAAAGCCATCGGGACAATGGCCAGCCAACGCAACCCGCCGCAAGCCGTTTGCCGGCTCAGCTTTAACCCCATAGCAGCATACGCCCCATTATATGTACAACCCTCTTGGTGACAGGTCAGGCGCTTGGCAGCCAGTCATTCAGTCTTCTCGATGCGCTGGCGCCGGCCCCAATAATCCAGAAGATATACTAATACCACGGCACCCAGCATCAACGCCAACCCCGCCAGCCATTGCGCCGGCTCACCATGGACCCGGGCAAATTCCTGCGGCCACACATTGCTCTGCAACAGGGGCACTTCTGCTCCGCTGCTATCCAACCGCCAGCTCAGGGTCTGCTTCCACGGCCAAACCTTGGCCAGGGAGCCCACCAACAAGCCGGTGAGGAACGCCAGGGTGACATTGCGGGCATGGGTCAGCAGATAGTTGAGTATCCGTGAGAAGCTCAGCAAGCCGGCAATACAGCCCAACAGAAAGACCGCAATCAGACTGATATTGAAATCTCTTACTGCGCCCAGCACGCTGGCATACAGCCCAAGCAATAGCAGAATAAAGCTACCGGACACGCCGGGCAGAATCATTGCACAAATCGCCAGGGCGGCGCCAAGGAACACGGCCGTATGCGTGGCCTCCAACTGCAGCGGCACGCTGGTACTGATCACCCAGGCCAGCCCAGCACCCAGAACCAGCATGGTCACAACCCAGGCATTCCAGCGCTCGATGGTGCGCCCCACCAATGGGATCGAAATCAGAATCAACCCAAAAAAGAATGACCAGATCAGGATCGGATGCTCAGCCAGCAAATAACTGATCAGGCGCGCCAGGGTAGCAATACTGGTAAAGATACCGGCCAGCAGCACCACCAGAAAAGTGCCGTCAATGGCTTGCCAGCTGTCCCGCAAATTGCCACGCAACATCGACAGCAAACGGCTCGGCGTGCAGGCCGCGATTGCCCCAAGCAAGCGCTCGTAAATACCGGTGATAAAGGCCACTGTGCCGCCGGATACGCCGGGCACCAGATCAGCTGCACCCATAGCCATGCCTTTGAAGAAGATCAGCACAAACGCCATACGTCGCTGTTTTTGCAGTTTCATGATGAAATCGCTCCTGCCAACAAAGGCACGAAGCGAACCGGTTCCACCGTTTGGTGAGTAAAGTTGCCGCCCTCACGGGTAACCAACGTCAGGACCTGCTCATGAGTACCAACCGGGATAACCAGCCGCCCACCATCGGCTAATTGATTAAGCAGCTCGTTGGGCACTTCCGCAGGGGCAGCGGTGACCAAAATCGCATCGTAAGGCCCATAAGCAGGCCAACCCCAGTTGCCGTCAGCATGGCGAAATACCACATTGCGAATATCGATATCCTTGAGCACGGCCTTGGCGCGCTCCTGCAAGGGATAAATACGCTCAACACTGAAGATACGTTCGACCACCTGGGCCAGAATCGCCGTTTGATAGCCGGAGCCGGTACCTACTTCCAACACCTTGTCCAGCGGGCCACCACCCAACAGTAATTCGGTCATGCGGGCAACAATATAGGGCTGCGACAACGTCTGGTTATGGCCGATCGGCAGCGCTGTATCTTCATAGGCGCGGTGCGATAGGGCTTCATCGACAAACAGATGTCGCGGAGTGCGGCGTATGGCTTCCAGCACATGCAGGTTACGAATACCCTCCTCAAACAAGCGCTCCATGAGGCGTTCACGGGTACGTTGCGAGGTCATGCCGATGCCGGTCTTGTAATGGAGATCTCGCACAATATCAATCCAGGTGGTTCAGCCAGTCGTTAAGGTGATCAAACACCTCGTAATGAGTTTTGTCGATGCGCAGCGGCGTCACTGCCACATACCCCTGCATTACCGCATGAAAATCCGTACCCTGACCGCCATCCTCGGCGTCACCGGCGACAGAGATCCAGTAACCTTCTTTACCACGCGGGTCCACCCAGCGTACTGGCTGTGCCGCGCGCGAGCGATGCCCCAACCGACACAACTGAATACCCTTGATCTGCTCCAGTGGCAGATTGGGTATGTTGACGTTGAGTACAGTGCGCGGCGGCAATTCAAGGCCTTCGTGGGCTTCCACCATGCGCCGGGCAATGGCTGCTGCGGCAGGCAAGTTCTCGGTCTGCCGACTGGTCAGAGAAAAGGCCATCGCCGGACGCGACAAGAAGCGGCCTTCCAGTGCCGCCGCAACAGTCCCTGAATACAGCACATCATCACCCAGGTTGGCGCCGAGATTGATCCCCGCTACCACCATATCAATACGATCGACATAGAGCGCGTTCAGGCCCAGATGCACACAATCGGTCGGCGTGCCATTCAGGCTGACAAAACCATTGTCCAGAGTAAAGGGGCGCAGGGGCTTGTCCAGCGTCAGTGAGCTTCCAGCACCACTGCGGTCTTCCGCCGGAGCGATAACCTTGCAATCGGCATAGTCGGTCAGTGCGTCGTACAGGGCTTGCAGCCCTGGTGCCAGCACCCCATCGTCATTGGCTATCAGTATTTGCATCAGTGTTCGCTATCCAGTTCGCCTGCCGGGCTGCTGATCAAGCTGACCAACTCGCGCACCACAACGGTGGCAAAACAGCCGGTAGGCAGCGTAAATTCAAGTTGCAGGCAATCAACCGTGGGATAATGCCACGTCAGGGCCCCAATGGGGAGGCGCAATATCCGCCGCTCCTGTTTCAGTCCCGCCCCAGCCAACCAGTCACATAACGCCGGCTCGGCCGCAGCGACCGCTTGCTCCAAGGCCAGAACTGCCCCACTGACCGGCGGCTCGCCCTTCCCCCAGAGCGGTCCGCTGGGGTGTACATCCAGTGCCGCCACACGCGGATCATCAGCGCTCAGCCGGTGGGCGGCAAAGTGGCTTCTGCTGTCCGTGAAGGCCACACAGTCGTCAGCCAGAATTTGCTGCCAGGTGCCGTCAGCCACCCGGGCCGCCAACACCTGATTGAACAAATAACTGCGCGCGCTCGACAACAAGCGCGAACGTTTGCCACGCGCCGGTGGCAAGGCACCACGTGCTGCCCAGTCTCGGGCCTCAAGCAGATTCTGGCCACCATGGCCAAAACGCTGCGGACCAAAATAATTCGGCACACCCGAACGGGCCAACTGTCGCAGGCGACTATCCAGTTGCGCCTGATCGGCGTGCAAATCGGTCAGACGAATAGCAAAACGGTTGGCCTGATGCGCGCCACGTTGCAATTTACGCTGGTGCCGCTGCTGCTCGATCAAGCACAAATCCGCCTGCCACAAGGCAGACAGGTCCGGATCCTCGCGACCCGGCAAATGCAGGCTGAACCACTGCCGGGTGACCGCCAGACGATCCTTGAGCCCGGCATAGCCCACATCTCGCACACCAATACCGGCCGCTTTGGCCAACAACTTGGCAACTGCCTCGGTATTCTGCTCACGCTTTTCGATCAACAACCACAGGTGTTCACCACTGCCACTGAACTCAATATTCAGCATTTCCGTGACTGCAAAGTGCTCTGCACTGGCCTTCAGCCGTGCCTGCCCACAGACTTCACCCCAGGCCTGGGGGCCCAACAAGGATTCAACATCGCTCACGTTGCCGCCAACAGAATCACTGCGTGCACAGCAATACCCTCTTCGCGCCCGGTAAAACCGAGTTTCTCCGTCGTGGTTGCCTTGACGTTGATCTGGTCCAGCTCCACGCGCAAATCGGCAGCCAGGTTGGCTCGCATGGCGACGATATGCGGCGCCATTTTGGGCGCCTGGGCCACAATGGTGGCGTCAACATTGCCAACTTTCCAACCGTGCGTTGCCACCAGACCCAGAGCGTCGCGCAACAGTACGCGGCTATCAGCGCCGGCATAGCGCGGATCGGTATCCGGAAAATGCTGACCAATATCACCCAGGGCTGCAGCACCCAGCAGCGCGTCAGTCACTGCATGCAGGAGTACATCCCCATCAGAATGCGCAACCAGACCCTGATGATGGGCAATGCGTACACCACCGAGCATCAGACTATCGCCCGCGCCGAAGCGATGCACATCATAGCCATGACCAATTCTCAGGTTCATTTGGCATCCGCCTTGCTGCCGCCGAGGCATTGTGGTGAATCCGGCGCAGCTGTCCGTGCCTGCCACTCGTCCGGCGT
>REBY01000057.1 GCA_007692485.1 Pseudomonadaceae bacterium | reverse complement strand
GTCTGAACTCCAAGCGCAAGATCAGCTTCTGGTATGGCGCCCGTTCGCTGCGTGAAGCCTTCTACGTTGAAGAGTTCGACAAGTTGGCTGCTGAGAACGAGAACTTCAGTTGGCACTTGGCATTGTCCGAGCCGCTGCCGGAAGATAACTGGGAAGGCCCGACGGGCTTTATCCACAACGTGCTCTATGACAACTATCTGAAAGATCATCCGGCACCGGAAGACTGCGAGTTCTATATGTGCGGTCCGCCGATGATGAATGCCTCGGTCATCAAGTTGCTTGAAGACCTGGGCGTCGAGCCAGAAAACGTACTGCTCGACGACTTCGGCGGCTAGATGCCCCGCTGGTTGTTCCAGCCCGTCATGGTCGCTGCCCTGGCAGCGCTCATAGCGGGCTGTTTCATTTCTGCAGACTCCGTCAATGAATTTGAGGGTGAAACCCTGCTTGGCAGCTACAGTCTGAAGTGGTTAGCCAGTCGTGGTAGCCCTGAACCAGCAGCACTGCAGGAGCAGCTGGAAGCGCACATTGAACAGTTGGCCAGCGAGCTTTTGCCGCTCTATGCCGATAGCCCGGTAACCCAGTTCAACCGCCTGCCGCATGGCGCGTGTTTGACTGTGCCGGATTCTGTTCAACAGTTGTTGCAGCGCTTGCAGGAACTCTACGCATTCACTCTGTCACACACGCAAGAGCAGGGTTCATCGCTGCTGCCTTGGTGGTTGTTGACGACTGACGCTACCTCGTTGCCAGAGAGCGAGTCGCGGCCGGGAGTGACTCTGGAGTCTGATCAGTTGTGCCGGCACGATGACGTGCAACTTGACCTCTCCAGCCTGGTCAACAGCTATATCGTTGACGACCTGGATGGCTGGTTTCAACAGCGGGGCATCGAGAATTACATGCTCGACCTGGCTGGTGATGTTAGGGTAAAGGGTAAGCAATCAGCTGGTCGGCCTTGGCGGGTCGTAGTTGAAGCGCCCCGTGATCATGCACGCTTGGCTTATAGGTTGCTTGATCTGGATGATCATGCGGTGGCCCGGGCGGGTGACTATCGCGATTATGTTGCCCGTTCGCGCAATCAGTCAGTCTGGCTGCAAGATTTGGACACGGACCTGAAGCATCAGGGCCTGCGCTGTGTCACGGTATTTGCCGAATCAGCAACCGAGGCGGACACACTGGCGCACCTGTTGATGTTCATGGGTGCCGAACAGGGTTGGATATTTGCCGAAGAGCAGGGTATCTCGGCTTTTTTCGTCGAGCGGCACGCGGAGCAGGGTTTTGTTTCCCGTGGCACCCCGGCCTTCAAAGCGCTGAAGAACAGCGAGGAGTAAAAGATGATTTATGTATTGGCATTTGTAGTCATGGCGGTCATCGTCATAGGTATGTCTGTCGGTGTTATGGCGGGTCGTAAGCCGATTGCCGGCTCCTGTGGCGGTATCGGTGCCACCGGCGTGACCAAAGAGTGTGGTATCTGTGGTGGCGATGTGCAGAAATGCGAGGAAGCCAACCCGACCGACAAAACGGGTAATCTGCGCAGCGATCTGGGGCGTGATGCGACCAAGACCAAGGTCGACTAGCCAGCGGCCGGACGGGTTGCTTAAGCTGAAGTAGATCATGGGATAAGGAAACGACTGAATGGCTGTATACAATTACGACGTAGTTGTTCTGGGCTCAGGCCCGGCAGGTGAGGGCGCGGCTATGAATGCCGCCAAGCATGGCCGCAAGGTGGCAGTGGTTGAAGAGCGTGAAGTGGTCGGCGGGAATTGCACCCACTTGGGGACTATTCCGTCCAAGGCACTACGCTATTCGGTCAAGCAGATTATTCAGTTCAATACCAATCCCATGTTCCGCAAGATTGGTGATCCACGCTGGTTCTCCTTCCCGGATGTGCTGCGCAGCGCAGAAAAAGTGATGAACAAGCAGGTGGCGTCGCGTACCAGCTATTACGCGCGCAACCGGGTGGATGTTTTTTTTGGTAAAGGCAGCTTTGCCGATGAGCATACCATCGAGCTGGTCAGTCCCTCGGGTGGTTTGGAAAAGCTGATTGCCAAGGAAATTATCATTGCTACCGGTTCGCGTCCTTACCGGCCGGCAGATGTGAACTTCAGCCATCCGCGCATCTACGATAGCGACACCATTCTCAAGCTGAATCACACACCGCGCGCCTTGATCATTTATGGTGCCGGTGTAATTGGCTGTGAGTATGCTTCGATCTTCTGTGGCCTGGGCGTCAAGGTTGATCTTATTGACACCCGCGATCGTCTGCTCAGCTTCTTGGATGACGAAATCTCTGATGCTCTCAGTTACCACCTGCGTAATACCAGTGTGCTGATCCGGCATAACGAGGAATACGAGAAAATTGAAGGCACTGACAAATCAGGTGTGGTTCTGCACTTGAAATCGGGCAAGAAACTCAAAGCTGATGCCTTGCTCTGGTGTAACGGCCGTACCGGCAATACCGATGGGCTGGGGCTGGAGAATATCGGTCTGCAAGCCAATGGCCGCGGTCAGCTAGAAGTGGATGAAAACTACCGTACTGATATCCCCAATATCTATGCCGTGGGTGATGTCATTGGTTGGCCGAGCCTGGCCAGCGCAGCCTTTGACCAGGGGCGTTCGGCGGCTGGCAATATTGTCAGCAATGATGCTTGGCGGTTTGTCGATGATGTGCCAACCGGTATCTATACTATTCCGGAGATCAGCTCTCTGGGTAAAACCGAGCGGGAATTGACCGAAGCCCAAGTGCCTTATGAAATTGGCCAGGCTTTCTTCAAGAGTATTGCTCGCGCCCAAATCAGTGGTGAGCCGGTCGGTTTGCTGAAGATCCTGTTCCACCGTGAAAGTCTGGAAGTGCTGGGTATTCATTGCTTTGGTGACCAGGCTGCCGAGATCGTGCACATTGGCCAGGCAGTCATGAACCAGCAAGGCGAAGCCAACAGCATCAAATACTTCGTCAATACCACCTTCAATTATCCGACGATGGCAGAAGCCTACCGGATTGCCGCCTTGGATGGCTTGAACCGTCTCTTCTAGGTGAGTAGCCAGCAAAAACCCGGGTCTTGCCGGGTTTTTGCCGGCGTCGCTCAGGCTTTATCAAGCACCTGCATTGCGAGTCCCGGGAAATCAGTGATAAGGCTGTCCACTCCCATATCGACCAGCTTTTGCATCAACGCAGGCTCGTTTACCGTCCAAACGGATACATGCAACCCCGCAGCTTGCGCCTGGCGAATGCGTTCAGGGCGGCACAGGGTCCATTTCAGAATAAGGTAACGGCAGCGGTAGCGCTGGGCGCTCTTCAATGGGTCCAGCAGGCCATATTCTTCAACCAGACCGGTTGGATAGGGGTACTGGATATCCCGTGCGGTGCGCAACAGCGTGCGGCTGCTCGATGTCACCACAATGCGCCGCTGCAAACCAAACTGCTCAACCAGCCGATAGATAGCATCCAGAACGATACGTGACTGGGCTGCTGAGCCGCTTTTGACTTCCAGCTGGTAATGCTCGAACTGGGGAAAAGTCGCAAAAAGCTGTTCCAGCGTGGGGATAGGGCAGGGCTCGGGCCAATCGGGCAAGCCAAATCGAGCATCCATGGCTTGCAGGCTGGCCGCGGTGTGCTGGCTGATTTTCCCGCGTAACCCTGTGGTGCGCTTGAGTGTCGGGTCGTGGATCACCATTAACTGTTGGTCAGCTGACAGGTGCAGGTCCAGTTCAACACGGGTAACACCGGCTGCGAGTGCTTTGGCGAAGCTTGGCAGGGTATTTTCCGGTGCTTCACCGCGGGCACCGCGGTGCCCGTATATCAGCGTCATTCGCTGGCGCGTGTTGGGCTGTGGTGACGTACGCTGTGTACCACGTGGTTATGCTCGAAATAGACGCTGAAATCGCCGTAATCCCAGCGGCTGATGGGTGGTTGACCGACGGCTGGGTGTCGGGTTTGCGGCTCGCCATGGCGTTGCAACACGCTTTGGGTGCTGCTGCCCCGATTGGGCAGGCTGACACTGCTTTCGCCGGTTTGCGCGCCAACAGGGATTTGCAGAGTGTCGGCTTGTGTCAGGCTGATGGAAAACAGCAAACCCATGCCGGCAATAAGTGCGATCAAGTGTTTCATCATGGCGTCCCTTCTGAACTTTTGGCAGCACGAATTTCCTGTGCCTGTTTCTGCAGAATATGCCGCGCCAGCATTTGTCGCTGGGCATCGGCCAAGTGTTCAAAGCCTACTGCGATTGACCAAGTGGTGGAAGAGCCGGCAACCGGGTCGCAGCGGATCACTTTGCCAGCCAATAACATGCACAGCGGGGAGGGCAGCAAGACCAGGCGCAGGGCCAATAGTTGGCCCAGCTCCAGTGCTTCGTCAGCAGTAAATGACATGCCGCCTTCACTGATGGTGACCGCAACGGGGGTGCCCAGGTCGTCGGTCAACTGCATGGCCAGCGCCTGGCCAACGAGATCGATGCGTTTGTTGACCACTTTAAGGTAATGGGCTAAGGCGCGGTCGCGCTCACTGATTTGACGCAACAGATGCTGGGACTCGTATTCCAGCACATGCAGGTCGGTCAGGAGGTCGAACATCGGGGCCTGACGGTGAAATGCCTGTTTCAGCTCATCGAGGCTATCCAGCCGGCGGTACTCCAGTGCCAGTTCATCACTGATGCGAAAAAAGTCGCGCTGATCAATAACTTCGTCGTCGGTGCTCATGCTAGGTTCCATGACCTGTGGGTAGCTGTAACCGCCATGAATTCAGTGTAACATGCCTTATTCGACTGGTAGCCAGCAAGCAATTCTTTCAGCAACGCTGGCCCGGCGGTCAAGGACTCACCTGTGCTTCTCTAAGGGCTATTCATGTTCCGACCCCTGCCGTTATTCATCGGCTTGCGCTATACCCGCGCCAAACGCCGCAACCACTTTATTTCCTTTATTTCGCTGATTTCCATGCTTGGGCTCACGCTGGGTGTAATGGTGATGATCCTGGTGCTCTCAGTGATGAACGGCTTTGACCGTGAATTACGTACGCGCATCCTGGGTATGGTGCCGCATGCGACTATTAATGGGTACGACCCGATCGAGAACTGGCAGCAACTGAGCGAGCAGGTGCAGGAGCATCCACGGGTAATCGGTGCCGCCCCCTTCATCCAGTTGCAGGGTATGTTGACCCATGACGGCAATGTGGCGCCGGTGCTGGTCAACGGTATCATTCCCGAGGCTGAATCCGAGGTCTCGATCATTGATCAGCATATGCAGGCGGGTAGCCTGGATGCGCTGGAAGATGGTGGTTTTGGCATTGTGATTGGCGAGTTGGTGGCGCGCCGGTTTGGCGTTGGCATTGGTGATCGTTTGACGTTCGTCCTGCCGGAAGCCTCGGTCACCCCAGCCGGGGTGTTTCCTCGGCTGAAGCGTTTCGAGGTGCAGGGCATTTTCAAGGTCGGCGCTGAGCTGGATGGGTCCTTGGCGATGATTCACGCCCACGATGCCGCGCGCCTGACGCGTTGGATACCCGGGCAGATGCAGGGGCTGAGGATTCAGCTCGATGACCTGTTTCTCGCACCGCAGGTATCCTGGGAACTGATCGGCCAGTTGCCGGGTGAGTATTATGCCCAGGACTGGACGCGCACCCATGGCAACCTGTTTGCCGCCATCCGTATGGAAAAGACCATGATCAGCTTGCTGCTGGTGATTATTATCGCCGTCGCAGCCTTCAATATCATCTCCACCCTGATCATGATGGTGACCGACAAAAAAGCGGATATTGCGATTTTGCGTACCATGGGTGCCTCGCGCCTGAAAATCATGGGTATTTTTATGGTGCAGGGTTCGGTTATCGGGGTCATAGGTACCTTGGTGGGCTGTGTGCTTGGTGTGCTGGCGGCGTGGAATGTATCGGATATGGTGGCTTTCCTGGAGCGGGTATTCGGCGTGCAATTTCTTAGCTCGGATGTGTACTTCATCAGTTACTTGCCGTCGCAACTGCTCTGGAGTGATGTGTTGCTGATTTGCTCGGCTGCGCTGGGCCTGAGTTTCGTCATGACACTGTATCCAGCCTGGCGTGCTTCACGAACCGAACCGGCGGAGGCCCTGCGCTATGACTGATCCTGTATTGCACTGTCGCGCCCTGTGCAAGGACTACGCTATCGGCCCGCAGCAGCTGCGCGTGCTCGATAACGTCAACCTGAGCCTGTCTGCTGGCGAGCGGGTAGCCATTGTCGGCACCTCCGGCTCGGGCAAGACCACCCTGCTGAATATGCTGGGTGGGCTGGATACGCCGAGCAGCGGTGAAGTACATCTGGCTGGCAAGCAGATGTCCGCGCTGCGCGAGTCAGAGCGCAGCCATTTGCGCAATACCCAGTTGGGCTTTGTGTATCAGTTTCACCACCTGCTGGCTGAGTTCAGTGCGCTGGAGAATGTCAGCATGCCGCTGCTGATTGGGCGCACACCAGTGAATGAGGCACGTGATCGGGCCAAGGCCATTCTGGCCAGGGTGGGTCTGGACCAACGGCTAGGGCACAAACCGGCAGAACTGTCTGGTGGGGAGCGCCAACGGGTGGCCATTGCCCGGGCCTTGGTCGCCGAGCCAGCCTGTGTGCTGTTGGATGAGCCCACGGGCAACCTGGATCAACATACGGCTGCAACGGTACAGGAACTCATGCTGGAATTGAGCGAAACCCTGAATACGGCGTTTCTAATCGTAACCCATGATCAGCGGCTGGCCGCGAAAATGGACCGGGTGCTCATCCTCAACCAAGGCCGTCTGGAGACGCTGGCGCGTGAGGATCTGTTGATCTAAGTGCGTGTCAGGAGTGACGGCCACGGCGCAGCTTGCGCCGGTGCCAGCTGCGGCTGACCCAGAAACGCCAGTACAGCATGGTGCCTGCGTAAGCGGTAAAGGCCAGCACCGTCCCCATGAGCAGGGCACCGGTCAGCAGGGGCTGCCAGATGTGTTGAATTTCTGCCGAGATCCACGAAAGGGATAGCTGCATGGGCATGCTGCGTTCTGGCGTGCCCAATAACATGGTGCCGAGCTTGTACTGGAAAAAGAACAGCGCAGGCATGGTGACCGGGTTGGATACCCAGACCAAAGCCACGGAAATTGGCAGATTGGCCCGCAAAGGTATGGCAAAGATCGCTGATACCAACATCTGCATGGGGATCGGTAGCATCGCATTGAACAAGCCAAGCGCCATGCCCCGCGCCACACTGTGACGGTTGAGATGCCATAGATTGGGGTCGTGAAGCATGGTGCCAAGAAAACGCAGGGATTTGTGCCCGGTGATTTTCTCGGGTGCGGGCAGGTAGCGTTTGATCAGATTGCGCGGCATCGCTGTCCGGTCGACCACATTTGAATGATGCTCTGATTATGCCCGTTATACTCTTCAGTCTCTAGCCGCTGAGGTAAAATCAGTCGAGTAAAGGCCGCTGTTATCGCGGTTGTTCATTTCATGGTGTAACCAGGATGGCTGCACCTAAAGACAGGATGTCATGAATGCACTTGCCCAGTCATTTGCTGGCCATGATCGGTGGCCTGCTCATGCCTTTGTTGCTGAGCGAACTCTGGTCGCCGTGGTGGCTACTGCTTCCCTTGTTACTGCTTGCCTTGCTGCCGGGACGGTTCAGCCTGCCCAGGCACTGGCTCACTCTGGTACTCGTTTTTCTGTTGGGTATCGCCTGGGCGCTGTATTGGCATACGCAGCATCTGCAACAGCGTCTGCCGCTAGCGCTGGATAATCAGCGTGTCACCATTGAAGCGCGGGTTGACGGTCTGCCTGAGCCAACCGTACAAGGTTGGCGCTTTTTACTGACCGACGCCTACCTGGTCGATAGCGGTGAAGCCTTGCCCAAACTGCGTGCCAACTGGTTCCGCGGTGATCCGGTTGCACACGGCGAGTGGTGGCGCTTCGAGGCTACCTTGCGCCGCCCGCGCGGTATGTCCAACCCCGGCAGTTTTGATTATGAAGCCTGGCTATTCGCCCAACAGATCGGCGGG
Organism: Pseudomonadaceae bacterium; assembly: GCA_007692485.1. Classification (GTDB taxonomy): domain Bacteria; phylum Pseudomonadota; class Gammaproteobacteria; order Pseudomonadales; family Pseudomonadaceae; genus Halopseudomonas. Next base: position 22,619 of record REBY01000057.1, on the reverse strand, counting down.
CTGGCCAGTATTCGTGGCGGTGAACGTTTAGCGGATGCCCAGCCTGGCCTGTTTGATGGCTGGCGCTCGGACTTGCGCCAACGCTTGCTAGGTGTATTTGCTGCCAATCAGCAGAATCCGCGTGTGCTGGCCTTGATTACTGGCGATCGGAGCGTTTTGACCCGTGATGACTGGCAGGTGTTACAGGCTACAGGCACCAGCCATCTGATGGTGATTTCAGGATTGCATGTTGGCACGCTGGCCGCCAGTGTCTTTGCTGTGTTCACCTTGCTATGTCGCTGGGGGCGCCTGCCCTGGCCCTGGCCGCGCCTGTGGCTAGCCGCGCCAGTAGCGCTGATTGTTGCGGCGCTATACAGCGCCTTGGCCGGTTTTGCCGTGCCGACCCAGCGTGCGGTGCTGATGGTCACGCTGGTGCTGCTCAGCCAACTGCTCTATCGCCGCCCCGGTATCTGGACCTTGTGGCTGGGCGCTTTCTGCGCGGTGCTGCTGATCAATCCAGCAGCACCACTGCGGGCTGGCTTTTGGTTATCCTTCATGGCGGTAGCCATTTTGCTCTATAGCTTGAGTGGGCGCTTGAACCTGCGTTCCTGGTGGGCGCGGCTGGGCTTGCCACAATGGGTAATCTTTATTGGGCTATGGCCCTGGCTGGTGCTCTGGGGTATGCCGGGCAGCCTGAGTGCGCCACTGGTTAACCTGTTCGCCATTCCTTGGGTGGGCTTGCTGGTAGTGCCTCTGGCCTTAATCGGTGCTTTGGTAGAGCTGGTCAGTGGTTACGGTCAATTGCTCTGGCTGGCAGCTTGGAGCCTGAATACGTTATTTGACGTATTGCACTGGGTTGCTGGCTGGCAAGGGCCACGGCTAATGGCTTTTTCCGGCTGGTTTACCTGGTTGCTTGCCCTGGCGGGTGTACTGATGCTATTGAGCCCGTTGCGCCGCTTGTTGTGGCCAGCAGGGGTGGCCTGTTTATGGGTGCTGTTTTTCCCCAATCAGCCGCGGCCTGCTGAGGGTGAGTTCTGGCTGACGGTGCTGGATGTTGGCCAGGGGAGTTCCGTTGTGGTGCAGACCCGTGAGCATGCGTTGCTCTACGATGCGGGTGCACGTTTTATCACCGGCTTTGATCTGGGTGAAGCGGTAGTGCATCCGGCTTTGTTGGCTATGGGCGTTCGTCGCCTGGATGTAATGTTGCTAAGCCATGCCGACAACGACCATGCCGGTGGAGCGCCTGCCGTTGCCCGTTTGTTACCGGTCACTCACGTCCTGGCGGGGCAGCATGAAGACTTGCCTGAGGTGCTGGATGCCAAGGCTTGTCAGGCGGGTGATGACTGGACCTGGGATGGGGTACGTTTTGAGGTGGTGTACAGTGCCCCGGCGCCAGCACCGCCCAATGAGCGCTCCTGCGTATTGCGCATCGTTGCAGCTAACGGTTCGGCCGCCTTGTTACCGGGTGACCTGGGCATTCGCGGTGAATATCAGATGCTTGATCGCCCGTTGCAGGCCAGTGTGTTGCTGGCCCCGCACCATGGTAGCCGCAGCTCTTCATCTTATGCCCTGATTCGCGCAGTAGCGCCGGATTGGGTGGTGTTCAATACCGGGTTTCATAATCGCTACGGACATCCGCATCCGCTGGTGGTCGAACGTTATCAGGAATTCGACGTGGAACCGGTTTATACTGCACGCTCGGGTGCGGTACGCTTCGAACTCGGACGAGAATCCGTGGCGCAGCGGCACTGGGTCTGGCGAGAACAGGCCAGGCGCTTCTGGCATGAACCCTAAGAACGGTGCCAGCGACTGCTGAAATCCGCGATGCGATCGAAGATAGAAACAGATATGGATAACAAGAAGGTAAACCGGGGGAGGGAACGCGTGTGTGGGAACTGATCAGTGCGGGCGGCTGGCTGATGCTGCCGATCATCTTGTCGTCAATCATTGCTTTGGCCATTATTATTGAACGGTTATGGACCCTGCGTTCGAGCCGTATTGCTCCACCCAACTTGTTGAATCAGGTCTGGCGCTGGATCAAGGATGGCCAACTGGATGCGATGAAGTTGAAAACCCTGCGTGCCGATTCACCGCTGGGTGAAATTCTCGCCGCTGGACTGGCCAACTCGCGCCACGGCCGCGAAGTGATGAAAGAATGCATTCAGGAGTCCGCCAGCAAAGTCATCCATGATATGGAGCGCTACCTGAGTACGCTGGGTACCATCGCGGCGATTACCCCCTTGCTCGGTCTGCTAGGGACCGTGATCGGCATGATTGATGTCTTCACGGCCATCATGGTCCAGGGTAGTGGCAATACGGCGGTATTGGCGGGCGGTATTTCCAAGGCACTGATTACCACGGCTGCCGGCCTCACCATCGCCATTCCGGCGCTGGTGTTCCACCGTTTCCTGGTGCGTCGCGTCGATGAACTGGTCATCGCCATGGAGCAAGAAGCGACCAAGCTGGTTGAAGTGGTGCAAGGCCAGCGTGACCCGGAAGCCAGTGGCCTGAGTGCCAACGGTAACGGTAAGGTCAAGGCCAAGCCCGTAGCGCCAGCTCCGGCCGGCAAGGGAGCCTGAGCGTGAACTTCCGTCGCCAACGAGCGGAAGAGGTCAGCGTGAATCTGACGCCACTGATTGATGTGGTGTTTTTGTTGTTGATCTTTTTCATGGTCTCGACCACCTTCACCCGCGAAACCCAGCTACAACTCGATTTGCCCCAGGCTGAATCCGGTCAGCCAGCAGAGCAGGCCGAGGTAGAACATATTGAATTAGTGATAGCTGCCAATGGCGATATCGTGATCAATGACCGTGCTCTGGTGGATAACCGTATTGCCACCCTGAAAACGGCATTGCAGCGCGAATCAGGCGGCAATACCGATCTGCCAGTGGTGATCACCGCGGATGCCAACACACCGCACCAGGCCGTCATTACTGCCATGGATGCAGCCGGTCAACTGGGCTTTAACCGCCTGCGTCTGACCACCATGGAAGCAGAGGCTGACGGCAACCCGTGAGCGCATCAGCCTGGCAACAGCGTTTGCTGAACGCCTGGTATCAGGGCGCACCGGCCTTGTGCCTGCTGCGCCCGCTGTCGTTGCTCTATGCCCGGGTTGCGCGGCAGCGCCGACACAATTACTTGTCAGAGCCCGAGCGCATCTGGCAGCCGCCGGTTCCCTTGATCGTCGTTGGCAATATTACCCTTGGCGGCACCGGCAAAACGCCAATGACCTTGTGGTTGATTGACTGGTTGCAGGCGCGTGGTTTGCGTGTGGGTGTCGTCAGTCGAGGTTACGGCGGCAAACCTCCCGCTCAGCCCTGGCAGGTTGATCCCCAGCGCGATGGCCCAGACATAGCGGGCGATGAGCCGCTACTGATCGCCCGCCGTGGTGATGTTCCGGTTGTGATTGATGCTGACCGCCCACGCGCTTGCCGGCATTTGCTGGCGCGCGAGCCGGTGGATATCCTGATCAGCGATGATGGCTTGCAGCATTATGCCCTGGGCCGCGATATTGAGCTGGCCATGCTCGACCACCAGCGTGGCGTCGGTAATGCGCGTTGCCTGCCGGAAGGGCCCCTGCGAGAGCCCGTCGAACGCTTGCAGTCGGTGGATCTGGTGGTGCGCACTGGCGCGCCAGCAGACAGTGCTGAGGGTTTTGCCATGACGCTGCAGCCCACGCAACTGGTCAATGTCAGCACCGGTGAAGTGCGTGATGTCGCCGATTGGGATCGCAGTATAGCGGTCGCCGCCCTGGCCGGCATCGGGCATCCGCAGCGGTTTTTTACCAGCTTGCAGACACTCGGCTTTAACCCCGAGTGCCACGCCTTTGCCGATCATGCACACTATACGCATGAAGCGTTGGCAGCTTTGAGCGGCGGCCGTCCTTTATTGATGACGGAGAAAGATGCGGTGAAATGCCGTGACTTTGCCGAAGAGAACTGGTGGTATTTGCGCGTTGATGCGCAGCTGAGCGAGGCCTTTGCCGCGCGCCTGAACACTTTGCTGGCTGCCGTTATGGCGCAGCCCCGATAATCTGAACAGCAGGACACAGTCATGGACACGAAATTGCTCGATATTCTCGCTTGCCCGATCTGCAAGGGGCCGCTGGAGCTGAACAGCGACAAGACCGAACTCTGGTGCCGCGCGGATGGCTTGGCCTTTCCGATCCGTGACGGTATTCCGGTGATGCTGGAAAGCGAAGCGCGGCCGTTGGATGCTGACGAAAAACTGGATCGCTGAGCTATGTTTCACGTCATTATTCCTGCCCGCTACGCTTCCTCACGCCTGCCCGGCAAGCCGTTAGAGTTGCTGGCGGGCAAACCGATGGTTCAGCATGTGTGGGAGCAGGCTCAGCGCAGTCAGGCGGCCAGCGTTACTGTGGCCACCGACGATGAGCGTATTGAAAAGGCCTGCCATGCTTTTGGTGCGCGTGTTGTCATGACCCGCGCCGATCACCCTTCGGGCACAGACCGTTTGCAGGAAGTTGCCAGTCTGTTGGGGCTGGAGGACGATGCTGCCGTGGTTAATGTCCAGGGCGACGAACCCTTGATTCCGCCGGCGCTGATTGATCAGGTGGCGAGTAACCTGCTGGGTTTTCCGGCAGCCAGTATCGCCACCCTGGCAGAGCCGCTGCATGACGCTACAGCGCTGTTTAATCCCAACGTGGTCAAGGTGGTCTGCGATCGCGAGGGCTTTGCCCTCTACTTCAGCCGTGCCCCCATGCCCTGGTGCCGGGATGACTTTGCGCAGAACCGTGAAGCCCTGCCAAGTACGGTGCCGTTTCGCCGGCATATTGGCCTTTATGCGTATAAGGTCAGCTTTCTGCATGACTACGTGCGCTGGCCGGCCAGCCCGCTGGAGCAGGCCGAGTCGCTGGAGCAACTACGTGCACTTTGGTTCGGCTGTCGGATTCACGTAGCCGATGCCTGCGAGCCACCGCCTGCGGGTGTGGATACCGCTGATGATCTGGCTCGCCTGCGTGCTCTGATGGAGGCGCGTGGATGAAGGTGCTCTTTGTTTGTCTGGGCAATATCTGCCGCTCGCCCAGCGCCGAGGGTGTCTTTCGCCAGCGCTTGGCGCTGCGCCCATCATTGCAGGTGACGGTTGATTCGGCCGGTACTGCCGGTTATCACATCGGCAAATCACCTGACACCCGCTCCATGGCGGCTGCGCGCAAGCGGGGAATCGATATCAGCGGTTTGCGTGCCCGCCAGGTCACTGCTGAAGACTTTCACCGCTTTGATCTGATTCTGGCCATGGATCGGAGCAATTTATCCGATCTGCGCCGGCTTGACCCAGGCAACGGGGCGGAGCTGCGCTTGTTTATGGAGTATGCGCCCGACCAGCCGCTGGAAGTGCCTGACCCTTATTACGGGGGCGAGCAAGGTTTTGAGCAGGTACTGGATATGCTTGAAGCGGCTGCCGACGCCTTGCTGGATGAGTTGCAAGCAGCATGCTAAAGCTTCGCCACCAGGTATCACTGCAATCGCACAACAGCCTGGCTATTGATGAGCTGGCTGAGCATTGGGTTACGGTTGACACGGTAGCTGAACTGCAAGCGGCGTTAGCCCTTGCGGCGCAGAATGATTGGCCGGTGACCCTGCTGGGTGGTGGTAGCAATCTATTGCTCTGTGGCCCGGTGCCGGGGCTGGTTATTGGGCTGGCGCTGCGTGGTCGGCGCCTGTTGCAGCGCAGCAACGCTGAGGCGTTGATTGAAGCGGAAGCCGGCGAGAACTGGCACCAATTGGTCAATTGGACACTGGACCTGGGGTTGGCCGGGTTGGAAAATTTGTCACTGATTCCCGGCACAGTCGGAGCCGCCCCGGTGCAGAATATCGGTGCCTATGGTGTCGAGCTGGAGCAATGCCTGGATAGTCTGGATGCCTTTGACCGTGCAGAGGGCAGGGTAGTCAGCTTGCAGGCCGCCGAGTGCCAGTTTGCTTACCGTGACAGCCTGTTCAAACGTAGCCCGGGGCGCTATGTGATTCTGCGTGTACGCATGCGCCTCTGGCCGCAGGCCGTGGCTCCCCTGCACATCGACTATGCGCCCCTGGCCCGGGCGTGGCGGGCAACCGGTTTGACCCGGCCGGATGCCAGAGTTGTCAGTGAGCTGGTCTGTCAGATCCGCCGTAGCCGTTTGCCGGATCCTGCTGTGCTGCCTAATGCCGGCAGTTTCTTTCATAACCCGATCGTCAGTGCCAGCCAGGCACAACGCTTACTGGAGCAGTACCCGGCCATGGCGCATTACCCGCAAGCCGATGGCCGGGTCAAGCTGGCGGCCGGCTGGTTGATTGATCAGGCTGGCTGGAAAGGCTATCGCGCTGGCCCAGTGGGCGTGCATGCTGAGCAGGCGCTGGTACTGGTCAACCATGGCGGGGCCAAGGGGCGGGATATCCTGCACTTGGCCAGTCAGATACAGGCGGATATTCGTCAGCGCTATGGCCTGACACTTCACATTGAGCCGCAGCAGGTCGGCACTGCGCAACCCTGATCAGCTTGCCGAGTGTTGGATAATCAACTGGGCGAGAATCTCGGTTGCCGGGCCGGCGGGCTTGTCTTTGCTTAGATAGAGAAACAGCGGGTGCGCCCGTGTCGCGCCTTGCTGCAAGGGCAGGGGCCGCAACCGACCATCGACCATAAACTGACGGATATCGTGCACCGGTAACCAGGCAAAGCCCAGGCCGCTGGCGACCAGTTCAGCGGCCGTGCCCAGGCTGGCAACCGTCCAGCGTTGCTCGGCACCCAGCCAGCCACTGTCACGGGGTTTGCGTTCCCCGGAATCACGAATCACGACCTGTAACTGAGTGCGTAAATCCTCGTGGGTCAGTGGCCGGTTCAGTTGATGCAGAGCGTGCCCGGGATGCGCCACGGCAATAAACTCGACCGCATCCAGTTGGGTCGCCAGATACCCCGGAATATTGATCCCGGCAATGGCCAGGTCGGCGTCACCGGTCAACAGGCAGTCTTCCACCCCGGACAGCACCTCTTCACGTAACTGTACCCGGCAGCCCTGGCTCAGCGGCATAAAGGCCATCAGGGCACGGGCCAAGCGCTCGGTGGGGTAGGCAGCATCCACTACCAGATGTACTTCCGCTTCCCAGCCTTGTTCCAGGTTATGCGCCAGCAACTCGAGCTGGGCGGCCTGCTCGGTCAACTGCCGGGAACGATGGACCAGCACCGCCCCGGCTTCGGTCAATACCGCTTTACGCCCTTCGATGGTCAGAAGCGGTACGCCCAACTGGTCCTGCAGGCGTGACAGCGTATAGCTGACCGAGGATTGCGACCGGTGCAAGACGTCTGCGGCCTGCGCAAAACCGCCATGGTCTACCACCGCTTGCAAGGCGCGCCATTGTTCGAGGGATACCCGTGGGGCTTTCATAGACTGTGTTGTCGCTGCTGAAGAATGAAGGTTGTCACCATGCTCGCAGAATAGAACAGGAAGTAAATCAGGGACAGACCCTGATGAGTTTAAATCGGCTCTGTTCCTGGCTGTTGATTGATCCGTACGCACAATAAAAAAGGCCATGCAGCAATGCATGGCCTTTCAATGTGGCTCCGCGACCAGGACTCGAACCTGGGACCCAATGATTAACAGTCATTTGCTCTACCAACTGAGCTATCGCGGAATGACGGTCGGTACTTTAACAAAATAATCATCCAAGTCAACGCCTTGGATGATTATCCTGAGTCAGGTTTTACTTCAGAACAGCGGCCATAGCATCGGCTACCGCATCAATATTACCGGTATTCAGCGCGGCGACGCAGATGCGTCCGCTGCTGACCGCATAGATGCCGTAGTCATCAGCCAAACGGGCAACTTGCTCGGCGGTGAGGCCCGAGTAGGAGAACATACCGCGCTGCTGTTGAATAAAACTCATGTCGGTAGCCACCCCGGCGGCGGCCAGTTTGCTGACCAGGCTGCTGCGCATATCGCGAATGCGATCGCGCATTTCACCCAGTTCCACTTCCCATTGCTGATACAGCTCAGGGGTAGTCAGTACGGCTGCAACGACTTTGGCGCCATGGGTCGGCGGGTTGGAGTAGTTGGTGCGGATCACGCGCTTGAGCTGCGACAGTACCGGGGCGGTTTCTTCCTTGCTGGCAGTGACCATGGTCAGGGCGCCAACGCGCTCGCCATACAGCGAGAAGGACTTGGAGAAGGAGCTGGCAATCAGAAAGGCCAGGCCGGATTCGGCAAACAGGCGTACTGCTGCGGCATCGTCTTCCAGGTTGGAACCAAAGCCCTGGTAGGCAATATCCAGGAAGGGCACGTGGCCTTTTTGCTGGATGACATCAATCACCTTGACCCAGTCAGCCATGGCGATATCCACCCCGGTCGGGTTGTGACAGCAGGCGTGCAGGATGACGACGGTGCCGTCTGGCAGGTCGCGCAGGCCTTGCAGCATACCGTCCAGATCGAGGCCGTGCGTTGTCGGGTCATAGTAGGGGTAGGCCACCACGTCATAACCGGCTGCCTCAAAAATCGCCCGGTGGTTTTCCCAGCTCGGGTTGCTGATGGCAACCATGCGCTTGCCAGCCTGGCGCTGCAGGAAGTCGGCGCCGAGCTTGAGTGCACCCGTACCGCCGAGAGACTGCGCCGTGATCAGGCGGCCGGAGTCCAGCAGGGGAGAGTCAACACCAAACAGCAGGCGCTGCACCGCAGCATCATAGCTGGCCAGGCCTTCCATGGGTTGGTAGGGCCGTGGCGCGTGTTCGGCAACTCGAGCCTCTTCGGCGGCCTGTACGGCGCGCAACAGAGGAACTTTGCCGGCTTCGTCGTAGTACACACCAACGCCGAGGTTGACCTTGCCAGCACGCTGATCAGCGGCGAAGGCTTCGTTCAGGCCAAGAATGGGATCGCGGGGGGCCATTTCAACTGGGGAGAACACGCTCATGATAGTGGCAAACTCGATACGTTAGGTGAATGGTGGGTGTCGGGCCGTGCCGTTTAGGCTGCCCATTATAAACGCACTCTGTTACCGGATGCGAGCCACCGGGGCAGGCGCTTGCCGTGGATGTTATGCTTAGCGGCTGATCCTTTCCTGCTGGAGCCACCCATGAGCGAATTCAAGCTGCAAACCCGTTTTCAGCCTGCCGGCGACCAGCCGGAAGCTATCCGCCAGTTGGTGGAAGGGCTGCAGGCCGGTTTGTCGCACCAGACCCTGCTCGGGGTAACGGGTTCAGGCAAAACCTTTACCATTGCCAATGTGATTCAGCAGGTGCGCCGCCCAACCATCATCATGGCGCCAAACAAGACGCTGGCTGCGCAGCTATATGGTGAGTTCCGAGAGTTCTTTCCGCATAACGCGGTGGAGTATTTCGTCTCCTATTACGACTACTACCAGCCGGAAGCCTATGTGCCGTCGTCGGATACCTTTATTGAGAAAGACGCGTCGGTTAATGACCATATCGAGCAGATGCGCCTGTCGGCAACCAAGGCACTGATGGAGCGGCCGGATGCCATTATTGTCGCCACTGTCTCGGCGATCTACGGCCTGGGTGACCCCGAGTCCTATCTGAAGATGGTGCTGCATGTCGACCGTGGTGACCGCCTGGATCAGCGCGCCCTGTTACGTCGTCTGGCCGAGCTGCAATACACCCGTAATGATATGGAGTTGGCGCGCGCGACCTATCGGGTGCGCGGCGATGTCATCGACATCTTCCCGGCGGAGTCTGAACTGGAAGCCATACGTATCGAACTCTTCGATGATGAGGTCGAGCAGATCAGTTTCTTTGATCCCTTAACAGGTGAAGTGATACGTAAGGTTCCGCGCGTAACTGTCTATCCTAAAAGCCATTATGTGACGCCGCGTGAGAAACTGATTGAAGCTGTGGAACATATCAAGGTCGAGTTGCAGGCGCGCCTGGCGCAGCTGAAAGAGCAGAACAAACTGGTCGAAGCGCAGCGCCTTGAGCAGCGCACAAACTTTGACCTGGAAATGATTCTTGAGCTGGGTTACTGCAACGGTATCGAGAACTACTCGCGCTACCTGTCTGGGCGCGAAACCGGCGCGCCGCCGCCCACCCTGTTTGATTATCTGCCGGCCGATGCTTTGCTGGTGATTGACGAATCTCACGTATCCGTGCCGCAGGTCGGCGCGATGTACAAAGGCGATCGTTCGCGCAAGGAAACCTTGGTCAACTATGGCTTCCGTTTGCCGTCGGCGCTGGATAACCGCCCAATGCGCTTTGATGAGTGGGAAAGCATTTCACCGCAAGCCATCTTTGTCTCGGCAACCCCGGGCCCCTATGAAGAAGCCCACGCTGGGCGTGTGGTTGAGCAGGTGGTACGCCCGACCGGGTTGGTTGACCCGGAAATCGAAGTGCGTCCGGCAACGACCCAGGTCGATGATCTGCTGTCAGAAATCCATTTGCGGGTGGCTGCCGAGGAACGGGTGCTGGTGACCACGCTGACCAAGCGGATGGCCGAGGATCTGGCTGACTACCTGGCCGACCACGATGTGCGTGTGCGTTACCTGCATTCGGATATTGATACCGTTGAGCGGGTGGAAATCATTCGTGATTTGCGCATTGGCACCTTTGACGTATTGGTGGGTATCAACCTGTTGCGCGAAGGCCTGGATATGCCCGAAGTATCGCTGGTAGCGATTCTGGATGCGGATAAAGAAGGCTTCCTGCGTTCTGAACGTTCCTTGATCCAGACGATTGGCCGCGCTGCGCGTAACCTGCATGGCAAGGCGATCCTGTATGCCGACCGCATGACGGGTTCTATGGAGCGGGCAATTGGTGAAACCGATCGGCGCCGGACCAAACAGGTTGCTTTCAACCTCGAGCATGGCATTACGCCCGTGGGCGTGACCCGAAGCGTGGCCGATATCATGGAAGGGGCGGTGGTACCGGGTAGCCGCAGCGGCAAGCGCAAGCGACTCAAGGCTGCGGAAGATGCGGCTGAGTACCAGAAGTTGCGTTCACCGGCTGAAATCAGCAAACGCATCCGCCAGCTGGAAGAGAAGATGCATCAGCATGCACGCGATCTGGAGTTTGAGGCCGCCGCCGATACCCGCGATCAGATTCAGGGCTTGCGTCAGCAACTGGTCAATATCTAAGTGCCGTTCAGACCGCGCGGGACTGTTGTAGCCGTCGCCAGTGCCCGAGCCGCGTCGTCAGCTCGCTCAGGGTCTGGATGCCTTGTTGGCTGGCCTTGCTGAGCAGAATCAGCAACAGCTCGGCGGTGGCCTGAGCATCAGCCGCCGCATTGTGCCGTTCGCTGTTGTTGAGGTTGAAATGGCGCAACCAGTCATCCAGCCCGCCGCGGCCAACGCTGGCGTCCGGGCACAGCATGGGCGCCATCTCCGCGACATCAATAAAGCTGAGCTGCAATCGCATGCCCACATCCTGTCTCAGGCTACGACTCAGCATGCGTTGGTCAAAAGGGGCGTGGAAAGCGAACACCGGGCTGCTCTGGGCGAATTCCAGGAAATCCAGCAAACCGTCAGCCGCCGCACGCCCCAAGGCGATTTCACTGGGTGCAATACCGTGGAGCAATACGGCTTCGGTTACCTTGTGGCCGGGGCGAAACAGGGTGCATTCAAATTGTTGCCCCATATCGATGGCGTTGAACTCGATGGCGACCGCACCGATCGACAGCACCTGGTCGCGGTAGACATTCAGGCCACTGGTTTCCAGGTCAAGCACAATCAGGCGGTCGTGTTGCAGTAGCAGGTGTTCTGCTGGCTGTGGAGCGGATTGCACAGGTTCACGCCGGGCCAACTGTTGAGTCGTCAGCAAGGGGCGGCGGCGGGGTAGCCAAGTCAGCATATTCATAAGTTGTACCTCAGGGCCAGGCTGGCTTGCAGGCGTTTGGCTTGACGGAAGGACTCGCGCAGAATACGGCGGTCCAGCAGGTTCAGGCTGTCCGGATCAATGCGGTTGCTGAAGGCTTTACCCTCGCGATCCTGGCGTTGGTGCTGCTGCATACGGATCAATTGGATGAAGTGATAGGCTTCTTCGTAGGCGGCAGCGTCCTTGCTGTCGATCACACCTTGCTCACTGAGCAAACGAAAGCGCTCCAGGGTATTATTCTCGCGAATGCCGTTGGCCAGGCTGAGTAAGCGAGCGGCATCGACGAAGGGCGTCAGGCCCTGGGTTTTAACGTCCAGGGTGTCCTTGTTTTCTCCGCTACGGGCGACCACAAAATCACGGAAGCGGCCAATCGGCGGGCGCAGGCGCAGGGCGTTTTGCGCCATCAGGTGCTGAAAAACGCTGTTGCGCTGAATACGCTGCATCACTTCGGCAAAGAGCAACTCGGCAGCATCTTCATCCCCCCACACCACGCGGAAATCAAAGTAGATTGAAGACGCCAGCAGGTTATCCGGCGTGGCCTCGCTGATCATGCGCTGGAATTTGTTGCGCCACTCTTCCAGCGACAGGCAGAGCGCGGGGTTACCCGCCATGATATTGCCCTTGCACAGGGTAAAGCCGCACTCGGCCAGTGCCTGATTGATCCTTTGCGCCAGAGGCAGTAAGCGCTGGCGCTTGTCTTCTGCGTCCGCGACGGTGCTGGCGCTGAACAGAATGCCGTTGTCCTGGTCGGTATGCAGCGTCTGTTCGCGGCGGCCCTCACTGCCGAAGCATAGCCAGGAGAAGGGTATATCCAGTACGCCGGTATCCTGCTGGCATAACTCGATCACCCGGCACACGGTGTGGTCGTTGAGCAGGGTGATAATGTGCGTGATCTGGGTACTGGAAGCGCCATGAGCCAGCATGTTCTCCACCAGATGGCGGATATCACTGCGTAGCGCTGCCAGGGTGCTGATGCGGCTGGCCTGGCGAATGGTGCGGGCCAGGTGTACCAGATCAACCCGTTGCAGTGAGAACAGGTCGCGCTCAGAAACCATGCCCAGCAGCTTGCCTTGGTCCACCACGCAGATATGGGCAATGTGGTGGGTGGTCATGGCAATCGCCGCATCAAACGCGCTGTGGCTGCTGCTGAGATGGAAGGGGTTGGCGGTCATCGCCTCGGCAATGGGTGCCGCCACGCTGATCTGGTCGTCGGCGACGACGCGGCGCAGATCGCGCAGAGTAAATATGCCGGTCAGCTGTTCGTCCTGCATGACCGCAATGCTACCGACGCTGTGGTCATGCATGCGCCGAACGGCCTGATTGATCGGCAAGTCCGGCGCACAGGTCACCGGTTGGCGCATGATCAGCTCAGCCAGGCGGGTATCCAGGGAATAGTGCGCGCCAAGATTTTCTGCTGCTTGCAGCTGCGCTTGTTGATTGACCTGGTCAAGCAGGCTGCTGACGCCGCGCAAGGCAAAATCGCGAAACGGCGGCGAGAGCGAAAACAGGCGCACAAAGTGTACGTTTGGCAAGCACAGGCAAAAGGTGTCTTCGCCGGCCATGTGCGCAGTACGGGTAGCGCGCTCACCAATCAGTGCGGCCAGCGGGAAGCACTCGCCGACACTGATTTCGAACGTAGTGTCCGGCGTATCCTGGCCACTCAACAAGCGTTGGCCGCTGACCAGCCCCTGTTTGACGATATAAAACTGATCGACCGGGCCGTCACTGGGCTGGATGATGCATTCGCCCTGGGCGTAGAAACGCAACTGGCAATGCTCAACCATAAAAGCCAGGTGACTGGCCTCCATCTGGTTGAACGGGGGGTAATTGAGCAAAAAGCTCATGGTGCCGTACACGTTCTGCTGCACAGCAGTCTTACCAGCCTGACGGTAGAGGTCGCTTTTGCTCATTGTTATCGCCCATTTATCCGTATGGGCAGTGTCCGTCGGTGGGCTGGCCTGCGCTATGCGACCTTGGTCTAGGGCCCTGGCAGAAAGCCGAAATCAATTAAGCAACAAGCTGTTTTTTAATTCCCCTCACAGTCGGCATTTGCTATCGTTCGACCTATAAAAGCAGCTGAACGAGAAGCGTCATTTTGACGTCATGGCAGTGTCGTTGGCTGCGGTGGTTTTCTTTCGATCACCGCCCAAAGATTGGCACAAGGGGTCCTCAATTGATCAAGGTGTTAGTGGTTGATGACCACGACCTGGTACGCACCGGTATCAGCCGTATGCTGGCCGATGTACCTGATCTGGATGTGGTAGGGGAAGCCGATAATGGTGAAACCGCCATTATCCTCGCGCGCCAGCTGCGCCCTGACGTGGTGCTGATGGATGTGCGCATGCCGGGTATTGGCGGCCTTGAAGCCACGCGCAAACTTCTCCAGCATGATCGTAACCTCAAGGTGATCGCGGTTACCGTCTGTCATGAAGAACCTTTCCCGACCCGTTTGATGCAAGCAGGCGCCTCCGGCTACCTGACCAAGGGCGCTGGACTGGAAGAAATGGTTATGGCAATCCGGCAGGTAAGCCTCGGGCAGCGTTATATCAGCCCCGAAATTGCCCAGCTGCTGGCATTGAAAGCCTTTGGCAGCAACGCTGAAACCCCCTTCGATCAGCTCTCTGAGCGCGAGATCCAGATCGCTCTAATGATTGTCAGTTGCGAAAAAGTGCAAAGCATCTCTGACAAGCTGTGCCTGAGCCCGAAAACAGTCAACACTTACCGCTACCGCATCTTTGAAAAGCTGGGTATCACCAGTGATGTCGAACTGACCCTGCTGGCGGTACGTCACGGCATGATCGAAGCCCGTTGAGTATGTCGGCAGAACCCTTTGATGCTAGCGCCTTTCTGGCGTCGGTCACCAGCAAGCCCGGCGTTTACCGCATGTACGCGGCTGACGGTCAGATACTCTATGTCGGCAAAGCGAAAAACCTCAAGAAGCGCCTGTCCAGCTATTTCCGCAAGACCGGGCTGAGTCCGAAAACGGCTGCTCTGGTAGGGCGTATCCAGCAAGTTGACACCACCATCACCGCTAATGAAACCGAAGCGCTGTTGCTGGAACAGAGCCTGATCAAGTCCGAGCGCCCGCCGTACAATATTCTGTTGCGTGACGACAAATCCTACCCCTATGTGTTTCTCTCTAGCCAAGACACATATCCTCGCTTGGGGCTGCATCGCGGTACCAAAAAGGTCAAAGGCCGTTACTTCGGGCCTTACCCCAGCGCCGGTGCGATTCGGGAAAGCCTCGGCTTGCTACAGAAGGCTTTTAAAGTACGCCAGTGTGAAGACAGCTACTTCCGCAACCGCACGCGGCCCTGCTTGCAGTATCAGATAAAGCGTTGCAAAGGACCCTGTGTCGGCCTGGTCGACGAGCAGGAGTACGCCGAGGATGTGCGCCATTCGGTTATGTTTCTGGAAGGTCGTAGCAATGCGCTGAACGCCGAGCTAAGCGATGCGATGGAGAAGGCCGCAGCCACCCTGGATTTCGAGCGTGCGGCTGAGTTGCGCGATCAAATATCCCTGCTGCGTCGGGTACAAGACCAGCAAACCATGGATACCGAGCAGGGCGATGTCGATGTGCTCGCGGCGGCGGTTACCCCCGGTGGTGCCTGCGTGCATGTGGTTATGGTGCGCCAGGGCAGGGTGCTGGGCACGCGTAACCACTTTCCTCGGGTACCCATCGAGCAAAGCCCTGGTCAGGTGCTGGCGGCGTTCTTGCCGCAGTATTATCTGGGCGCCAGCGAGCGTGAAGTACCGGGGCAGATTATTGTCAACGCGCTGGATGATGATATGCCGGTGGTGGCTGAAGCCCTCGCCGTAGCACGCGGCTATAACGTCAGTATCAGTCATCGGGTGCGCGGCACGCGCGCGCGTTGGCAACAGATGGCAGTGAGTAATGCCGAGCAGGCCTTGGCGGGCCAGTTGGCTAACAAGCAACACGTGCAGCAGCGCTTTGTCGCCCTGCAAGAGGCTTTGGGTCTGGATGAGCTGCCCAATCGCCTGGAGTGTTATGACATCAGCCACTCCAGTGGTGAGGCGACCGTTGCCTCTTGCGTAGTGTTTGGCCCGGAAGGTCCGCTGAAAAGCGATTATCGCCGCTTCAATATTGAAGACGTGACCGCCGGGGATGACTACGCCGCCATGCGCCAGGCGCTGATGCGACGTTTTCAGCGTATCCAGAACGGCGAAGGCAAGCTGCCTGACGTATTGATTGTTGATGGTGGCAAGGGGCAGATGAGCATGGCCAAAGAGGTGCTGCAAGAACTGGCCATCCATGATCTGACGCTGCTTGGGGTGGCCAAGGGCATTACCCGCAAAGCCGGGATGGAAACCTTGTTCCTCAATGACACCCATAACGAGTTGCGCTTGCCTGAGCATTCACCGGCGCTGCATCTAATCCAGCATATCCGTGATGAAGCTCACCGCTTTGCGATCACCGGCCACCGCCAGCGGCGCGGCAAGGCGCGCAATCAGTCGCCCCTGGAGGGTATCGCCGGTGTGGGCCCGAAGCGCCGTCGCGACCTGCTCAAGCACTTTGGCGGCTTGCAGGAACTCAGTCGCGCCAGCAGCGAAGAAATTGCCAAGTCGCCCGGCATCAGCAAGGCGCTGGCCGAAAAAATCTACGCTGCCCTGCATAGCGCTTGAGCTAATTGCACGGCTGCCCTGTGCAAGCGCTGCCGCATTCCTTAGAATGGTGCCGAATTTTCAATTCCTCCGCGCGGCTGCCAGTTAATGAACATACCCAACATCCTCACATCCTTGCGGGTTGTGCTGATTCCTGTCTTTATCCTGTTCTATTACCTGCCATTTGATTGGAGTTACCTGGCAGCCGCCATTATTTTTACCGTCGCCAGCGTGACCGACTGGCTGGACGGCTATTTGGCGCGCAAGCTGGACCAAAGCACGCCTTTCGGCGCGTTTCTTGATCCGGTAGCTGACAAATTGATGGTGGTGGTTGCCCTGGTTTTGCTGGTGCAGAGCCACGCTAATTTCTGGATAACCCTACCGGCCATGGTCATTATCGGACGTGAGATCGTTATTTCCGCACTGCGTGAGTGGATGGCTGAGCTCGGCGCCCGTGCCCAGGTCTCAGTGTCCAACCTCGGTAAATACAAAACCACAGCTCAAATGGTCGCGTTGATTGTCTTGCTGGCCAACCCGGCAGCCTTTACCTGGTGGGTGTTGTTGGGCTATGTATTGCTGGCTATCGCCGCGGTGCTGACCCTGTGGTCCATGATTATTTACCTGCGCGCTGCCTGGCCACATATGCGCACTGATAAATAACCCGTTTCAGATCAAAAATCGAACAAAAACAAAAAGTTGAAAAAAGTGTTGACGCCACCGGGCTAATCTTTAGAATACGCCCTCGTTGAAGGCATTAACTCTTTGGTCGCCTTTGATGTGTGCGGGAATAGCTCAGTTGGTAGAGCACGACCTTGCCAAGGTCGGGGTCGCGAGTTCGAGTCTCGTTTCCCGCTCCAGTTTTAAAAGTCTGTTGATGTCATCCCCAACAGATTTATCCCTTTATGAGGCCGGGTGGCAGAGTGGTTATGCAGCGGATTGCAAATCCGTGTACGCCGGTTCGATTCCGACCTCGGCCTCCATCTTTACGAGTATCCTGCCAGCCCGGATGGCGAAACTGGTAGACGCAAGGGACTTAAAATCCCTCGGAGGCAACTCCGTGCCGGTTCGATTCCGGCTCCGGGCACCATTCTAGTCTTGCCTTCAGCGCCATTCAGGCCGCTGTTGTGGTTCAAAAAAACACCTTCAATACCTGCACCCCCCGCCATGCCGGCTTATATTCAATGGCCTACGGCAGGATGCGGTTCTCCGCTTCTGGGCAAATTACATCCTCCTTGCAGTAACATCAGTTCATACCCTTTAGCGACGCGTATGTGTGATTAGTCGCATACCTGCCATGCTGTTAATTGGAGAACTCGTTTGAAGCGCTACCTTGGAACCGGTCTTTTATTGTTGGCCTTTGCTGCTATCGCTGACGAAGAGCCGCTTGATTGCAGCAAGGCTATCAGCACGCTTGAGATCAATGCTTGCGCTGCTCTCGAGCGGGATGAAGCCCAAGCCATGCTGGCGCATTATTTTACGGCTGCGCTGGAGCATAATGCACACGACAGTGAGCTGGTCGCGGCGATCAAGCTGGCCCAGGCGGATTGGGCGCAGTATCAGCAATCGCATTGTGGTTCGGTCTATAGTATGTGGCGTCAGGGAACGATCAGGGGCGCTATGGCGCTGTCATGCGAGACTCAACTGACCCGGCAGCGCACCCATGAGCTATGGGAAAACTTCCTGACCTACGCCGATAGCACGCCCCCAGTGCTGCCAGAACCGGAACGATAGGGACCAAGGCTATGATCGCCGGCATCAATCACATTACCTTCTCCGTCAGCAGCCTGGCTGCATCGCTCCAGTTTTACCGTGACTAGTTGGGTATGTACTTGCGTGTGTCTTGGAATACGTGCGCCTATTTGACTGCCGGCGACTATAAGGTTTTAAACCTTTATTGAATTTCTAATATGAATTCGTTCACTTTCAGCATAGGCTCATAGGGTAAGCGCTGTATGAGGTCACCCAATGAGCCAGACTTACCGCTACACACTGGGTAGCAAAACCTATCAATTCCGTGGCCTGGTCGAACTCATGGCCAAGGCAACGCCGCATCGCTCCGGTGATCGATTGGCCGGGGTTATCGCTTTGTCTGCGCAAGAGCGCGCCGTCGCGCAGATGACCCTCGCCGAGGTGCCGCTCAAGACCTTCCTGAATGACGCGCTAGTGCCCTATGAAGACGACGAGATTACGCGTCTGATCATGGACGAACACGATGCAGCGGCCTTCGCCCCCATTGCTCACCTGACAGTTGGTGACTTTCGCAACTGGCTGCTGAGCGACCATGCCACGCCTGAGGTATTACGCGCGGTGCGTACTGGCATAACCCCCGAGATGGCGGCAGCCGTATGCAAGCTCATGCGCAACCAGGATCTGATTCTGGTCGCCAAAAAGTGCCAGGTGACGACTGCTTTTCGCAACACAATCGGCTTGCCCGGTCACCTCTCCACCCGCTTGCAGCCCAACCACCCGACTGACGATATCAATGGCATTGCTGCCAGTATTCTTGATGGCTTGCTGTATGGCAACGGCGATGCCGTGATCGGTATTAACCCAGCCACAGACAACGTCGCCCAGGCGATCAAACTGCTGAAGCTGACGGGGGAGGTGATCGACACATACCAGATTCCAACCCAGTCCTGCGTGCTCACCCATGTCACCAATACCCTCGAATGCATTGAAGCGGGCGCGCCAGTTGATCTGGTCTTTCAATCCATAGGTGGTACTGAAGCGACCAACAGCAGTTTCGGCTTCAACCTCAATACACTGGCCGAAGCGCAGGAAGCGGCACTTGGCCTCAAGCGTGGCACCGTGGGCAATAACGTGATGTATTTCGAGACCGGGCAGGGCAGTGCGCTCTCGGCCAATGCCCATCACGGGCTGGATCAGCAAACCTGTGAGGCTCGGGCGTACGCCGTGGCGCGCAAGTTCAACCCCTTGCTGGTGAACACCGTGGTGGGCTTTATCGGGCCGGAGTATCTGTTCGATGGCAAGGAAATCACCCGCGCCGGGCTTGAAGATCACTTCTGCGGGAAACTGCTGGGCGTGCCCATGGGTTGTGACGTCTGTTATACCAACCATGCCGAGGCCGACCAGAATGATATGGACAACCTGCTTACCTTGCTGGGCGTAGCGGGGTGCTCCTTCGTTATGGGCATTCCGGGGTCAGACGACATCATGCTCAACTACCAGACCACCTCCTTTCATGATGCCCTCTACGTGCGCCGCGTGTTGGGCTCGCGCCCGGCACCGGAATTCGAGCAATGGCTTATCCGTATGCAGATACTGCGCGATGCTGATCGCCATATCCTGCACGATAGCCTGCCCGAGCCGTTCGCCCGTTCGCTCAAGGCATTGCCGGGAGGGGATACATGAGCGAATCAGACGAGCAGAATCGGCACAATGGCAAGGTGGTCGCCAACCCATGGCGTCGCCTGCGTGAGTTTACCGATGCACGTATTGGCCTGGGGCGCGCCGGCATCAGCCTGCCGACCAGTGAGTTACTGGCATTTCAGTTAAGCCATGCACAGGCGCGTGATGCCGTGCATTTTCCTCTCGATGTGGATGCGTTGTGCGGTCAACTGGCGGGCCTGCAAGGGTTGCCCTCAGCCAGTTCACCCTTGCGCCTGCACAGTCAGGCGGCAGACCGGATAACTTATTTGCAACGCCCAGATCTGGGCCGCCTACTGAGCGCTGATTCACGCCAACAGGTGCTGGCGCTCAGTGATGCCACCGCCACACAAAGTAGCGACCTGGCTATCGTGATTGTGGATGGGCTGTCGTCATTGGCGGTCCAGCAGAATGCCGTGCCTTTTCTTACCGAACTCTTGCCACGCCTGGCTAACGAAAAGCAGCCCTGGCAGCTGGCACCAGTCAGTGTGGTAGAGCAGGGCCGGGTAGCGGTGGGCGATGACATCGGCGAGCTGATCAATGCCCGTGCCGTGCTGGTACTCATTGGCGAGCGCCCTGGGCTCAGCTCACCTGACAGCCTCGGCCTGTATCTGACCTGGAGCCCACAAGCCGGTCTCAATGATGCGGCCCGCAACTGCATCTCCAATGTGCGCCCGGCAGGCTTGAGCTACACCGAAGCGGCGCGGCGGGTACTGTATTTACTGCGCGAAGCCCGGCGCCTGCAGCTCAGTGGCGTCAAGCTCAAGGACCGCACTGAGGATGACGTGATCGAGCATAGCGGCAATGGCAAAAGCTTTCTAACCAGCGACTTCGGAGCCTGAGGCGGATAACCAATAGCAGACATTACGCAGACGCCGAGCCAGCCGCGTTGCTAACCAAACGCTCAATGGCCTGGCTGATTGCAGCGTGCTCACTGAGCTGGGTGAACAAGTCGCCGGCCGCTCTGGCATTGATCAGCCCCAGTATGACGCCGAGCACTGCGCCCCGGTGCACATTGTCTCCACCGACTTCAGCATTCATCCGCAAGGCCTTGAGCGGATCATGCGAGTACTTGGCGGCCAGATACAAAACGGCAGGCCAGGAATCGCTGATGTAGCAGGCCGTTGACAGCACCCGGCCGATCACCTCGCGATCAGGGCGTTGGCTGTCAACCAGCTTGGCCAGGTCGCGTTGCGAGAGGTCACGCGAGGCGCGCAGCAGGATGTCCCGTACCGGCGTATCGGACGTGCGCAGCAGCAGGGCATCAATCAGTTCCACGTAGGCATCGCACACCTGTGCCAGAGACGCATCCGGGTGGGTCAGGGCAAGGTGCTCGCGACACAGCTGGCGGGTGTCGTCCAGCGACGTGCCGCTGAGCCGTTCGCCAATCACCAATGGCGCAATAGTAACCAACCCACCAACCGAGGGCGTGTCATGGGTGATGGCCGCGCAGCGGTCAGGCGGCAGCCCGGCATGCAGTTTGGCAAAAAAACCACGGTGGTAGGACTCGGCATAGGTATCCGGATGGGCCGGCTTGTCTGCGGTCATCAACTGGATATAAGCGTGCAGAAATCCGTCACGGTCATAGTGCCCGTTTGCCGCGTTCATCACGGCTATCAAGGTCAGCGCGCAATGGGCATTAAGTGTGTTGTCCCCGGCGCGCATACCCTGATGGTAATGCACATTGGGGCGGTTCCAGAATTGGCGTTTGCCTTTGAGAATGACATCGCCAACCACCTCTACCTGCCCCTGGCCGCCAACGCTTTTGCGCCCGCCACCACTGGTGGAGTGCAAAGACATGATGGATGAAGGGTGGAACTCGGGCGCTGCGTGGAAGGTCTTGATGCCGTCTGGAAAGGCCTTGTCGATATCGCCAACGTTATAGAACCAGTGCACCGGCATGGCTAGCGCATCACCGATAAACAGGTTGTGCAGAGCGGCAGTGGCCCTGGCTGTTATGTCATTTTCCATACGGTGATACCCCGGATAACCGAATCAAGTAATACGTACCAGTGTCGTACGCAATCACTCGTGTTTGAAAGGGTGATCGGGGCCTTAAGTGTAATTTCCTGTGTGCCGTTATCACCAGGCTGTTTGGGGTGGTATTGCCAACTGTTTTGCGGCGTGACTTGCGCCCGTGGCAATCGTAGGATCATCAGCGTGCAATCAGTCTGACGGGTCAAAGGAGATCAAGGGTGAATTACGATGACGTGGTAAACGGGCGCCGCAGTATCCGCGCGTTCAAGCAGCAAGCGGTACCGCTGACTGTGCTCGAAGAGGTCATTGGCTTGGCGACACGGGCACCGTCTTCGATGAATACCCAACCTTGGCATTTGCATGTGGTGAGCGGCGAGCCACTGGATCGCATCCGCGCGGAAAACACCGAGCGCATGATCAAGGGCGTTCCGCCATCCAAGGAAAGCCGCGGCATTGGTGCCTACGAAGGCGAGCATCGCCAGCGTCAGGTGGATATCGCCGTGCAGCTCTTTCAGGCCATGGGCATTGCCCGCGACGACAAAGAAAAACGCCAGGACTGGATACTGCGTGGCTTTCGCCAGTTCGATGCGCCGGTATCCATTGTGGTGACCTATGACCGCGTGCTCAAAGACGGTGATATCGCCCAATTTGACTGCGGCGCGCTGGTCAATGGCCTGGTCAATGCCGCCTGGTCCCGTGGCTTGGGCTGCGTGGTCAACAGCCAGGGCATCATGCACTCGCCGGTGGTGCGCGAGCATGCCGGGATCCCTGAAGATCAGGTGATCATGATCTGTGTTGCCATGGGCTACCCGGACGATGACTTTCCGGCCAATGCCGTGGTGTCCAAGCGT
>REBY01000144.1 GCA_007692485.1 Pseudomonadaceae bacterium | reverse complement strand
CAAGGCCGTTTTCTGCTCGATGACCCGGTACACAAATACATTCCTGCCTGGCGCAACCTGCAGGTGTACAAAGCGGGTGTGTTCCCTAATTTTCTGACCGTACCTTGCCAGCGGCCAATGACCATCCGCGACTTGCTCACACACCAGTCCGGCCTGACCTACGGGTTTATGAACCGGACCAATGTGGATGCGGCCTATCGTGAATTGCGTCTGGATGGCAATGCCAGCCTGACGCTGGATACGCTGGTTGACGAGTTGTCGCGCCTGCCGCTGGAGTTCAGCCCGGGGACCGCCTGGAATTATTCCGTATCAACTGACGTGTGTGGCTATCTGGTACAGCTGTTCAGCGGCCTGTCGCTGGATGATTACTTCCAGCAGCATATTTTCGCGCCTTTGGGTATGACCAGCACCTGGTTCAAGGTGCCCGCTGATCAGGCCCACCGCCTGGCTGCCTGCTACGAGTACCAGCCAGGTGACAGTATGCGCCTGCAGGATGACCCGACCGATTCACCCTTTGTACGCGGGCATGGCTATTTGTCCGGCGGTGGTGGCCTGGTGTCCTGTATAGATGACTATTACCGTTTTGCCCAGGCCCTGGCCAATGGCGGGGAACTGGATGGCGCGCGCATTGTCGGTCGCAAGACGTTGCAGTTCATGCGCCTGAACCACCTGCCGGGGCAGCGTGACCTGCCCGACTACAGCGTAGGCGCCTTTACCGAGACGCCCTACGAGGGGACAGGGTTTGGTCTTGGCTTCTCGATCAAGCTGGATGTGGCGAAATCACAAACTATTGGCTCATCCGGTGAATATGGCTGGGGTGGCATGGCCAGTACCAACTTTTTCATCGATCCGGAAGAAGATCTGCTGATGATATTCATGACCCAGCTTATCCCCTCCTCCAGCTATCCGATCCGGCAGAACCTGCGCGCGATTATCAACGCAGCATTGGTGGACTGAACCATGGCACAACACCCTTGCATTCTGGTCACCGGCGGCGCCGGCTATATTGGCTCACACACCTGTATTCAGTTGCTGGCTGCGGGTTATCGCGTCGTCATACTGGATAATTTCAGTAACAGTTCACCGGAAGCGGTACGCCGTGTCGAAGGTATCTGCGGTCAGTCAATCACGCTGGTCGAAGGCGATATCAATGATCGCGCCCTGCTCGACCGCTGTTTTGCAGATCACCCAATCGATGCCGTCATCCACTTTGCCGGCCTGAAAGCTGTCGGCGAATCTGTCGCCCAGCCGCTGCGCTATTACCACAATAATGTCAGTGGCACTCTGGTGTTGTGCCAGGCCATGCAGGCTGCCGGCGTTTTCCAGCTGGTATTCAGCTCATCAGCGACGGTTTATGGTGATCCGGAAACCTTGCCGATCCGCGAAGACGCGCCGACCCGAGCAACCAACCCCTACGGCCAGACCAAGTTAACCATTGAGCATATCCTGCGCGACCTCGGGCATGCCGACAGTCGCTGGACAGTTGCTCTGCTGCGCTACTTCAACCCGGTCGGCGCGCATAGTAGCGGCCTGATTGGTGAAGACCCGGCGGATATCCCGAATAACCTGATGCCCTTTATCGCCCAAGTCGCCGTGGGGCGGCGTGACGCTTTGCAGGTGTTCGGCAGTGATTATCCGACCCATGACGGCACCGGGGTGCGCGATTACATTCATGTGATGGATCTAGCGGACGGCCACGTCAAGGCGCTGCAATGGTTGCAGCACAACAGTGGCGTTGAGGCGTTCAACCTGGGCACCGGCCAAGGGTATTCCGTGTTGGATATGCTGCACGCCTTTGAACGCGCCTGCGGCAAGCCCCTGGCCTACCGCCTGGTTGATCGCCGTCCCGGTGACATCGCCAGCTGTTACGCCGACCCCAGCCGAGCCCGCGAGCAGTTGGGCTGGGAGGCTGCACAAGGCGTCGATGCCATGTGTGCTGATACCTGGCGTTGGCAGGAAAACAATCCACAGGGGTATTGTTAATGTCGCTCCCACAACAGGTTCGTCTGGTTGACGTTGGCCCGCGAGACGGCCTGCAGAATGAGCAACAGCCTATCAGTGTGGCTGACAAGATCGCGCTGGTCGATGCGCTCAGTGCCGCCGGGGTACGCAGCATCGAGGTGGGCAGTTTTGTGTCGCCGCGCTGGGTACCGCAAATGGCCGGTAGTGCCGAGGTCTTTGCCGGCATTCAACGCAAAGCCGGGGTACGTTACACCGCACTGACGCCGAACATGCGCGGCTTTGAAGGCGCATTGGCGGCGGGCGCGGATGAAGTCGCGGTATTTGCCGCCGCCTCGGAAGCTTTCTCGCAACGCAATATCAACTGCTCGATCAGTGAGAGTATCAAGCGTTTTGAGCCCATAATGGTCGCCGCAAAGGCTGCGGGTTTACCCGTGCGAGGCTATATCAGCTGCGTTCTGGGTTGTCCTTACGAGGGCCGCGTCAGCCCCGCCCAGGTTGCCAGTGTGGCAGCGGAGTTACATGCGATGGGGTGTTATGAGGTCTCGCTCGGCGACACCATCGGCACCGGCACCGCCGGAGAAACCCGTCGCTTGATTGAGAGCGTGGCCCAACAGGTACCCCGCGAACACTTGGCCGGACACTTTCACGACACCTATGGCCAGGCCATCGCTAATGTTTATGCCAGCTTGCTGGAAGGCATCAGTGTGTTCGATAGCTCGATTGCCGGGCTCGGCGGCTGTCCCTATGCCAAAGGCGCCAGTGGCAATGTCGCCAGTGAAGATGTGCTTTACCTGTTGCAGGGGCTAGGTATTGAAACCGGCGTTGATTTGCCGGCCTTGGCCGCAGCCGGCGAGCAAATCAGTGCCGTATTGCAACGGCCTAATGGTTCACGGGTTGGTCGAGCTTTGCTCAAGCAGGCGTGACCAGCGCTCACTGTATTCGCTGATCAGCTCATCCATAACACCCTCATCATTCAGGCGCGCAACGGTTTCAGCCAGTGCTGCGCGCAACTCTGGCGTGTTGCACCGCGAGCGTTTGGAAAAGGTGAAATACAGCGCTTCGGTAATTACCGAATCCGGCAAGATCTCCAGTTGGTCAACAATGCCTATCTGCTCTGCCAGTGCCTTGCCCTGAAAGCGTTCGTAGATGACGTAATCGACCCGATCCAATAGCAAGGTCTCAAAGGATTGGCGTACGGATGGAAATGCGCTTATGTCGAGGTGCTCGCTGGCATAATTATCGAATGCATTACCGAAGCTGTTGTTTACCAAGGTGCTGCCGCGCTTGCCACGCAGGTCATCCCAGTTAGTAAACTCAAACGCATGCCCCTTGCGCACAAAAATGACACTGGGGACATGGGTAAAGGCTGGATGCAGATAGTCCATCCAGGTCTCACGATCATCGGTTTTAAATGCGCCCAGCAGCATATCGACGCGCCCCGTACGCGCATCATCCTGAGCCCGCGCCCAGGGGCCAACATTGCGAGCTTCCAGGGTAATGTCATGTTCGGCCAGTACCTGGCTTAGCAAGGTAACACCCGCACCGCGCAAAACGCCGGGATCAGCGGGGTCAACCCAGAGCAACGGGGGGTATTGGCTATTGCCGCTGGCTACCAGCCGCTTGCAAGACTCATCTGCGAAAGCCGAGGTAGCACCTGACGCCAAGAGTACAAGCAAGCTGACAGTAAGACACAGGTCAGTTAGCTGGCGTAGGCGTGACAAATCTGGCATGGCTCCCTTCCCTGTTCAGTTTCAAGCAGGTAATGCACCACTGTGAAAACGAAAGATCTGATCATCCGCATGCACGGCGTCCTGTTCCGCTGCGGCAAAAACGTCAATACGCGGTGCGATATCTTCGTCTGCATACTGCCGCGCCAGATTCAGATAGTCCTGATAATGCCTTGCTTCTGACTTTAGCAGCGAACGGTAGAAATCAGCCAGTTCCTCATCCAGTTGTGGCGCCAGACGCGCAAAACGCTCGCACGATCGAGCCTCGATAAAGGCACCGACAATCAGGGTATCAATCAGCTTGCCGGGGTCCGAGGTACGTACCTCGGAACGCAGGCGCTGTGCGTAATGGCTGGCTGATAGCCCTTTATAGGCAACACCGCGCTTGGCCATCAGCGCGGTGACTTGCTCGAAATGGCGTAGTTCCTCGCGCGCCAAACGTGACATTTTTTGTAGCAAATCCGGCTTGTCAATATAGCGAAACATCAGATTCAACGCAGTCGCAGCCGCCTTTTTTTCGCAATTGGCGTGATCAATTAACAATTCTTCGGGGTGGTGTCGGGCCTGTTCCAGCCAGCGTTCTGGGGTCGGGCATGGCAGGAAAGCTAATAGGTGATCAGGCAAGGTCATTTTGGGCTAGTCTGTGGGTAGGTAAATATCAAAATCGATTATACGTTGATATCCATCAGGGTGCAGGCTTGATCCATATCAAGCGCATTTTGGAAAAACCAGCTAAATTGCCTATAAGAATCTGATCCACAGCACTTTTGCTGATATATATAGGGAGAAAGCCATGCAGGCCATCAAACGTATTCTGGTCGTGATCGACCCTACACTGGACAACCAGCTGGCACTCAAGCGTGCCCGCCTGATTGCCGGGGTAATAGAGGCGGAAATGCACCTTCTGGTGTGTGAAGACCGCCAGGATCACATGCCGGCGCTGAACAAAATGGTTGCCGAACTGACCGCAGAAGGGCTCAAAGCCAGCTGCAGCCAGTCATGGCACAAGAGCCTGACGGACACTATCGTCATGGCGGCGCAGTCACAGGGCAGCGGCTTGGTGATCAAGCAGCACCTGCCTGACAATGCACTGAAAAAAGCGCTACTGACCCCGGATGACTGGAAATTGCTACGTTACTGCCCCACCCCGGTGTTACTGGTGAAAACCGAAGGCAGCTGGATGAAAGGCGCTGTGTTGGCAGCGGTCGACCTGGGCAACCATGACGACCAGCACCATATTTTGCACGACACTATTGTCAGCCATGCAGCCGATCTGACCGATATGATCAATGGTGACCTGCATTTGGTCAGTGCTCACCCGGCACCCATGCTGTCTGCTTCCGACCCCACCTACCAATTGCGCGAAAATATTCACGCTCGCTATGTCGAGGAAGCCGACAAGTATCTGAGTCTGTACGACCTGGGGGCTGACCGCCTGCATATTGATGAAGGCCCAGCTGATAGCCTGATCCCGGCTATCGCGAAAAAAACCGGTGCTTGCGTCACGGTTATCGGTACCGTTGCCCGTAAAGGCATCTCCGGCGCATTGATCGGCAACACCGCCGAGGTCATCCTTGATCAGCTCGATAGCGATATCGTGGTGCTCAAGCCCGACGATATGATTGCTCACCTCGAAGACCTGCTCGAGAAGTAAGCTGCACCGCTATCAACCGGCACGCTTGGGGCGTACCGGTTGATAGCCACATCATCTCCACTGCCTCACGCCCCCAATTGCTCTCGTCCAGTCTCCTGGCGACGTCAATTGTCTCAGACCATAGTCATAGCGACTTAACTTTAGCGGTGGCTTACTGTAGAATCACCGCGCCGTAAGGGCTGTGTCTCAGGCGTTTGCTCGCGACCCCTTTTGTATCTGACAACCCAGTTACCCAGGTTGCTCCCCCAACAACGGGCTGCGTTTGAACCACCCTTTATAATCCGGTTTCCAGGTCCATGTGGATGACCATTCCGTCACAAGCGGAACTGACTGATGAGGGTAATTATTGTGCTTGAAGCCTATCGCAAACACGTAGAAGAGCGCGCAGCACAGGGCATCGTGCCCCAGCCGCTGAACGCCGAACAAACCGCCGGTCTGGTCGACCTGCTGAAAAATCCTCCGGCTGGCGAAGAAGAGTTTCTGCTCGACCTGCTGACCAATCGCGTACCTCCGGGCGTTGATGAGGCTGCCTACGTCAAGGCTGGCTTCCTCGCTGCTGTGGCCAAGGGTGAAGTCTCCACTCCGCTGTTGACCAAACTGCGCGCTGTCGAGCTGCTCGGCACCATGCAGGGTGGTTACAACATCGTCACCATGGTCGAACTGCTGGATAACGATGAATTGGCCTCCGCTGCGGCCAAGGAACTCAAGCACACCCTGCTGATGTTTGATGCCTTCCACGACGTGGCTGACCGGGCGAAAAAGGGCAATGCCCACGCCAAAGACGTGATGCAGTCCTGGGCCAACGCGGAATGGTTCACCAACCGCCCAGCCGTAGCTGAAAAGATCAGCCTGAGCGTATTCAAGGTGCCTGGCGAGACCAACACCGATGACCTGTCCCCTGCCCCTGATGCCTGGTCGCGTCCAGACATCCCGCTGCACGCTCTGGCCATGTTGAAAATGGCCCGTGACGGTATCGTTCCTGACGAGCCGGGTACTATCGGTCCGCTGAAAATGATCGAAGACGTGAAATCCAAAGGCTTCCCGGTTGCCTATGTTGGCGATGTCGTGGGTACCGGTTCTTCACGTAAATCAGCTACCAACTCGGTACTCTGGTTCTTCGGTGATGACGTTCCTTATGTACCGAACAAGCGCGCTGGCGGTTTCTGCTTCGGTAACAAAATTGCCCCCATCTTCTACAACACCATGGAAGATGCCGGCGCACTGCCGATCGAGTTTGATGTCAGTGAAATCAACACCGGCGATGTGATTGACGTCTATGTCTATGAAGGCAAAGTGTGCAAGCACGGCACTGACGAAGTCATCACCACCTTTGAGCTCAAGACTCAGGTGCTGCTGGATGAAGTCCGTGCCGGCGGCCGTATTCCGCTGATCATTGGCCGTGGCCTGACCGACAAGGCGCGTACCGAGCTGGGCCTGGAACCGACCGATCTGTTCCGCAAGCCCGATGTACCGGCTGCGAGCAACAAAGGCTTTACCCTGGCGCAGAAAATGGTCGGCAAGGCCTGTGGCGTTGAAGGCGTTCGCCCGGGCACTTACTGCGAACCGAAGATGACCACTGTGGGCTCTCAGGATACCACTGGCCCGATGACCCGTGACGAGCTGAAAGATCTGGCTTGCCTGGGCTTCTCTGCCGATCTGGTCATGCAGTCGTTCTGTCACACCGCGGCCTATCCCAAGCCGATCGATGTAACCACGCATCACACCCTGCCTGACTTTATCCACAACCGTGGTGGTGTGTCCCTGCGTCCGGGTGACGGCATCATCCACAGCTGGTTGAACCGCATGCTGTTGCCTGACACCGTCGGTACCGGTGGTGACTCGCACACCCGTTTCCCGATGGGCATCTCTTTCCCTGCTGGTTCTGGCCTGGTTGCCTTCGCGGCTGCCACTGGCGTTATGCCGCTGGATATGCCCGAGTCGGTTCTGGTGCGCTTCAAAGGTGAAATGCAGCCTGGTATCACCCTGCGTGATCTGGTCCATGCAATCCCCTACTACGCGATTCAGGAAGGTCATCTGACCGTCGAGAAGAAAGGCAAGAAGAACCTGTTCTCTGGCCGCATCCTCGAAATCGAAGGCCTGGATCACCTGACGGCTGAGCAAGCGTTTGAGCTGTCTGATGCCTCTGCCGAGCGTTCTGCTGCTGGCTGTACCATCAAGCTGAGCGAAGAATCCGTTGCCGAGTACCTGAAGTCCAACATCGTCCTGCTGCGCTGGATGATTGCCAACGGTTATCAGGATGCCCGTACGCTGGAGCGTCGCGCCCAAGCTATGGAAGCCTGGCTGGCTGATCCGAAACTGATGCAAGCCGATGCTGACGCGGAATACGCCGCCGTGATTGAAATTGATCTGGCTGACGTTAAAGAGCCGGTTTTGTGCGCTCCTAACGATCCGGATGATGCCCGCTTGCTGTCTGATGTTGCTGGCCGCAAGATCGACGAGGTGTTCATCGGTTCGTGCATGACCAATATCGGACACTTCCGTGCTGCCGGCAAACTGCTGGAGAAAAACAAAGGTGCCCTGCCGACACGCCTGTGGCTGGCTCCGCCGACCAAGATGGATCAGTTCCAGCTGACCGAAGAAGGCTATTACGGCATCTACGGCAAAGCGGGTGCGCGCATGGAAATGCCCGGCTGCTCACTGTGCATGGGTAACCAGGCCCGCGTGGCAGCGAAGTCAACCGTGGTCTCTACCTCCACGCGTAACTTCCCCAACCGTCTGGGTGATGGCGCTGATGTCTTCCTGGCTTCGGCTGAGTTGGCCTCGGTTGCATCCATCCTGGGTCGTCTGCCGAGTGTTGAGGAATACATGAGCTACGCTGCCGACATCAACAGCATGTCCAGCGAGATTTACCGCTACATGAACTTCAATGAAATCGAGTCTTACCAGAAAGCGGCAGCGTCCATTCCGGTCACTACGCTCTGATAACGACCTGAACTGAAAAAACCGCCAACGGGGCAACCTGTTGGCGGTTTTTTTATGTAGGATGAAAAACTGAATCTAGAATAATATTGGTTACCCCCACCCAAGGCCCACCCTTATGCGCGTGCCTGCTCAATGTATTCCTGTACTGCTAGTGTGCTGTATTAGTGTGTTGTTTGCCTGGTCTGGATTGGTGCATGCGCACACCAACACGGTCACTGTTGGTGTCTACAACAACCCGCCCAAAATCCAACTGAGTGCTGACGGT
>REBY01000142.1 GCA_007692485.1 Pseudomonadaceae bacterium | reverse complement strand
CCGTGCGGGTGGTGAGTATCCATGGCGTTGGCGTATCACACCCGAACCTGCTTCGCGAAGGTACACAGCATGCTGTGCCCGCTGGATGGCGCCCGCACGACCTTAACCCTTGCACGGTGGTAAGGGCCGCTCGGACACGGCATGCCGTGTCCCTACGGTGTGGGTATGCACGGAATCTGCCTCTTACCCCTTCATCTGCTTCACGTAGGGGCACAGCATGCTGTGCCCGCTGGGCAGGGCGAGCGCAGGTTTATTCCTGATAAAGCCTATCCACGTGCCATTTAAGGGGGTTCTGAGCAATATATTCGGCGATGCGTAGATAATCCTTCTCATCCCGAACCACATGCTCATAAAAACCTCGTTGCCAGAGCTGTTTGACTCGATAGGTCAGTCTGACTTCGCGTGTGACTGCTGCTTTATAATTACGCATGATGGTAGGCAGCGAGCCCGATCTGGGTTTGCCGAAGCATTCAGGCTGCCCGTCACTTCGTCCCGGGGTGATGATGATTGCATGCAAATGGTTGGGCATCAGCACGAAATCCAATAGCTCTAGCCCAGGAACATGCCTGGGTAACCGCAGCCACATGTCTCTCGTTAATATGCCCACAGATGACGGTCGCATCTCACCACCATTTATGCTGCCAAAATAGAGCCTTCGCTGATGCGTGCATAGGGTGATGAAAAAGATATTGCGGGCTTGATAATTGAAGTTTTTCAGTCGTGGACTTTTGCGCTGCGGCAGATTTTTTACACTGTTCATGAAAATCCTTTTCCATGTTTAACAGCAAAAATATATCACGGATTTTGTATGGCTTACGGCCAAACAGTGTTCTGTGATTTCAAGCTTGTGATGTGCTTCAGCGGCCCTCGGACACGGCATGCCGTGTCCCTACGAAGGTGGGGTGTGCCCGGCATCGGCGTTTTACACTCTCACCTACTTCACGTAGGGGCACAGCATGCTGTGCCCGCTGGATGGCGCCCGCACGACCTTAACCCTTTGCACGGTGGTAAGGGCCGCTCGGACACGGCATGCCGTGTCCCTACGGAGGGGGTGTGTGCCCGGCATCGGCGTCTTACACTCTCACCTACTTCACGTAGGGGCACAGCATGCTGTGCCCGTGGGTTCAGATACCAAATACGATGCCAACCAGCAGATAAGCAACGAGGCTGACCACGACAATACCGACCAGGTTAAGCATAAAGCCGGCGCGGATCATGTCGGTTATGCGCATGTGGCCACTGGAGAACACAATGGCGTTCGGTGGGGTGGCGACGGGCATCATGAAGGCGCAACTGGCGGCAATGGCAGCCGGAACGGTGAACAGTAGCGGTGAAATGTTCTGGCTCAGGGCAACCGCACCGATCAAGGGCAGGAAGGCGGCCGCGGTCGCGGTGTTGCTGGTCACTTCAGTAAGGAAGATGATGACAGTGGCGATCAGTACGATCATTACCACCGCCGGCAACATGCCCATGTCGGCCAGGCCCATGGCAATGGCACTGGCCAGGCCAGAACTGGTAATGACTGCTGCCAGCGACAGGCCGCCACCGAACAGTAAAAGGACGTCCCAGGGCATGCTCTTGGCGGTGTCCCAGTTCATGACAAACACACCTTGGCGCAGGTTGACGGGGGTCAGAAACAGAATGACCGCGGCAGATATGGCAATCACGGTGTCATTCAGCCAGGGGATCAGGTTGGCCGAGAGCAGTGGCTGGAATATCCAGGCTGCGGCGGTCAATACAAAGATACAGCCGACCTGTTTCTCGGCACGGCTCAGGCTGCCTAGCTCGGCCAGCTGTTCCTTGAGCAGATCATTACCCTTGTCATTACTGCCCAGGCCAAAGTCCTTGCGTGTCAGCCACAGCCAGACGGCCACCAACATAACAATGGCAACCGGCAGACCAATCAGCATCCACTGGGCAAAGCCGACCTGGATATCATGGTTGTCAGCCAGGTAGGCGGCTAACAAGGCATTCGGCGGGGTGCCGATCAGCGTCGCTATGCCACCCACACTGGCGGCGTAGGCAATGGCCAGCAGCAGGGCAGTGGCAAAGCGCTTCACTGCCTCGGGGTTGCTGTTGTCGAGCATGCTGATCACCGACAGACCGATCGGTAGCATCATGATGGTCGTCGCGGTATTACTGACCCACATGCTGAGAAAACCGGTGGCCAGCATAAAGCCGGCAATCTGGCGCTTGGGTTGGCTGCCGACGGCAATCAGCGTCAGCAGGGCGATGCGTTTGTGCAGGTTCCAGCGCTGCATGGCCAAGCCGATGATAAAGCCACCCATAAACAGAAAAATGATCGGGTTGGCATAGGGCGCCGTCGCATTGCCGACGGTGCCGAGACCCAGTGCGGGAATCAGTGGGATTGGCAGTAGCGCAGTCGCCGGAATCGGGATGGCTTCAGTCGACCACCAGGTGGCCATCAGCAGCATTAGCCCCAGGGTTTGCCAGGCGGCAGGGGCCAGTTCGCCGGGGGCGGGTACCAGCAGAGTGAAAAGCAGAAACGCCGGGCCCAGAAACAGGCCGATCAAACGACCGGTCGGCATAGGGGCGGGGGTCGCATCTTTGTGCGCTGTGGTCATGCTCAAGCTCCGAAAAGGGTTTGCCAATAACCGAGTAGTGACCAGCGTCGCGTTGGTCACCGTTCAGCATTAGAGTGTAGTCGCCTTGGGTGGGTCCGGCAGCCGGACTGCAATGCGCCGCTTTAGTCGGCTTGCACCTCGGGCAGCGTGAAGGCTAGCAGCGCGCCCGCCAAGCCGATAGCCGACAAAAGTAGTAGCATGCCAGCGGCGCCAATCAGGCCGCTGAGCAGGCCAAAGAGCCCGGTGGCGAGGAGGATAAGCCCGATCAGGCTGTTGCCAACGGCAACATAGTCGGTGCGCTTGTTGCCGCCTGCCATGTCCAGCACATAGGTTTTACGCCCGACCCGCACACCGCTATGCGCAACACCCAGTACAAAGAAGGCGACCGGGAATAACCAGGCGTGGACATCTTCCGGTAATCCGCCCCAGAGGTGGATGGCGATAACGATGGGGCCGAGCAGGCTGGCCAGAAAGGCCGCGCGAATCATCACCTGGCGACTGGACTGGTCGGACATGCGCCCCCAGACCGTTGAGCTCAGGCTGTTGGCCAGACCATTGGCGACCAGAAAGGCACCTAGCATGCTCAGGCCAGTACTCAACTCCTGACCTAATACCACGTAATAGGGCGCGGAAAGCGCCGAGCACAGCAGCAGGGCACGGGTAACCACAAAACGGCGGAAAGGTGCATCGTCGCGCAACAAGCTCAAGCGGGCGAAAGCCTCCCGCAGACCATTGGCGCCCCCTTCGGTCGCGCCGGGTGCTTCATCAATGGTGCGATAGACCAAAGTCGCCAATACCCATAGCAGGGCAGCGCCAACCAGCAAACTGACGTAAAACACGCTGTCGTCATCACTGGGTGGCTGCAACAGGGTGTACACACCAAACGCCAGCGCCAGCCAGCCAGACAAGCTGCTGGCAAGACCGTTCAAGCGCCCGCGCCGGGTTTTCGGGATGGTTTTACCAATGACATCCTTGCTGGCTACTGAGCAAAGCCCGCGTGCCAGGCTGAATACCACCAGACAGGCAATCAGTAGCAGGCCGGCGAGCGTGCCGGTTGTGGTCCAGGCAACCAGCCCCATGGCCACCAATGACAGTGCTTGTAGCAGGCCACCCACCAGCCACACTCCTTTGCGGCGGCTGAACTGGCGAATCCAGGCAGCAATCATCAACTGCGGCAACATCGAACCGGATTCGCGAATGGGTACCAGCCAGGCAATCAGCGCGACCGGAGCCCCCACCACGCCCATCAGCCAGGCAAGCGTGGTTTTTGGGTTGATCAGGGTGTCGCCGAGATTGGTCAGGGTGGTGGCTGTGACCTGGCGGAAAAAATTCTGCGGCACATCGCTGCAGGCACTGTCGGGAATATCCTTGCAGACCCGCGCATCTTCCTCATCAACCAAGCGGTTATAGAGGCTATCCAGTGTTTTGTCTTGGCTCATGGGGAGGCTCGTGTTTTCTTTGGCGCAAAGTGTGCCACAACTTGGGCAGGGCAGGAAAAACGCATCATTTTTGCTTTGATTGTCACATAATGTTGTCGCTGGCCCGCCAAGCGGGTAAAAATGGCGGTTTATATTTCCAGTGGCCATTAGCCCCTGGTTACCGAGCGCAAGGAAAAGCTGATACATGCGATTGAAATGCATCAAGCTGGCCGGCTTCAAATCCTTTGTTGACCCGACCACGGTCTACTTCCCGACCAATATGGGCGCGGTGGTAGGGCCCAATGGCTGCGGCAAGTCGAACATTATCGACGCCGTACGCTGGGTTATGGGTGAAAGCTCGGCAAAGAACCTGCGTGGCGAATCGATGACCGACGTCATCTTTAACGGCTCCAACAGTCGCAAACCCGTTGGCCAGGCCTCGATCGAACTGGTGTTTGACAACAGCGACGGCACGCTCAAGGGCGAGTATGCCAGTTACAACGAGATTTCCATCCGCCGCCGGGTCACCCGTGAGGCGCAGAACCAATACTTCCTCAACGGTACCAAATGCCGCCGGCGTGATATCACCGATATTTTTCTCGGCACCGGCCTGGGGCCGCGCAGTTACTCGATCATCGAGCAGGGCATGATCTCAAAATTGATCGAGGCCAAGCCTGATGAATTGCGACTGTTTATAGAAGAAGCCGCCGGTATTTCCAAATACAAGGAACGCCGCCGGGAAACCGAAAACCGTATTCGTCGCACGCATGACAATCTGGCCCGCCTGACCGATTTGCGTGAAGAGCTGGAACGCCAGCTCGCACATTTGCACCGCCAGGCTCAATCAGCAGAGAAGTACAAGGAATTCAAGGCCGAAGAGCGACAGCTTAAAGCGCAATTACAGGCGCTGCGCTGGCAGGGGTTGGATGCCCAGGTGCAAGGCCAGGAAAGCAAGGTACGTGACCAGGAAGTTGCGCTGGAGGCGTTGATCGCCGAGCAGCGCAATGCCGATGCGCAAATCGAGAAGCGTCGCGATGAGCACAGTGAGCTGACTGAGCGCTTTAACCAGGTACAGGCCCGCTTTTATGGCCTGGGTGCGGACATCAGCCGTATCGAGCAGGCTTTGCAGTTTAACCAGGACCGCCAACGGCAGCTGCAGCAGGATTTGCGTGAAGCGGAGCAGGCCTGGAATGAAGCGCAAAGCCACCTGGCCCAAGATGAAGCGCTATTGGCTGACCTGCGTGCCGAGCTGAGCGAGGTTGAGCCCGAGCTGGAGATGGCTCGAGCGGCTGACGAGGATACCGCTGCCAGCTTGCTGAGCGCCGAAGAAGCGATGCAGCAATGGCAAAGCGCTTGGGATCAGTTCAACCAGCAGGCTGCCGCGCCGCGTCAGCAGGCAGAAGTGGAACAATCGCGCATTAATCACCTGGAACAGGCGATTGAACGCCTGGGTGAGCGCATCAAGCGCCTGGAAGATGAGCAGCAAGGGTTGGGCGCTGGGGGGCTGGATGAAGAGCTGGACGCCCTCAATGAGCAATTGGTTGAGCTGGAACTGCGTAGCGAAGAGGGCCAACTGAAACTGGACGAGCTGGCTGACAGCCTGCTACAGGAGAAAGACAGCCTGCAGGCGCTGAATCAGGAGCAGGATATTCGCCGCGGTGAGGTGCAGCGCGCCAGTGGTCGGTTGTCTTCATTGGAGGCCTTGCAGCAAGCTGCGCTGGACCATGGCAAGGGCGTCAGTGAGTGGCTGGCAGCGCAGGGCTTGGACAAGACGACTGCGCTGGCGCAGCAGATACAAGTGACCGCTGGCTGGGAGTTGGCAGTGGAAACCGTGCTGGGTGATGACCTGCAAGCCATCGCTCTGGATCAGCTCGACCAGGTCGCCGGGCAGCTGGCAGCCTTTGAACAGGGCAGCTTGCGTTTGCTGGAACGCACTACGCCGAGCAACAGCCAAGTTGCAACCGAGAGCTTGTTGAGCAAAGTCGATAGCCCCCTGGACTTGAGCCCCTGGTTGGCCGCCGTGCTCACTGCGGAGTCGCTGGAGGCAGCTTTGACGGCGCGCCATAGTTTGCCTGCCGAAGGCTCGGTTATTACTGCTCAGGGTCACTGGCTTGGCCGTAACTGGTTGCGCGTACGCCGTGGCGAGGCCAACGCAGGCGGCGTGCTGGCGCGGCAGCAGGAAATCGAGCAGCTGCAAGCGCAACTGGCTGAACAGGAAGCTCAACTGGAGCAGGCAGGTGAGCACCAGGCGCGTCATCAACAGCGCATTCGCGAATTGGAGCAAGAGCGCGACAGCCTGCAGCAAAGCCAGGCCCGGTTGGGCCGCGAGCAGGGTGATATCAAAGCGCAATGCTCGGCTCGTCA
This sequence comes from Pseudomonadaceae bacterium, assembly GCA_007692485.1. Classification (GTDB taxonomy): domain Bacteria; phylum Pseudomonadota; class Gammaproteobacteria; order Pseudomonadales; family Pseudomonadaceae; genus Halopseudomonas. Next base: position 2,449 of record REBY01000142.1, on the reverse strand, counting down.
GGTGCGTTTGGAACAAATTCATGCCCGCCAGCAACGCATCAGCGATGATCTGACAGAGATTCGCCAGCAGCGCAGTGATGAGCTGGAGCAGTTAGCGGAAGCACGGCTGACTTTGGAAGCAGCGCTAGAGCGCATGTCAGCCGATACCGGGCAGCGAGAAACCCTGTTGCAGCAGCGTGACCAGGTACGCGATGCGCTGGACCATGCTCGGCACCACGCCCGGCAGCACAAGGACCGTGAGCATCAGTTGGCCTTGCGTATGCAGTCACTCCAGGCACAGCAACAGTCGACCAGCCAGGCGCTGGAGCGCTTGCAAACCCAGACTGAGCGCCTGGCTGAGCGCCGTGAACAGTTGCAGATGAGCATGGAAGAAGCGCTGGCGCCTGATGAAGACCAGCGCATTGAGTTGGAGAAGCTGCTTGAACAGCGGGTCGAGGTAGAGCAGCAACTAGCGAGTGCCCGTGAAGCATTGGAACAAGTGGATCAGGACCTGCGTGAGCAGGACCGCCGGCGCAGCCAGGCGGAACAGCAAGGCCATGTGGTGCGCGAACAGCTTGAGCAACAACGGCTTGAAGCGCGCGACCTGCAGACCCGACGCCAGGGGCTGCGCGAGCAACTGCTGGAAGAGGGCTATGATCTGCTCAGTGTGCTGGAAGCCTTGCCGGTTGAGGCCACAGCCAGTGACTGGGAGCAGCAACTGGCGCAGCTGGATGCGCGGATTCAACGCCTGGGGGCGATCAACCTGGCAGCGATCGAAGAATACGAGCAACAGTCCGAGCGCAAACGTTATCTGGATGCGCAGAATGCCGACCTGGCCGAGGCGCTAGATACCTTGGAACAAGTGATTCGCAAGATTGACCGCGAAACCCGTAATCGTTTCAAGGAGACCTTTGATAAGGTCAACCATGGTCTACAGTCGTTGTTCCCCAAAGTCTTTGGTGGCGGTCATGCCTATCTGGAATTGACCGGGGATGATTTGCTGGATACCGGGGTAACCATCATGGCCCGCCCGCCAGGCAAGAAGAACAGCACCATTCACCTGCTGTCAGGCGGCGAGAAGGCGCTAACGGCCATTGCGCTGGTCTTTTCCATCTTCCAGCTCAATCCAGCGCCCTTCTGTATGTTGGATGAAGTCGATGCACCCTTGGATGATGCCAACGTCGGGCGTTATGCCCGAATGGTTAAAGAGATGTCAGATCGGGTGCAATTCATTTACATTACCCATAACAAGATAGCCATGGAAATGGCCGATCAGTTGATGGGCGTCACTATGCATGAACCAGGCTGCTCGCGGCTGGTCACAGTAGATGTTGAGGAAGCGGCTGCCCTGGCAGCAGTTTGAACTTTCGCACGGGCATGCTAGTGTCCGCGCATTGGGCCGTATCAGCAGGCAGGGTGGTGCGGCGGCAACTTTTTTCTAGTCAATAGGAACAGGGTTTTCATGGATTTCGGGTTGCGTGAATGGCTAATCATTATTGGCTTGCTGGTTATTGCCGGCATTCTGTTCGACGGCTGGCGTCGCATGGGTGGGCGCAACAAGCTGCGGGTCAAACTTGAGCGAAATCTCAGTGGTTTGGGTGATGCCGAGCATGACGAGTTACTCGGCCCGCCGCGGGTGATAGGCAAGCATGAGCGCGCAGAGCCTTCATTCAATGACGAGGATCCGGCGTTTGATGAGCCGTCCCTCTCAGCCAGTACTGATGACACGCGTTGGCAGCCACCCCAGCAGGTTGGTCTGGATCTGGACGATCCGGCACCGGTGCTGCTTGACCCCGTGCCGGAAGATGAACCGGCGCCATCGCCTGCGCCCCGCAAAGCCAAGGCGGCCGCTGCAGAACCACGCCAGCCGCCAAAAGAGCAGCTTCCGGTTGAAGAGGTGCTGGTGATCATAGTGACTGCACGCGATGAATCCGGTTTTCATGGCTCAGCGCTGATGCAGAGCGTGATGGAAAGCGGGTTGCGTTTTGGTGATATGGACATCTTCCACCGCCATGAAAGTATGAGCGGCAATGGTGATGTCTTGTTTTCCATGTCTAACGCCCTCAAACCAGGGACCTTTGACATGGATACTCTGGATGATAGCCGCGTACGTGCGGTCAGCTTCTTTATGGGCTTGCCCGGCCCACGTCATCCGAAACAGGCGTTGGACCTGATGATCGCGGCTGCGCGCAAGATGGCGCATGAACTGGGTGGCGACCTGAAAGATGACCAGCGCAGCGTGTTGACCGCGCAGACCATCGAGCATTACCGCCAACGGATTGCCGAGTTTGAGCGTAAGCGTATGGGTTTACGGCGTTAACAGGACTTTTCTCGGGCACAGCATGCTGTGCCCCTACGCGATGTCGATAACCTTCCGGTCTTGAGATTCTGCATGTAATCTGTTCAAGGTGTAGATACCGTCTTGCCAGCTACCTTGCAAGTGCTTTATTGGCATCAAATGGCTGGCCTG
>REBY01000031.1 GCA_007692485.1 Pseudomonadaceae bacterium | reverse complement strand
GTGCCCGTCTTGTCGAGAATGACGGTATCGACCCGGGTGAGGCCTTCGAGCACATGCCCCCGAGTGACCAGCAGCCCGAGTTTGTGCAGGCTGCCAGTCGCGGTAGTCAGCGCTGTGGGTGCCGCCAGCGACAGTGCGCAGGGGCAGGTCACCACCAGCATGGCAATCACAATCCAGAAGGCCGTATCAAGATCAGTCAGCCACCACCAGGTGCCGCCAATGATGGCGGCGGACAACAAAACGATAATGAGGAAGTAATGGGCCACTACATCGGCCATTTGCCCCAGGCGTGGCTTATCGCTTTGCGCGCGCTCCAACAAACGGACGATGGCCGACAGCCGGGTTTGCTCGCCGGTAACACTCACCAACAGGCGTAAGGGGCCATCAACATTCAGGGTGCCGCCAGTGATCTGATCACCCTGGCTGCGGGCCAGTGGTAGATACTCACCGGTAAGGGCTGACTCATCGACACTGCTACGCCCCTGAACTATTTCTCCGTCAGCGGGAATGGTTTCACCCGGCTTGACCTCGAGGATATCCCCGGCTTTGACTTCGCTGAGCATGATACGTTCTTGCTGGCCATCGGCATTGATGCGCACCGCGGTCGGTGGCAGCAGGTTGACCAGCCGGGCAGTACTTTCCATGGTGCGCTGACGTGCGCGACGTTCGAGGTAGCGGCCGGCGAGCAGGAATAGCGCAAACATGGCTACCGAGTCGAAGTAGATCTCGCCGGTATTGCTCAGGGTGGCCCAGACGCCCGCCAGATAGGCGCCGCCAATGGCCAGCGAGACAGAGACATCCATGGTCAGGCGGCGGGTCCTCAGATCACGCATCGCACCCTTGAAGAAAGGTACGCAGCTATAAAAGACGATCGGTGTGGTCATGACCAGACTGACCCAGCGCAGTAATAGCTCCATGCCGGGAGTGATGTCCTGGTTGAACTCGGGTGACAGCGCCATGGTAGCCATCATCACCTGCATGAACATCAACCCGGCCAGACCCAGGCGGCGCAGGTAGCGACGATTTTCCTCGGCCATATGCTGGGCCGCGCGATCGTCTTCGTAGGGGTGTGCGGTATAGCCGATACGTTTGAGCTCGCCGAGTAAGGTCGATGGCTGGGTCAGTTGTGGATCCCAGACCAGGGTCAGGCGATGATTACTCAGATTGAGGCGCACCTCCTGCACGCCAGGCAGCTTGCCCAGGCGCTGTTCGATCAGCCAGCCACAGGCAGCGCAGGTAATGCCTTCAACCAGCAGCTGCAAATGCTGAAACTCGCCTTCGGTCTTGATAAAGCGCTGTTGGACTTCGGCCCGATCCAGAAGGGCCAGTTCGTCTTCGAGTACTTTCGGCAGGGCTTCGGGGTTGGCAGCATTTTCCGTGCGGTGCTGGTAGAAGGATTCCAGCCCGCCAGCCACAATTGCTTCAGCTACCGCTTCACAGCCAGGACAGCACATAGGGCGTGCTGCGCCGAGAATCTGGCACTGCCAGGGCGCCCCGGTGGGAACCGGTTCGCCGCAATGGTAGCAGGGTAGCGGAGTGGCCATATTTTAACGTGCAACCAGCTCGTACTGCTCGCCCAGGCTGATCTGCTTTTCACCGGCCAGACGCCAGCCATCTTCACCCGGCAGCTCCGGATCGTGCAGGTCAATATAGAGACGGCCTTCGACACCTTCATCCAACTGCCCGCGGTACTGGTTGCCACTGATGCGGGTCAGTAGAGAGCTGCGATCCTTGTGCGCCAAAGTCGGCGCGACCAGGTCCAGCTGCAGCGTCTCGGGCAAGGGCTCAAGACCGCCTTCCAGATACAGGCTGATGTCGCCAGTCATTTCATCGATACTGAATTCGGCGCGCAAGCTCAGTTCGCGGGCCATCTGGTCACGCCCAAGGTGCATATTGATGGCGCGGCCTTCGCGGTAATAGTTGTCGCGAACCATGGCATCCTGATTGGTCAGGGCAATGAATAGCAGGCCAAGGCCGATAATGACGGCAAATACCAGGATGCCGACTACAAACCAGGGCCAGAACTGTTTATACCAAGGGGGAATAGTGTCGTGGTTGTGCATGCGTTACCTGAGGGTTGGGCCCATGAAGCGGCTGTCGACGCTAGTGCTTGCGCTACTACCGTCATTGGCCTCGACATTGAAGCGGATGGGGATATTGGTTCCCTCCATATAGGCGGGATCCAATTGTACGTTAACCGGTACCTGCAATGAACTGTTTGGCTCGACCGTCAAGCGATTGGCCGGCAGGTCAAGGCGAAGTTCGGGATGGCCGTCGACGCTGAGATGATAGGTTGTCTCGGCGTTGGTCCGGTTGTTGATACGAATGATGTAGACATTTTCAATCAAGCCGCCGCGGGTCTCGCGATAGAGCACATTACGGTCGCGCTGGACATCCATGCTAACCTCAGCGAGGTTGCTCAAGGTCACGACGAACAGGCCGATCATGACCGCTAGCGCTGCACCATAGCCCAACAGCCGCGGGCGCAGCAGTTTGGTTTCCTTGCCCTCCAGGCTGTGCTCGGTGGTATAGCGAATCAGTCCGCGCGGGTACTCCATCTTGTCCATGACCTCGTCACAGGCATCCACACAGGCCGCACAACCAATGCATTCATATTGTAAACCGTCACGGATATCGATTCCGGTCGGGCAGACCTGTACGCAGATGTTGCAGTCGATACAGTCACCCAGGCCCTGCGCCTTCGGGTCGCTGCCCCGCTTGCGTGAGCCACGTGGTTCTCCTCGCGCCTCATCGTAGGAGACGATCAGGGTGTCTTTGTCGAACATGACGCTTTGGAAGCGCGCATAGGGGCACATATAGATACACACCTGCTCGCGCATCCAGCCGGCGTTTATGTAGGTGGCGGCGGTAAAGAAGAATACCCAGAACAGTGCCCAGCCGGAGACTTGCAGTGTGCCAATTTCATAGACCAGCTCACCGATTGGCATAAAGTAACCAACAAAGGTGATTGCGGTTGCCAGCGCCACGGTCAGCCAGATCGCGTGCTTGGCCGACTTGCGCGCGGCCTTGTTAACACTCCAGGGCTGTTTGTCCAGTTTGATGCGCTGGTGGCGTTCACCTTCGGTCACCCGTTCTGCCCACATGTAGATCCAGGTCCATACGGTTTGCGGGCAGGTGTACCCGCACCAGACACGACCGGCAAATACGGTAATGAAGAACAGACCAAAGGCACAGATGATCAGCAGGAAAGACAGCAGGAAGAAATCCTGCGGCTGGAAGGTTGCGGCAAAAATATGGAATTCGCGTGCCGGCAGATCGAACAGCACGGCCTGACGGCCATCCCACTTCAACCAGGCCGTACCGAAATACAAAATAAACAGGAACCCGACACCAATCAGACGAACATTCTTGAACAGTCCCCGGTAGGAGCGCACATAGATGGATTCGCGCTTGGCGTAGAGGTCAAAGGTTTTGACCGCATCGGCAGATACATCCTTGACCGGAATTTTTTCGCTCATGGTAATCAGGCCATAACTTCAAGGGGAGGGGAGCCCGACCGGGAGAGGTAGGGCAAGCGCTTGTGCATACTCAGGTTAGTATGCACAAGCGTTCAGCACCATGCGACTTGCCGTCGCAGTGACCTTACTCAGCGTCTTCGGAAAGACTGAGTACGTAAGCAGTCAGGATGTGGATGCGGTCGTCACCCAGGTGGGCTTGAGCCGGCATATGACCGTTACGACCATAGCGCAGGGTATGCTGGATCTGCGTCATGGTCGAGCCATACAGCCAGATGTCGTTGGTCAGGTTGGGCGCGCCCAGCATGGGGTTGCCTTTGCCATCCGGACCGTGACAGGCGGCACACACGCTTTGGTAGTGCTGTTGACCGGCTTCCAAATCGACATTCTCGGTATCCAGGCCGGACAAGTGACGCACATAAGCGGCAGTATTGCGAATACCAGTGTCACCCAGTACTTGCTGCCAGGCCGGCATGGCAGCCTGACGGCCGCGCACCAGCGTCGTGCGGATCTGTTCCGCTTCACCACCCCAGATCCAGTCGCCGTCGGTCAGGTTGGGGAAGCCAAAGGAGCCCCGGGCGTCCGATCCATGGCATACCGAGCAGTTGGTAGCGAACAGCCGCTGGCCGATGCGCAGTGCCTCCTGATCCTGGGATACCTCTTCGACCGACATGTCGGCAAAGCGGGCAAAGATCGGTGCAAAGCGGGCTTCAGCGCGCTCAACTTCGGTTTCGTACTGACTGACTTGCGTCCAGTTCAGTATGCCGGGGAACTTGCCCAAACCGGGATAAAGGATCAGGTAGATGACCCCGAACACGATAGTGGCCATAAACAGCATGAACCACCAGCGTGGTAGCGGGTTGTCGTACTCTTCAATGCCGTCAAAGTTGTGCCCGACGGTTTCTTCAGTCTGCTCCGGACGCTGACCCTTGCGGGTGGCAAACAGCAACCACAGCATCAGAATAAAAGTGATGACGGTCAGGGCAATGATGTAATTGCTCCAGAAAGTACTCATTCTTTGTTACTCCCGGTGTCTTGCTGCACTTTAGTCTCGTTCACCGCAGCGTTGTCTTGCTTTTTCGGCTCCTCATCAGCGAAGGGCAGTTGAGCCGCTTCGTCGAAGTCCTTCTTTTTGTAGGAGCTATAGGCCCAGAGCGTGATGCCAATAAAGGCCAGCAAAACAAAGAGCGTCGAGATACCGCGTAGCATGTTGATATCCATGGCGATTACCGACGATCAGAGAGAACGGTGCCGAGGTGCTGCAGGTAAGCGATGATGGCATCCATCTCGCTGACCCCTTCGACGGCTTCTTGTGCACCAGCAATATCTTCATCCGTATAGGGCACACCCAACGTACGCAGTACTTCCATCTTGCGTGCAGTATGGCGACCACTGAGCTCATTGTTTTGCAGCCAGGGATAGCCGGGCATGATGGACTCGGGTACCACGTCACGCGGGTTGATCAGGTGCGCACGATGCCAGTCGTCCGAGTAACGGCCACCAACCCGGGCAAGGTCTGGCCCTGTCCGCTTGGAGCCCCAGAGGAAGTTGTGTTCCCAGACGAATTCACCCGCTACCGAGTAATGACCATAACGTTCAGTCTCGGCGCGGAAGGGGCGAATCATCTGTGAGTGACAGCCAACGCAACCTTCACGGATATAGATGTCACGACCTTCCAGCTCCAGCGCCGTGTAGGGGCGCAGGCCTTCAACCGGTTCAGTGGTTTCCGGCTGGAAGAACAGCGGGACAATCTGGGTCAGGCCGCCGAAGCTGATGGCAATGACAATAAACACCACCAGCAGACCCAGGTTTTTTTCTACAATTTCATGTTGTCTCATTGATCACTCCTCAGGCCATCTGACCAGCGGCTTGAACTTCAGCCGGCTTGGACTGGCGTACGGTGCGCCATACGTTGTATGCCATCAGCAGCATGCCGATGAGGAACAGCAGGCCACCCAGGGCGCGGACATAATAGCCGGGGGCGCTGGCTACGACGCTTTCAACGAAGGAGTAGGTCAGGGTGCCGTCCACGTTGACTGCGCGCCACATCAAGCCCTGGGTAATACCGTTCACCCACATGGAAACGATGTATAGCACGGTACCGACAGTGGCCAGCCAGAAGTGGGCATTGATCAGTGTCACGCTGTACATGTCTTCCCGGCCAAATACCCTGGGAATCATGTGATACATCGAGCCAATAGAGATCATCGCTACCCAGCCAAGCGCGCCAGCATGAACGTGGCCAATGGTCCAGTCGGTGTAATGCGACAGGGCGTTGACCGTCTTGATAGCCATCATCGGGCCTTCAAAGGTTGACATGCCGTAGAAGGCCAATGCCACCACCAAGAAGCGCAGGATGGGGTCGGTACGCAGTTTGTGCCAGGCACCCGAGAGCGTCATCATGCCGTTGATCATGCCGCCCCAGGAAGGTGCCAGCAGAATCAGTGACATGATCATACCCAGCGACTGTGCCCAGTCAGGCAATGCGGTGTAGTGCAGGTGGTGCGGGCCGGCCCAGATATAGATCGAGATCAAGGCCCAGAAGTGCACAATCGACAGGCGGTAGGAGTAGATCGGGCGTTCTGCTTGCTTGGGTACGAAGTAGTACATCATGCCAAGGAAGCCGGCGGTCAGGAAGAAGCCGACCGCGTTGTGCCCGTACCACCACTGGATCATGGCGTCAGTTGCACCCGCATACAGCGAATAGGACTTGGTCAGGGTGACCGGAATCGCCAGGTTGTTGACGATATGCAGCACAGCAACGGTAATGATGAAAGCACCAAAGAACCAGTTACCCACATAGATGTGCTTCATCTTGCGCTTCATGATGGTGCCGAAGAACACCAGTGCATAGCTGACCCAGACCACAGCAATCAGGATGCTGATTGGCCACTCCAATTCAGCGTATTCTTTGCTAGTGGTAAAACCCAGGGGCAAGGTAATGGCTGCCAGTACGATCACCGCTTGCCAGCCCCAGAAGGTAAAGGCCGCCAGTGAATCGGAAAACAGGCGTGCCTGGGAGGTACGCTGGACCACGTAATACGATGTGGCAAACAGTGCACTCCCACCAAATGCAAAAATCACCGCATTGGTGTGCAGGGGCCGCAGACGACCAAAGGACGTCCAAGGCAGGTCAAAGTTGAGTTGCGGCCAGACAAGCTGGGCTGCGAGAAAGACACCGAGTGCCATACCTACAATGCCCCAGACCACCGTCATGATGGCAAATTGGCGCACTACCTTGTAGTTATAGGCTGTTGCTGTGGTAGCTGTGCTCATGCGAGATTCCATGGATAGCTATGAGTTTAAGGGGTTCAAAGCGGGGCAAGTATGAGCAAAGGAAGCCTTGTTTGCAATGACGCATGTCAATGAAACTCAAGGTTTTCCAAGGCTCTGGTAAGCCATTCTTTGCCACGTTCTGTCAACCGTTAATGAATGATTTACGGCATGGCGCAGTCAAGGATTTGACCCCTTGTAGTCTGCTCTGCTGGCGGATGGGGGCTACAGATAGGGTAGTCAGCAATGCGGCGAAAGTGAAGTGCGGTATGACTCTAAACGCTGTGGCATGGTGTCGCAGTGCTGCTATCGTACTGCGCCATGCCCGACCAAGTTAGGTTATCAGGAGCTTATTATGATGCTGCAACACCCTGCCGGAGCTTCTCGTCTGGCAACGCTGGTGCTGGCTCACGGTGCCGGTGCGCCCATGGATAGCCCCTACATGGAGCTATTGACTGAGCACTTACTGGCCGAAGGCCTTAGCGTATTGCGTTTCGAGTTCCCTTATATGGTTGCACGCAGAGCCGACGGTCGGAAGCGACCACCTAACCCGATGGCGCAGCTGGAACAGGCTTTTCTGCAACAGCTTGATGGGTTGGAAGGCCCGTTGCTGGTTGCGGGTAAATCCATGGGTGGGCGGGTTGCTACCCATATTCTGCAGCAATCTGCTGCTGTAGGAGCGGTTGCCTTTGGCTATCCGTTCCACCCGCCGGGTAAGCCAGACCGCTTGCGCATTGCGCATTTGCAGGCGATTGCCAAACCATTGCTGGTCGTACAGGGAACGCGTGACCCCTTTGGACGTGAGCACGAGGTGGCAGAGTACGCGTTGGCCAGCAGTGTTGAGTTGTGTTGGCTGAGTGATGGCGAGCATGACCTGCGGCCGACCAAGTCATCGGGGCGTACCCAGGTTGAATTGATTTCAGCCGCGGCGGGTGCAACGGGCGACTTTGCTCGTCGGCTGGTTGCGTATTAACGCCCGTTAGTCATATTGATCTGACCTTCTTTGTTCTTTCTGATTTGGGTTCATTTGCCTGGCACGCTGGCTCAACTGGCCAATGATGGCAGCCAGAGTGATATTTGCGGGAACAGGATGAGCAACACGGTGGCGAATAGCAGAATTAGGATGAAGGGCGGGGTGCCTTTAATGACATCAAAGTAAGGGCGACGGAATACGGCCATAGCGGTAAAAATGTCGCAGCCAAAGGGTGGTGTTGCTGAACCAATGGCCGCCTGCAGGGTGACGATAACCCCGACATGCACGGGATCCAGTCCGGCGGCATCAACTGCCGGTTTGAATAGTGGGGTAAGGATCAGGATCACCACAATGGGGTCAACAAACATGCAACCAATAAAAAAGGCTACGGCAATCAGTGCCAGTACCAGTACTTGGCTATCGCCGATAGTCTCGATGACTGGCCCCAGCAGCGCTTGCGGGATACCGGCAAAAGAAATGGTGTAGGTAAAGGCATTACCGGCGGCCACCAGAATAAAGACTACCCCGGTGATCAGCCCGGTGGAGATCGCAACGTCCCACAGCTCAGTGATTTTTACTGAACGAAGAATAATCACTTCCAGAACCAGGGCGTACAGCACGGCGATGGCAGCCGCTTCGGTCGGGCTGAATAGGCCCATATAAATGCCGCCCACCACCACGAGAGGGAAGCCGAGTGGCAACAGGGCGCGTTTAAAGGCCTGCAAGCGCAGCATCCAGCCGATCCGCTCTTCCGGTTCAATGCCCATACGGATTGAAGCAATCCAGCAGTAAACTGAAAAAAGGCCGAGAATCAAGAGGCCAGGCAGAATACCGGCAATAAACAGCGAGCCGATTGAGGCGCCAGACACTACGCCGTAGATGATCATGCCTATACTCGGTGGAATTAGCAGCGCAATGTCGCTGGCATTGATGATCAAGGCGAGACTAAAAGAATCTTTGTAGCCTTTTTCCAGCAGTTTGGGCCGCATCGGGCCACCCATGGCAACCACGGTGGCTTGCGTTGAGCCGGATACTGCACCGAAGAGTGTGCAGCTGGCGGCGGTAGTAATGGGTAGCCCGCCGCGCAAATGGCCAACAAAGCTTTGTACCAGATCCAGCAGCCGATTAGCGGTATGCCCGCGGGTCATCAGGTCGGCAGCAAAGATAAACAAAGGCACAGCTGCCAACGCCCAC
>REBY01000140.1 GCA_007692485.1 Pseudomonadaceae bacterium | reverse complement strand
AAGCCTCAAAATAAAGAGTTCGTAGAACGTGGTTACGAGCTCGCGAGCTAGAGCAATACAAGGCAAAAACAGGCGAGGCAGCGGAGTTTACAACGAGTAAATGAGCATGCCGAGCCTGTTTTTAACGCAGTAGTGCCGACGCGCAGCAGTTCGTAAGCGCGTTCTCAGGTAATTGTGCCGTCAATGGGCGACGACGCGCTGGCGTAAAGTTTTCTCGGCATACGGCCAGCCAAATAGGCGGCACGGCCAGCCAGTATGGCGTGCTTCATGGCTTCGGCCATCAATACCGGTTGTTGTGCGTGGGCGATGGCGGTGTTCATCAGTACCCCGGCGCAGCCCAGTTCCATGGCGATGGTGGCATCCGAGGCGGTGCCGACGCCGGCATCCACCAGCACCGGGACTGTGGCTTCTTCCAGGATGATGCGCAGGTTCCAGGGGTTGCAGATGCCCATGCCGGAGCCGATCAGGCCGGCCAGCGGCATGACGGCTACGCAGCCCATGGCGGCCAGTTCGCGGGCGATGATGGGGTCGTCACTGGTGTAGACCATGACGTCAAAACCGTCTTTGACCAGCACTTCGGCGGCCTTGAGGGTTTCCACCACGTTGGGGAACAGGGTTTTCTGGTCGGCCAGCACTTCCAGCTTGACCAGCTTGTGGCCGTCCAGCAGCTCGCGCGCCAGGCGGCAGGTGCGCACGGCGTCATCGGCGGTGTAGCAACCGGCGGTATTCGGCAGGATGGTGTAGCGGTCCGGCGGAATGACGTCGAGCAGATTGGGCTCGCCCGGGTTCTGGCCGATATTGGTGCGGCGAATGGCGACGGTGACGATCTCCGCGCCCGAGGCTTCGATGGCGGCGCCGGTTTCGGCCAAGTCCTTGTATTTGCCGGTACCGACCAGCAAACGCGAATTGTAACGAACGCCGGCGATCTCGAAGGCGTCTTGCGACATATCAGTCATGGTGTCTCCCGCGTAATGGGTGGCTGCACCGGGCAGCCGGCTGCTCAGCCGCCGCCAATGGCGTGCACAATTTCTACCCGGTCACCCGCTTGCAGCGTGGTGTGCGGGTACTGGCTGCGCGGCACAATATCCAGATTGAGTTCGATGGCCAGGCGCTTGCCGGCCAACCCCAGGTGGTCCACCAGCTCGGCCAGGGTCAGCGGGCGCTCCAGGTCATAGGCTTCGCCATTGAGTTGAATCTGCATGGGGCACTCGGTTGGGGGTGAATCAGCCATCTATGATAACGCGAAGTCCGGGCTTTTCCGAGCCTGCACGCGTGCAGACCGGGTACTTATAATGTTTTCCACACCGCTAGACCGAACAGTGCCCAGGCAACCAGAAAGGCCACGCCGCCAATGGGTGTAATGATGCCCAGGCGGGTGATGCCGCTCAGGGCCATAACATAGAGGCTGCCGGAGAACAGCAGTATGCCCAGCGCAAAGGTGATGCCGGAGGCTTTGAACAGGGCGCTCTCCGGCCAGCGCAGCAACAGCAACGCGACGCCGATCAACGCAGCGGTATGCCAAAACTGGTATTGCACCCCGGTCTGAAAGGCGGCCAGCAGGTTGGCCGGCAGGCGATCACGCAGGCCATGGGCGGCAAAGGCGCCCAGTGCGACGGCGCTGAAACCGCTGAGGGCAGACAACAACAGGAACCATTTCGCCACGGGGAAAATCTCCGGTTTATACTGGGTCGCAACAGGATATCACTGCCCGCCGCCAAAGCGACCTTTTGGCGCGGGCACCAAGAGGAGCAAGCGCGTGCGCCAGCTGGTGAAAAAAGTGCTCGGCAAAACGGCCAAATGGCTGTTGATACTGCTGTGCCTGAGTATTGTGCCGGTGCTGGTGTTCCGCTGGGTGCCGGTGCCGGGCTCGATGATGATGGTCGAGCGCTGGGTGCAGGCGCGCATGGATGGCACGCCGATTGCCATGCAACACCAGTGGCGGCCCTACCGGGAAATCCCTGACCACATGAAAATGGCGGTGATTGCCGCCGAAGACCAGAACTTTGCTCACCATCACGGCTTTGATGTAGCGGCGATTCGTGCAGCGGTGGAGCACAACCGCCAGGGTGGACGCTTGCGCGGGGCCAGTACCATCAGCCAGCAGACGGCGAAGAACGTGTTTCTCTGGTCCGGGCGCAGTTGGCCGCGCAAGGCGCTGGAGGCCTGGTACACCCTGTGGATCGAGCTGATTTGGCCCAAGCAGCGGATTCTGGAGGTGTACCTGAACGTGGCTGAGTGGGATGAAGGCGTGTTTGGGGTGGAGGCGGCAGCGCAGCATCACTTTGGGCGTGGCGCCAGCTACCTGTCCAGCCAGCAGGCGGCGACCCTGGCAGCGGTGCTGCCTAACCCGCGCAACTGGAGCGCGTCACAGCCCTCTGCCCATGTGCAGCGGCGGGCGCTGTGGATTCAGCGGCAGATGAACCAGTTGGGCGGGCCGCACTATTTGCGCGAGATGGAAAAGGGCCGTGGTTGGTCACGGCCAGACTGGTTGCGCGCACCGGATGTGCGGGGCTGGCTGGATAATTAACTGACCAGGAAGCCTCTTAAAAACGTAGGCGAGGCAGGCTCAGCAAGGCAAAAACAGGCGAAAAAGCGCAGTTTACATGTAGTAAATGAGCATTTTGATCGGACTCGCGCACGAGGCTGTTTTTAACGCAGCGGAGACAACGCAGGTAGTTTTTCAGAGGTTTCCTAACGCAGGCCGAACATAATCGAATGCGCATCATCGCCGGTGACGGAGACGGCGATCCCGCTGCGCTGGTAGATCCAGGTTTCACCGCCAGCAATGTCCAGGCGCATATCCGGCTGGCCCAGTGAGGTGGTGATCTGCAGGATGTCGACCGGCTCTTCCGGCTGCATGCTCATACGAATAATCGGGTAATCGGCCAGGGCACGCGCCACCTCGGTAGAGAGCGGCTGGTCGTACATCTCCGGTTGCCAGTTTTGCGCTTCAATCAGGCTATCCATATGCTCCTCGGCCAGCTCAACGGTGGCCTGGGCACGCCAGTTCTGCCCGTCTGTCTCCAGGCGGTAGCGGCTGACCAGGGCGGGCTCACCTTCGGCGCTGATCATCCACAACTGCCCTGGCCCCAGCACCCGGCTGACATCGCCCAGGCGCAGCTCCTGCTCGCGTAGCGGTTGCCACAGGCTGGCCTGGTATTCCTCATGCCATTGCAGCGGGTCGGCGGTTTCACCCCGGGAGAAGTAATAACCAAGGGCGAAAAAAGCCACTGCTATCAGGCTGAGCAGAGTAACCAGCGGGAAGCCGATAGAACGATTCATGCCATCTCCATTAACTGACTGTGTATTGAATGCTGTGTTAGTAATTGGCTGGGCAACAAAAAGGGCAGCACGGAGCTGCCCTTGGCGGATAACCTGATGACGGTGTTCAGAACGTCATCTCGGTTTCCAGGTTCTTCTTCAATTTGTTCATGGCGTTCTTTTCCAGTTGGCGGATACGCTCCGCCGAAACCTGGTACTTGGCTGCCAGTTCATGCAGGGTGGCTTTTTCTTCGGCCAACCAGCGTTGGTAGAGAATATCCCGGCTACGCTCGTCGAGCCCGGACAGGCCTTCTTGCAAATGGCCGGTCGAGTTGTCTGACCAGTCCGACGACTCCAGCATGGTGGCCGGGTCGTAACGCTTGTCTTCCAGGTAATGCACCGGGGCGTAGCTGGCGTCATCGTCATCATCAGCGCCGGCGTCAAAGCCCAGGTCATGGCCGTACAGGCGGCTTTCCATCTCGCGGACTTCGCGGGTGGGCACGCCCAGATCAGCGGCAACGGCTTCGGCTTCGTCATGGTTCAGCCAGGCCAGCTTTTTCTTCGCGCCACGCAGGTTGAAGAACAGCTTGCGCTGGGCTTTGGTGGTCGCCACTTTGACGATGCGCCAGTTGCGCAGAATGAATTCGTGAATCTCGGCGCGAATCCAGTGCACGGCAAAGGACACCAGGCGCACGCCCATTTCCGGGTTGAAACGCTTGACCGCTTTCATCAGGCCAACGTTGCCTTCCTGCACCAGATCAGACTGGGCCAGACCATAACCGGAATAGCTGCGGGCGATATGCACCACAAAACGCAGGTGCGACATAACCAATTGGCGGGCTGCCTCTACGTCTTCCTGATAATACAGACGATCGGCCAGCTCGCGCTCTTCCTCAACGCTGAGGATAGGAATAGCGCTCACGGTCTGGACATAGGCTTCCAGATTACCGCCAGGCACCAAGCTATGAATCGGCTGTAACGCAGTATTCATGCGCGAACTCCCAAAAAAAGACGATCAAGTGTATCACTGCCAACTAAGACTGTGAACGGGGGCAAAAGTTCGTTACACACAGCGTTCAGCCTACTGGGGTTCGATGGCACGAATATGACGGCCGACCGCCAGCCAGGCGCCGACCAGACCGAGCAACATGGCGCCGGCGAGCAGGGTGATACCGTCGGCAAAAGGCATCAGGCCGAGGCTAAAGTCACTGCTGTAGAGGCTGGCGACCTCGCGCACGGTGCGGTTGAGCCAGAACAGGCCAATACTCAGCAGCAGCCAGGCCAATACCCCGGCGATCAGGCCGTAGAGCACCCCGATGTAGAGGAAGGGCCGGCGCACGAAGGCGTCGGTGCCGCCAACCAGTTTGACCACCATGATTTCGTCGCGCCGGCTTTCAATGGCCAGACGGATGGTATTGGCGATCACCAAGAGCAGCGCCAGCACCAACATCAGCGCCAGGCCGCCGATAAAGCGCTCGAGCATGTTCAGAATGGCCGCCAGGCGTTCCACCCACAGCAGGTCGATTTGCACCAGCTCGACGCCGCCCAGTTGTTCCAACTGGTCACGCAGGGGTTCCAGCGCTTCAGCGCCGCCGGTGACGGAGGTCGGGGTGACCACAATGACATGCGGCAGCGGGTTGTAATCCAGTTGTTGCAGGGCGTCACCCAGCCCGGAATGCTGTTGAAACTCGGCCAGCGCCAGGGTGCGGTCAAGCAGTTGCGTCTCGGCCACGCCAGACAGCTCGGCGATTTCTGCGGTCAGGGCGGCGGCTTCCTGCTCATCCACGCTGTCATCCAGAAACACCGACAGCTGGGTCGAGCTTTGCCAGTCGATACCCAGTTGCGTGACCTGATTGATCAGCACTGACAGCCCCATGGGCAGGGCCAGGGCAATGGTGATCACCAGAATGGTCATGGCGCTGCTGAAGGGGTAACGGCGCAATTGGCTGCCGGCTTGTTGGGCGCTGTCACGGTGGCTGGCGGCCCAACTGCGCAGCGGGTGGCGCCAGCTACGCTGCGAACGAGCGGCACCACTGGCGCTTTTGCGTGGGGCGTCGCTGCGTTTCGGGGTTTTCTTGTCGGCGCTCATGCCTGCTCCCCGTCAGTCACCAGGTGGCCCTGATCCAGGGTCAGCATGCGGTGATCCAGTTGGGCGATCAGGGGCAAGTCGTGACTGGCAATCAGCACGGTAACGCCGACCCGGTTGAAGTCTTCGAACAGTTTCATGATTTCCGCCGACAGGGCCGGGTCCAGGTTACCGGTTGGCTCATCGGCCAGCAGCAAAGCGGGCTTGTGCACCACGGCGCGGGCGATGCCGACGCGTTGCTGTTCACCCCCGGAGAGGGCAATCGGGTAGCTTTTTTCCTTGTTCAGCAGGCCGACCTTGTCCAGCGCGGCGCGCACCCGGCGGCCCACTTCATCGTTTGGCGTGCCGTTGATCACCAGTGGCAGCGCGACGTTGTCGAACACGGTGCGGTCAAACAGCAGTTGGTGGTTCTGGAATACCACGCCGATCTGCCGGCGCAGGTAGGGAATGTCATCACTGCCCAGGTCGCGCAGATTCTGCCCGCCGATATGCACCTGGCCGCTGCTCGGGCGCTCCATGCACATGATCAGCTTGAGCAGGGTGCTCTTGCCGGCGCCGGAGTGACCGGTGATAAACACCATCTCACCCCGGTGGATGTGAAAACTCACCCCATCCAGGCCCATATGGCCATTGGGGTAGCGCTTGCCTACTTGCTCGAAACGAATCATCGCTTACTCGCGGCCAAACAGGGCCTTGACGAACTCGGGTGCGGTGAACGGGCGCAGATCATCAATCTGCTCGCCGACACCAATGTAGCGGATGGGCAGGCCAAACTGCTTGGCCAGGGCGAAGATCACCCCGCCCTTGGCGGTGCCGTCCAGCTTGGTCAATACCAGGCCGGTCAGATCGACGGCCTCATTGAACAGCTTGGTCTGGCTGATGGCGTTCTGGCCGGTCCCGGCATCCAGTACCAGCAGGATCTCATGGGGTGCTTCGGCATCCAGCTTGGTCATCACCCGTTTGACCTTCTTCAGCTCGTCCATCAGGTTGTCTTTGTTGTGCAGGCGGCCGGCGGTGTCGGCAATCAGCACGTCCATACCGCGTGACTTGGCCGCTTGCAGGCCATCAAACACCACCGAAGCGGAATCCGCGCCGGTGTGCTGGGCGACGACCGGAATCTGGTTACGCTCACCCCAGACCTGCAACTGCTCAACGGCAGCGGCGCGGAAAGTATCGCCGGCAGCCAGCATGACCTGCTTGCCTTCGCTTTGCAGCCGCTTGGCCAGCTTGCCGATGGTGGTGGTTTTGCCGACGCCATTCACGCCGACCACCAGAATCACATAGGGCTTTTTCGTGCTATCGACCTGCATCGGCTTGGCGACATCACTGAGCAGCGCTTCCAGCTCACCTTGCAGCGCACGGTAGAGTGCTTTGCGGTCAGAGAGTTCACGCCGGCGCACCTTGCCCTGCAAGGATTCCATGATCAGCATGGTCGCCTCGATGCCGACATCGGCCATCAGCAGGCGGGTTTCCATCTCTTCGAGCAGTTCGTCGTCGATGTCTTTCTCGCCGAGGAACAGGTTGGCCATGCCCTCGCCAAGATTGTTGCTGGTTTTTGCCAGCCCCTGCTTCATCCGCGCGAAGAAACCCTTGGGCTCGCTCTCGGCGGGCTTGTCTGCGGCAGCCGGCTGCTCTTCGGCCAGGCCGGAAAACAGCTCGGCCGCTACCTGGCGTGCAGCGGCGTCACCGGCCGCTGGCGCGCCGGTGTCAGCCGGGGTGGTGCTGGCAGATTCTGCGGCAGGCTGCTCAGGGGTGTCGTCGCCCTTTTTCTTGATCCAGCCAAACAGGCCTTTCTTCTCCTGCTTACTGGCATCCTGCCCGTCCGCCGAGGTATCAGGCGGTGTTGCTTTATCTTTGGAACCAAACATGGATGTTCACTATCTAGAGTCTGGCGATACGCTTTCACGGTCGCATTGAAGGATGAGTTATCCTACCCCACTTCCGCCTTTGGCGGTATGACCCTCGACTGAACGGGACGGCTTTACATGTGGCGCGCGAGTCTGAAAATCTGTCTGCCCTTGCTTCTGCTTCTGAGTAGCAGCGCACTTCGGGCTGAGACCCCGAACAATACCCACGAATTCACCCTGGATAACGGCCTCAAGGTGGTGGTGCGCGAGGATCAGCGCGCCCCGGTCGTGGTATCCCAACTCTGGTACCGGGTCGGTAGCAGTGACGAGCCGCCCGGGCTGACCGGCATCTCGCATGTGCTCGAGCATATGATGTTCAAGGGCAGTGAGCGGGTCGCCCCGGGCCAGTCTTCGCGCTTGCTGGTTGCCCTCGGCGCGCAGGAAAACGCCTTTACTGCGCGCGATTACACCGGCTATTACCAACTGATCAGCCGCGACCTGCTGCCGATTGCGCTGGAACTGGAAGCCGAGCGCATGCGCGGCCTGACCCTGCCGGAAGAAGAGTTTCTGCCCGAGCTGGAAGTGGTCAAGGAAGAACGCCGCCTGCGCGTGGATGACAACCCCAACGGGCTGGCCTTCGAGCGCTTTCTGACCCAGGCCTATATGGCCAGCCCTTACAGCCAGCCGATCATTGGCTGGATGCATGATATCGAGCGGCTGACGGTGGAAGACCTGCGCACTTGGTATGACCTGCACTACCATCCGGGCAACGCCATTCTGGTGCTGGCCGGGGATATTGACCTGGCCCGCGCCGAAGAACTGGCCAAGCGGTATTTCGGCCCGATTCCGGCCGGCCCGGTGCCGCCCCGCCGGCCACCGCTGGAGCTGCCGGCCGGTGGCGAGCGCAGCATTACCCAATACCTCAATGTGCAATTGCCCACCCTGCTGATGGCCTATAACGTGCCGGGGCTGGTCACTGCCGACGAAGAGTGGGAGGCCTACGCCCTGCGCCTGCTGCGTGGCGTGCTGGATGCCGGCCACAGTGCGCGGCTGGCCAGCGAGCTGGAACGCGGCAGCCGCATCGCCACCTCGGTGGGTGCCAATTACGATGCCTTCAGCCGTGGCGATACCCTGTTTATGTTCAGCGGCATTCCCAACCAGTCGCGCGATGTTGACCTTGACCAGCTGGAAGCCGGCATTCGCGAACAGATTGAACGCCTGCAAGACGAGCCCCCCAGCGCCGCCGAGCTGGACCGCGTGCGCACCCAGGTGATCGCGCAGCTGGTCTACGCCCAGGACAGCATCAGCGACCAGGCGCGCCTGATCGGCCAACTGGAAAGTGTCGGCCTGCCCTGGACCCTGCTCGATGAAGATATCGAACGCTTGCAAGCGATCACCCCGGAACAGGTCAGCGAAGTCGCCCGGCGCTACCTGCAACCGGAGCGCCTGACCCGCAGCCATATATTGCCCGCGCACTTGAAGGAGGCTCGCTGATGTCCGCCCCTCGCGTACAACCCATGTCACCGGCCCGCTGGATCGGCGCGCTGGTTTTTCTGCTAGTGATTGGCCTGCTGTTCTGGCGTGAGTCGGCCAAGCTCGATTCGTCCGCCCCGCCGGCCCGCGAGCTGGATATGTCGCCCATCAGCGGTCCGGAGATTCCCGGCCTGGATGCGGCCGACCTGCCAGCCCTGCAATCCTTGCAGCTATTGCTGGACGATGAGCCGCTCCCCAGCCGCGATCTGGACCTGCAAAGCTGGCA
>REBY01000059.1 GCA_007692485.1 Pseudomonadaceae bacterium | reverse complement strand
TGCAGACGCGCCGGCAGCTCCTGATCGCGATGCGTGCCGGCAATAGCCGCGAGAATTGCGCCGGCACTGGAGCCGGAAATCACCTTTGGCAGCAGACCCTCGGCCAACAGCACGCGCAGTACGCCCGCATGGAAATAGCCCCAAGACGCTCCTCCACTGAGCATAAGGGCAAAGTCATCGGGCGCGCCCGCTGCGTCCCGCGGTAGCTCAAAGACGCCCACTGGATATCTGCCTTGGCTCGCTACTTGTAGCCGCTGTGTTGGATAACTGGGTCAATTGCGCCTTTTTGGCTTTTTCCACATGCAACTGAGTCAGCTCCAACTGCTCGGTATAGGTGAGATATTCCTGATAGGAGTCCTCTATACAGCGGATGTATACGTCAATGTCCGGTACCACCTTGCGATCAGCCAGCACGCCAATATTCATCTTGTCGTAAATACCCAGCATGCCGTGGGTAATCGCCACACCGTCAAATACCGGAACCATGGGCGAAATCGAGCACACCTTGGCGCCAGCGAAGAATTTTGGCTCCATGCCGGGAATGCCCGGCACATTGGTGGTGATGGTATTAATCGTTGGCAAGCGCGCCGCCAGCTTGGTGCGATTTTGTAACCGCATGCCCAGCGCCCGCATAAAGGGCGGCACCATTTCACCTGCCGAATTGGTCAGGTCAGCCAGCACTTCACGAGCCAAAGGGATGCCACGCTGGGTCCGACGATGGACGGCTGCCAGGCGGTCAATCGGGTCTTCGATGTCAGTGCCAATACCAATGTACATGGCTGATACCAGATTACCGACATCACCCTTAACATCCTGCGGCCGAACCGAAACGGGGCACAAGGACACCAGGGACTCTGATGGCAACTGATTATGCAGTTTCAGGTAACGTCGCATACCACCGGCAATCACCGTTACCAGGACATCATTCAGACTGGCGCCACGCACCAGGGCACGCATACGCTTGAGATCCGGCATATGAAAGGATGCCGACCCATATGAACGGTGAGGTGTGACCGGTACATTGAAAATCGACTTGGGTGCCCTCTTCTGCTCTGGTTTGACGTCCTTGCGCAAACGCACCAAGAGTTCCGCACTCTTGCGACCTAAGGTCAAACCGGCACGCATTGAGCGCAAAGGCTGAGTCATCAGGTGCGGCGCGGTTCGAGCCCACATTTCCAGTCGTGTCGGCTCGCGCTCGGCCACCTCTACCCGATCACGGCGGCCATATTCATGCGCTGGCGAGTCCTCCCATAGGGCGGTCGTCAGCTCAAAGCTGGCCTTGCCGTCGACATAGGCGTGATGGAAGCGAATCAATACTGCAAAGCTGCCCTCAGGAATGCCCGGAACGTTATTGACGCCTTCAATGATGAAAATTTCCCAGGGTGGGCGATCCATATCGACGCTGCGCGACATGGTTCGGGCAGTAAAGATACACAGTTGCCGCCAGTCCCCCGGCTGCGGTAGACCCACGTGACGCACGTGATATTCCAGATCAAAGTTCTCGTCATCCAGCCAATAGGGATCATCGAGCATGAAGGGTGTCTGCTCCAGGCGACGGCGGAAATAGGCCGTCATGTTCAGACGATCACCAATATATTGGAGTATTTCCTTGTAGCGTACCTTGCCATCTGGCGCCGTTGATGGGTCGCATAACCAGAGGCTGCCAATCATCATCGGCTGATTGGGGCTCTCGAAATAAAAGAAATGGGAATCGATTGGTGATAACTGTTTCATCCGGATGACCCTCGCTGACCCTTTGCTGTAAAGCACGTCTGCTAATGGCACTGCAAATGAATAACGTTTGCATGACTTGATAGAGACACTTATTGGATATGCAATAAGATAGCCAAAATACAGTAAAGATCAAAAACGCATCAAAAAAGACGAATGTATCCTTAAAAATCAACCAGTTCACGCCAGACGCTAGCCTGCCGCACAGTGCAAACACCGCAAAGTGCCGCCCCAAACTGATGCAAGAACAGCCTGCCCGTCAATTTGCGGTGCGTAACACCAAGCCCAGGCAAGTGCTGGCTCCAGGTGACAGATATTGGGCATCATCAAGCGCATTGGCCGTCTCCACGCACAGCATGCGCGTCCAGGCCGCAGGGTCAAAATCACTCAAGCATAGCGCCTTGTCAGCGCCAGGATTCCACACCACCGTTGAATGGCTGCCGCTGGCCTGCAGCAGCAAACCGGGGCTGCCAGCATGTTGCAGGCTTAGCGCTTGCCTGGGATCACTGTAGTAAATCCGGTCGGTCTCACCGTTGAATAGCACGGGGCCTTGCTGCTCAAATACCTGCCAATCGCGCAAGGTGTCGACATAGCGGCACCCCTCAAGACCATTCACCTGAGTCGCATCAATACCCGGCGTGGGCAGGTAAGTATGCAACGCTTGAGTAATATGCAGTGGCTCGGGGCCCAAGTTGTACGTGGTGAGCTCCAACTCGCAGGCATCCGCACTGAAGCGCAGTACGAGTTCACCCCTGGCCGTACCGGACCATTCCGTCGCTTCCAGATCAGCCGTGGACAGCGTGAGGAGCACAACGACCGCATCAACCGACTCAATGACCTCTGCCAGCGTCCACAGCGCAGTGCGGGCAAAGCCGTGAGCGGCACTGGTCTGCAACTGATTCCGTACTGCCGGCGGATTTTTCTCCGGCACACCGAACCAGGGCCAACACAGCGGAACGCCACCACGAATTGCTCGCCCGATCCGAAACTGCGCCTGTTCACTCAGCCATAGCCAGTTATCCTGCCCGGCAGGGGCAAAGTGCACCAGATGCGCGCCCTGCAAGCATACGCGGGCAATAAAGTCTGGGTGCGTCACTTCCACCGTGTCCAGTTCGCCCAGGTGGATCATGCGGGTATAGTGCCAGTCGCTCACGCGCGCTCCTTATGCTGATGCCCTTATCGAGGTGCCAGTTTAGAGTAATTGCGCCCTGCCCGTGGCAAATCACGCGCACAAAAAAGGCCAGTCATTACTGACTGGCCTTTCGATATATGGTCGGGACGGAGTGATTCGAACACTCGACCCCTTGCACCCCATGCAAGTGCGCTACCAGGCTGCGCTACGCCCCGACAATACTTCCCGGCCTTAGCCTTGAAGTGTGCGAGATCATACATTAAGCCTCTGAAATGCGAAAGTTTTTTTTGCCTGGCCAGGCAATAGACGTGACCCTGACCAGCAGGCCGCATCAGCCCCCAAGCCTGCTGAGATCGCGGTAAATATTGGTAAAGATGGCTTTACAAAGGCACGCACGGCAGGCATTTGCGGCAAACTGAATTCCTCAGTCGGCCGCTAGTACGTCTCGGCTTCAGCTCACAGAGCGAGAATGCAGATGAAAACGCCAGGAAAAATGATTGTATTGGGTTTGGGTGTCGCTATGCTCAGCGCTTGTGCAGGCGATTATTACGTACGTGACAGCAGCTACAGCACACCACGGGTATATTCTTCGACCTCGTACTACCCGAGCAGCTATTCAAGCCCATATTACAGAAGCCATAGTGCACCTCGCACACAGGTCTACGTTACCTCGCCACGACCGGTACACCAGACCACTATCATCAACCGTCAGCCGGTCATCAACCGCTCCGCGCCTGCGCGCAAGCAACCACCCCAGAGCAGCCAGCGGCTAAGGTACTCAAGCCCTCCACAACGAACCGGGCAACAGCGGCCGCAACGCGAACAAGCTCAACGCCCTGAGCGTGGCGCTGATCGCCCAAACCATCAACGGCCGAGGCAGAACACCGAGCGACAAGGTACTCAGCGTCAACCGGGCACCAACCGCGGCAACCCTGAACAACGGGCACGCAGCGCCGGACAACGTTCTTCAGGCCAGCGCATGGACAATAGGCAGCAACGCCCGCAAATGAACCGACAAGGTGGTAACCGTTCAGACAATCGCTCGTCTGGCACACGCTCAGGCCAACGCGCCACAATGCGCTAGCACTGACCGGTAAACGCAAAAAAGCTGGCCTAAGCCAGCTTTTTTATTTGCCATCAACACAGGTCAGGATGTTTTCAATACATTCAGCACTTCTTCCAGTTCAGCAATAGTTTGCCGGATCAGTTGCTTGTAATGGGTAACATCTTCCTTGGCTTCCTCACCTGACAGGCGCTGACGCGCACCACCAATAGTAAAGCCCTGGTCGTATAGCAAAGAACGGATCTGCCGAATCATCAGCACATCCTGACGCTGATAATAACGACGGTTGCCGCGACGCTTCACCGGTGACAGCTGCGGGAACTCTTGCTCCCAATAGCGCAACACGTGAGGCTTTACCGCACACAAATCACTCACTTCACCAATCGTGAAGTAGCGTTTGCCCGGAATGGCGGGTAGTTCATGGTTATGGCTGGGTTCCAGCATATGCTTCTACTCGTGCCTTGAGTTTTTGTCCGGGCCGGAAGGTGACTACGCGTCTGGCCGTAATAGGGATTTCTTCACCGGTTTTTGGATTACGACCGGGTCGCTGGCGCTTGTCACGCAGGTCAAAGTTGCCAAAGCCAGACAATTTGACCTGTTCGTTGTGCTCAAGGGCATTGCGAATCTCTTCGAAAAACAGTTCAACCAGCTCTTTGGCTTCGCGCTTGTTGAAACCGAGCTCTTCGTACAAGCGTTCGGCCATTTCTGCCTTTGTCAGAGCCCCCATATCCTTATTTCCTTAATGTGGCATTGAACCCTTGCTCCAAGGACGTAAGTACCTTGTCCATGACAGCATTCACTTCTTCATCGGTAAGAGTGCGCGAGGAATGCTGCAAGGTCAAGCCAATTGCCAGACTTTTACTATGCGGATCAATGCCTTTGCCCTCATATACGTCAAACAACCTGAGATTTTTCAGGTGTTCGCCGGCCTGTTGTCGGATATCTGCCAGCAAATCTGCCGCCAGAACTGACTTGTCGGCGACCAGCGCGATGTCTCGTCGAACCTCAGGGAAACGCGATAGCTCTGCAAAAGCTGGCAAACGGCCATCCCGGATGGCGGCCAGGCTCAGCTCAAACGCATAGACCGGACCATCAAGGTCAAGATCCGCGACCAACGATGGATGCAGCGCTCCCAGCCAGCCCACCAGGGCATCACCACGCAGCACACGGGCACTCTGACCCGGATGCAAGGCAGGATGCTCTGCCGGCTCGAAGCGATAGCTGTCCAGTGCACCGCCCTGCCCCAGTACGGCTTCAACGTCGCCCTTGAGATCAAAGAAGTCCAGCTTGTCACCACTGTTGGCCCAGCCTTCCGGCAAGCGTGTACCGCTGGCAATACCGGCCAACATGGGCTCTTGCAACAAATCACCTGCCGCCTGCGGCACAAAACGCAAACCACTCTCAAACAGGCGAACACGCGGCTGCTGCCGGTTCTGGTTATGCAGTAAGGCCTTACTCAGGCCCGGCAGCAAACTGGTCCGCATAACGGCCATATCAGCAGAGATCGGATTAGCTAGCGCCAGAGGCTCGTGCTGCGGATCGAACTGCTTGCTCAAACCAGGCTCGATAAAGCTGTAGGTAATGGCTTCCTGATAACCGCGGGCGACCAGCAAACGGCGCAATACCGGCAGATCACCCCGGGTTTCCGGCTGGGCTTGCAGGTTAAGTGCCGCCGTGGGCGCACTGACCGGCAAGCGGTTATAGCCATAAAGCCGAGCCAGCTCTTCGATCAGGTCGATTTCCAGGCTGATATCGAAGCGGTGGCTGGGCACTTCAACCTGCCATTCCCCATCGCCGGCCTTGGCAACACCCAGCCCGAGATGGTGCAGGTAACTTTGCACATCGGCAGCAGGAATCGCCATGCCGAGCATTTGTCGAATACGTTCGTCACGCAGGGTGACGTGGGCAATTTTCGGCAAGTGAGCACTGGCTACCTGCTCGATCACCGGGCCGGGCTCACCGCCAACGACGTCGAGAATCAGTGCAGTCGCCCGCTCCATGGCTTCACGCTGCAGCTGCCAGTCCACACCGCGCTCAAAACGGTGTGACGAGTCGGTATGCAGACCAAAGGCCCGCGCTTTGCCAGCAATGGCAATGGTGTCGAAGAAAGCGCTTTCCAGAAACAGGTCAGTGGTATCACTGGCCACACCGCTATGCTCGCCACCCATAACACCCGCCATGGCCAGCGCGCGCTGGTGGTCAGCGATAACCAGGTTATCACTGTGCAAGGTCAGCTCCTGGCCGTCGAGCAAGGTCAGTTTTTCACCCTCCTCTGCCATACGCACCCGAATACCACCCTGAATCTGCTTGAGATCAAAGGCATGCATGGGCTGGCCAAGCTCGAGCATGACATAGTTGGTGATATCAACGACTGGATCGATGCTGCGGATATCGCTGCGGCGCAAACGCTCAACCATCCACAGCGGGGTGGGCCGTGACAAATCAACATTGCGCACCACGCGGCCGATATAGCGCGGGCATGCTTGGGGTGCCAACAGTTCAACCGGGCGGATGTCTTCGTTGACAGCCGGCACCGGGTTAATCGTTGGGCGGCAGACATTTTCTGCGTAGTTGGCCGCCACTTCACGGGCCAGGCCGGCAATCGACAGGCAGTCGCCACGGTTAGGCGTCAGGTCAACATCAATAATAGTGTCGTCAAGGCCAAGGTAAGTGCGCAGGCATTCACCGGTCGGCGCATCACTGGCCAGCTCAAACAGCCCGTCGCTGTCATCAGACAACTGCAACTCTGATGCCGCGCACAGCATGCCGAAGGATTCAACACCGCGCAGCTTGGCCTTCTTGATCTTGAAGTCCTCACCCAGCACAGCCCCTACGGTCGCAAAGGGTACCTTGATACCCGGGCGCGCATTCGGCGCACCGCACACGACCTGGAATTGCTCTTTACCATCGCTGACTTGGCACACGCGCAGCTTGTCGGCATCAGGATGCGGCTCGGCACTGACAATCTCACCGACAATCACGCCACTGAACGCGCCGGCGGCAGGTTCTACGCCATCGACTTCCAGCCCGGTCATGGACAGGCGGGCCACCAGCTCTTCACCTGTTACCTGCGGATTTACCCAGCTCCGCAGCCACTGTTCACTGAATTTCATTGTTGGTTCCTGATTTCAAAGGAATGGCGGATGCGACGCTTAACGAAACTGCTCGAGGAAACGCAGGTCGTTATCAAAGAAGATACGCAAATCACCCACGCCATAGCGCAGCATGGTCAGGCGCTCGACGCCCATGCCGAAAGCAAAGCCCTGGTATTTTTCCGGATCGATGCCAGACATGCGCAGCACATCCGGATGCACCATGCCGCAGCCCAGCACTTCCAGCCAATCAGCCTTCTCTTCACCGTTCTTGATTACGGTGCGGCGGATATCCACCTCGGCGGAGGGCTCGGTAAAGGGGAAAAACGAAGGCCGGAAGCGCACTTCCAGGTCGGCTTCAAAAAACTCGCGCAAAAACTGCTCGATGGTGCCTTTCAAGTCAGCAAAGCTGACACCTTCGTCGATCAGCAAGCCTTCAACCTGGTGGAACATCGGCGAATGGGTCTGATCGGAATCACAGCGATAAACCCGACCCGGACAAATGATCCGGATCGGCGGTTGGGATCGCTCCATGGTGCGCACCTGAACCGGCGAGGTATGCGTGCGCAACAGAGTATTGGCGTTGAAGTAAAAGGTGTCATGCATCGCCCGCGCCGGGTGGTGGCCGGGGATATTGAGCGCTTCAAAGTTATGGTAGTCGTCCTCGACCTCAGGACCTTCCTCGACGGTATAACCGACGTGAGCAAAAATCTGTTCAATCCGTTCCATGGTCCGCGTGACCGGGTGCAAACCACCGCTTACCTGACCACGGCCCGGCAGGGTGACATCCACCCGCTCAGCAGCCAGCCGGGCATTCAACGCAGCAGCTTCCATATCGGCCTTGCGCGCGTTCAGCACGCTGGACACTTGCTCTTTTGCTGCGTTAACCATTGCGCCGACCTTCGGGCGCTCTTCAGCAGGAATATTGCCCAGGGTTTTCATCACCTGAGTCAGCTCGCCCTTCTTGCCAAGATACTGCACGCGGATCTGCTCCAGCGCGGGGACGTCAGCAGCCTGCTGCACCGCCTCCAGGGCCTGGGCGACCAGGGCGTCAAGATTTTCCATTGTCAGACTCCAGAAACAAAAATAGGGGAAGAGCGGTAAGGCTCTTCCCCTATCATTGACGTTGCCATCTACCCCTTGCGAGGCAGGGATTGTCGTAACGAGGGCTTAAGCCAAGCTAGCCTTTGCTTTTTCGACAATCGCGGTAAACGCCGCTTTTTCGTTCACAGCCAGATCGGCCAGAACCTTGCGGTCGATTTCAACGTTGGCCTTTTTCAAACCGGCAATCAGACGGCTGTAAGACAGACCATTCTGACGTGCACCGGCATTGATACGGGCAATCCACAGAGCACGGAACTGACGCTTACGCTGCTTGCGGTCACGATAGGCGTACTGACCTGCCTTGATGACCGCCTGCTTGGCTACGCGGAATACACGCGAGCGCGCACCGTAATAGCCTTTGGCGAGTTTCAGAACTTTTTTGTGACGCTTACGCGCCGTAACACCACGCTTAACACGAGCCATTCTTTATATCCTCTAACCTTGACTTAACGGAGACGCAACATGCGCTCTACTTTTTGCACATCAGAAGCAGCCAGCTGCGACGTACCACGCAGTTGACGCTTACGCTTGGTGCTCATCTTGGTCAGGATGTGGCTCTTGAAAGCGTGCTTGTGCTTGAGACCGTTCCCGGTTTTTTTGAAGCGCTTCGCAGCGCCACTTTTCGTCTTCATCTTTGCCATGTTCAATGTACTCCAAATAAGAGTGATTAAGATAATCGCAAGGCCTGGCGTTGCCCTGGAGATTACTTTTTCTTCTTGGGTGCGATGATCATCATCAGCTGCCGACCTTCCATCTTCGGGTGCTGTTCCACAGTGCCGTATTCAAGCAGGTCAGCTTCAACCCGTTTCAACAGCTCCATGCCCAGCTCCTGATGCGCCATTTCGCGGCCACGGAATCGCAAGGATACCTTGGCCTTGTCCCCGTCAGACAAAAACCGGATAAGGTTACGTAGTTTAACCTTATAGTCTCCATCTTCCGTCCCTGGACGAAACTTTACTTCTTTGATCTGAATCTGTTTCTGGTTCTTCCGTGCTATAGCCTGCTGTTTCTTCTTTTCGAAGACGTGCTTGCCATAGTCCATGACTCGGCAAACCGGCGGCTCTGCATCGGGGGAGATTTCAACCAGGTCAAGCTTGGCCTCTTCAGCTACAGCCATCGCTTCCTGAATGGACACGATACCGATCTGTTCACCTTCGGCACCGATCAATCTCACTTCTTGCGAAGTGATATTCTCGTTGATCGGCGGACGTTGTGCGGCTCTTTTGTCTTGTCTCATCTCGCGTTTAATCGTTATTGCTCCGAATTCGGGCGGCCTCGTTGTGCGACAGCAACGGTGAGGAACTCTGCGAACTCGGTAACCGTCATGGAACCCAGATCTTTGCCCTCCCGCGTGCGCACGGCCACAGTGTGCGATTCGACTTCCCGGTCACCTACAACCAGCAGGTAGGGAGTCTTATGTAAAGTGTGCTCTCGGATTTTAAAACCGATCTTCTCGTTTCTCAAGTCCGCTTGTGCACGATAGCCCATTTCATTCAATGTTTTCTCGACTTCTTGGCAAAATTCCGCCTGATTGTCGGTAATATTCAACACTGCAGCCTGTTGCGGGGCCAGCCAGGCTGGAAAGTCACCGGCATAATGCTCGATCAGAATGCCGATAAAGCGCTCAAACGAACCCAGAATTGCCCGATGCAGCATGACCGGATGCTTGCGACTGCCATCTTCGGCGACATATTGTGCACCCAAACGGCCCGGCAACAGGAAATCCAACTGCAAGGTACCGCACTGCCAGACGCGGCCAAGGCAGTCACGCAGCGAAAATTCAATCTTCGGCCCGTAGAAGGCGCCCTCGCCCGGCTGTAAATCCCAATCCAGGCCAGCCTCGTTCAGCGCTTCTTCCAGCGCTTTCTCAGCCAGATCCCAGTCGGCATCATCGCCCATGCGGTCATCCGGCCGGGTCGACAGCTTCAGTTCGACATCATTAAAACCAAAGTCGCGATAGACCTGCAGAGTCAGCTGGATAAAATCAGCCGCTTCCTGCTTGATCTGCTCATCGGTGCAGAAGATGTGCGCATCGTCCTGGGTGAAACCGCGTACCCGCATCAGACCGTGCAATGAGCCAGAAGGTTCATTGCGGTGGCAGGAGCCAAACTCGGCCAGGCGCAACGGCAAATCACGGTAGCTTTTCAGCCCCTGGTTGAACACCTGCACGTGGCAGGGGCAGTTCATCGGCTTGACCGCATACTCACGGCTTTCCGACTCGGTGGTAAACATATTTGCCGAGTAGTGCTGCCAATGACCGGAGCGCTCCCAGAGCACCTTATCGACGACCTGCGGCGTCTTGATCTCCTGGTAGCCGGACTTGCGCTGCACATCGCGCATGTACTGTTCCAGCACCTGATAGATAGTCCAACCGGCCGGATGCCAGAACACCATGCCCGGTGCTTCTTCCTGGGTATGAAACAGGCCAAGACGCTTACCAATCTTGCGATGGTCGCGCTTTTCGGCTTCTTCCAAGCGTGTAATGTAGGCCGCCAACTGCTTCTTGTCGGCCCAGGCCGTACCGTAAATCCGTTGCAACTGCTCGTTACGCGCATCACCACGCCAATAGGCACCGGAAATCCGCGTCAGCTTGAAAGCCTTGAGAAAGCGCGTGTTCGGCACGTGCGGGCCACGACACATGTCGAGATAATCTTCGTGGTAATACAACCCCATCTGCGTCTCGTCGGGCATATCCTCGACCAGGCGCAGCTTGTAATCTTCATTGCGGGCCTTGAACGCCTCGATAACCTCGGCACGCGGGGTCATCTTCTTGACCACGTCATACTCGGTTGCGATCAGCTCGCGCATGCGGCTTTCGATCGCCGCCATATCTTCCGGCGTAAAGGGGCGCTCGTAGGAGATATCGTAATAGAAGCCATCCTCAATCACCGGGCCAATCACCATTTTGGCGCTCGGATACAGCTGCTTGACGGCATGCCCGATCAGATGCGCGCAACTGTGGCGGATAATATCCAGGCCAGCGGCATCTTTGGGGGTAATAATCTGCAGCGTGGCATCCTGCTCGATCAGGTCACAGGCATCAACCAGGCGGCCATCAACACGGCCAGCCAGGGTGGCCTTGGCCAGGCCGGCACCGATGGATTGCGCCACATCGGCCACAGTAACCGCATGATCAAAGGAACGCTGGCTGCCATCCGGCAGAGTAATGACAGGCATAAGGCCTCTCCTTTCAGTGGTGACCCCTACGCAAGGCCACGTGATGGATAGTCCGCCACGCTGGATGCCGATGACCTGACTGGCAGTACCAGAGCCAGAGACTATTGAAGTCGGTCACAGCCCGCTGTGGCGGCGCTGAATACAAAAACCCGGCCGCAAGGACCGGATTGAAACTGTCAGACCCTTGAAATATGGCCTAAATCTTTGAAATACAACAGATTTTGTAAATAGCTGCCGTATTGGAAGGCGCTTACAATAGCACGAAAAAACAATCACTTACAGTTGTATTTTGCTGCATATCCCGAACCCGCGCGCCCAAACCAGCGCTATCAGTCGGCCTTCTTAACCTCAATATCACCCGTCTGGGTGATAGCCCAGCCCAGACAAAGTCCTACTATGAGACAGCCATTGCGAGCGATACAGGCGTATTGCAGTGATACTTATTTTTATCTCGAGACACTTTTGATATATATCTATGTGCCGAGCAAGTAAGGATCGTACCCAGGGTATCCGGGCATGGCTGCTGCACACGAAGCACACATCAAATAAAAACAAGGATACAGCTATGAAAAAGCGCAACAAACTGCTTCCCGCCCTGGCTCTCGCGGCTACCCTGCCGCTGGCTGGAGCCGTACAAGCCTGCAATGCCGACCCAATTGTCTTTGTGCACGGCTACTCCGGCTGGGGCTCTCAGTTTGACAATATGATCAACCGGTTCAGAAATGATGGCGTGCCGGCCTGCTCCATGTACAAGTTCGGCTACAACAGCCTGGGCGCCAGCAACAAAACCAGCGCCCGCCAACTGCGCACCTACGTGAACAACCTGCGCCCCAACCACAACAATCGCCGGGCCAAGATCATTGCCCACTCTAATGGCGGGCTGGTATCGCGCTGGTATCGCGTATTTGAAGGTGGTGCCAATGCGACCAATCGTCTGGTGACGCTGGGAACACCCCATCATGGCACCTCCTGGGCTTATGGTTGCTTCAGCCCGGCCTGCTTTGAAATGCGCTATAACTCCAGCTTCCTGAAGGATCTGAACGGCCGTGGCTGTGATATCTCGCTGTGGTCCAACCTGGATGAGATCATTATTCCCAACAGCAGTGCGCGTTGCGGCACCAGCCGACAAACCTCAAGCACATCCCACTTGGGCTTGCTACGCAATCAGGGTGTGTATAACGACATCCGCCGCTATTTGTAAGCATTGCGCTGACTGAATGATGCTTGGCCTTGCCGCAGCCTGGATGACTCCGGGCTGCGGTATGTTAGCCAGATTACGCACCCCGCCTGCTCAAGGTACTCATGTGAGAAAACAACACTATTTGCCCGCAGTCTTGGCCTGCTTGTTGACCCTGCCCACCTCGCTGCTGGCGGCAAACGATGAGACAGCGCCCTCTTTACCGACTGACCCTGCCATTTTTGCGCACATCAATGACAGCACCGTTAGCCACGAGATGTTCACCTTCTTGTTGAAATCACGTGAGCATGACGACATGGCCGAGATGACCGAAACAACCACTAGCAACGAACGCAAAGCCCAAGTAACCAGGGATATCATCCTGACGACCTTACTGGCCGAACAAGCGCGTCAAAGCAACCTGCACCAATCAGAACAGTTCAGGCTGGAAAAGGAGCTGTTTGAACAGACCCTGCTGGCTCAGCTCTACGTGCAGCAAAAGATGAAATCTGTCGATATTGATGAAGCCATGATTCGTCAGCGCTATGCCGAACAGCCAGCACAAACCCTGTATCGCTTCAATATCTGGGAGACAGCGGACGCTGAGGTAGCAAAACACGCCCTGAGCGCCTTACAGCAACCCGGATCATCACTGCCAAGCGGCTCGCTCAACGCCATCGAAACCCCCTGGCTGTCAGGCACTGATATCGACCCAGACGTCCACGAGCAAGTGCGCCCACTGGGCGTTGATGATTTTGTTGATGCACCGATTTATCAAGACGGCATATGGAAAGTGGTACAACTGATCGACAAACGCAGCCTGCCACGGCAAAGCTACGCTGAAGAGCGTGAAGCGATTAAGGCTGACATGGTTGCAGAGCAGCTGGATGCCTTGTTCGAATCCCTGCTCAGCGAAGCCAGCATTGCAATAAACGAAGCCTATACAACCCATCCCGAGCAACCTTGAATAAGGTGCCGGCGCTGCAACAACAAAAAAGGGCAACCCGATGGGTTGCCCTTTTTATCCCGCGCAGTACGGGTTGAATCTGGTAGGCACGATTGGATTCGAACCAACGACCCCCACCATGTCAAGGTGGTGCTCTAACCAACTGAGCTACGTGCCTGCGATGGAGGCGAACTTTACGCAGCCCGCCCTACCTTGTCAAGCTTAAGTAACTGAATAAAAGCGAGAAACCCGGGTGCAAAAAAAACATCCGGCAAGCGCCATCTTGTGCCTTTGAAAAGCCCGATACATACTCGAGGGAGTAACTTATATTCGGGGAAAGCAATGCCAATAAAAAGCCGTGAAGCCCTTAACCTGCATCTCAACAACTACCGCCCGGAATTGCCGGAAAAGCTGCTGGGTCAAATTCTGCTTGAACGCGGCCTGATTTCCCCTGACCAATTGAAAGCTGCCCTCAACCTGCAGCGCAAACAGCCAGTCAAACTGCGCCTCGGCGAAATGCTGCTGAATATCAACGCCATCAGCCAGGATCAACTGAGTAGCGTCATCGCCGAGCAGCTGAAAGTGCCGGTCGTTGAGCTGGTTGAATTCGATCTGGATGACAATCTGCTAAGCCTGTTACCCGAAGAGATTGCCCGCCAATACCAGGTAATACCCCTGATGCTGCACGCCGAACGCATGATTGTGGCGTGCCCGGACCCCACCCAGCATGAACTGCTGCACTTGCTCAGTTTTATTACCGGCAAACCGGTGGAAGCAGTACAGGCTGAGCCGAAAACGATCGAACACGCGATCAATATGCATTACGGCACTGTTGCTGCCGATATTCTGCCGGAAGACGACAATACCGAACCCGTTCTGTCGCTTCAGCAAATGAAACAGTTGGCGGAAGACAAGCCTACGGTGCGCTTCGTTGATAACCTTCTGGAAGATGCCATCAGCCGGCGAGCCTCGGATATCCATATCCGACCCGGAGAAAAAGAAGCCACCATCCAGTTCCGGGTTGACGGTGTCCTGCTGGATATCCGCAAGATCCGTCGCGCCGCCCTGCCCGCCATCGTCAGTCGGATCAAGATTGTTGGCGGCATGAATATCGCCGAGCGCCGGCTACCTCAGGATGGCCGCTATATGGTGCGTATGCGCGACAGGGTGATCGACCTGCGTCTGTCCATCATGCCCACGGTACATGGCGAAAGCGTCGTCATGCGGATTCTGGATACCAACCAGAGCATGAAGAAACTTGAAGATCTGGGCTTTTCTGAACAGGATGCGGCGCGCTTTCGTCGCCTGGTCAGCCTCAATCAAGGCATTCTTCTGGTTACCGGCCCCACCGGCTCGGGCAAAAGTACCACGCTCTATGCGGCCATCAACGATATCCGCAATACCGGGGTCAATATCATTACCGTTGAAGACCCGGTCGAATACCAGATTGAGGGGATCAGGCAGATTCAGGTACGTTCGGGTATTGGCTACACCTTTGCCCGCGCCCTACGCCATATTCTTCGGCATGACCCCGATGTCATCATGGTGGGCGAAATCCGCGACCAGGAAACAGCGGTAATGGCCAGTGAGAGCGCTCTGACTGGGCACCTGGTCCTCAGCACCTTGCATACCAACAGTGCGGCCAGCTCGATCACGCGCCTGCTGGAAATCGGTATTGCCCCCTATCTGGTCAATGCCACCCTGATCGGTATTCTGGCGCAGCGTCTGGCCCGGCGTAATTGCGCTCACTGCCTTACCGAGGAAAAAGTCCCTAATCACGTGCTGGAAGCCCTGGGCTTGGATCACAACGAAAAATTCCAGGCAGGCGCTGGCTGCGATCACTGCAACGGGCGAGGCTTCTCCGGCCGTATTGCCGTCTATGAATTGCTGGAAGTCACGCCTAGCCTGCGCCGCCTGATTCAGCCTAACGTCGCCGCGCAACTGATTGAAGAACAAGCAATACAGGACGGCATGCGCCCACTCACCCAGGGTGCTCTGGCGCTTGCGCGCCAGGGGGTGATCTCGCTGGCCGAGGTCTATCGCGTGCGTCTGGAATAGCGCTACACTGCCGAGACAAGACAACAAGGGGGATACCCATGCGCCAACTGCTTGCGGCCGCTCTGGCCACCACTGCCCTGCTCAGCCAGCCATTGCTGGCCCATGAATATGAGCATGGCGATCTTCACATTGACCACCCCTGGTCACGCGCCATGCCGTCAGTGGCGACAACCGGTGCCGCCTACCTGATCATTCGCAATAGTGGTGATAGTGCTGACACCCTGCTTAGCGCGAGTACGCCGGCCGCGGGTCATACCGAGCTGCACGAGCATGTGCATGAAGATGGCTTGATGAAAATGCGTGAGCTGCCCGAAGTCGAGATCGCCGCCGGCGAGCAAGTTGAATTCAAGCCGGGCGGTTATCACGTCATGCTGTTCAACCTGCAACAACCGCTGGACGCTGGCACTGAGTTTCCACTGACCTTGACCTTTGCCAACGCTGGCGAGATCGAAGTTAACGTTCATGTGGAAGACAACGGTGGCGAGCATCATGGCCACGGCGACCATGACGATCACCACGACTCACACGATCACCACCACTAAGCCGGTTTATTCTGGCGGGGGCTCCCGGTCAAGCAAGTGAAAGCGCGGCAGCCCCAAGTGCCATCGAATCGCCGCCAGGCGGATCACTAGCACCACAGCAATGGCCACAATCACATCCAGATTGAACGCCAAGCCAAGCTGGTGCAGCACGATATAAGCCACTGAGCCGGCAATACAGGCGGTGGCATAGATCTCCTTGTGGAAGATCAGCGGTATCTCATTACAGATAATATCGCGCATCACCCCGCCCGCGACGCCGGTCATCACCCCCATAATCACTGCCGCACTCATTGGCACGCCCAATTGCATGGCGACCTGCGTACCAATCACGGTGAATACCGCCAAGCCGAGCGCATCGGCCACCAGCAAACCTGTCTCATGGATCGGCCGGGTGAACCGGACCCAGACCACAGTGCCTAACGCCGCCAACACCGCCACCAGGATGTAAAGATCATTGCGAATCCAGACCACCGGGTAATTGTTCAAAATGACATCGCGCAGCGTACCGCCGCCGAGCGCAGTAATAATGGCAATCACCATGACCCCGAACAGGTCCATGGATTTGCGCCCGGCCATCAAAGCGCCGGTAATGGCGAACACTGCAACACCAAATAAATCAAGCGCATAGAGCCAACTCATATCAATCGACTCGAACGGGCGTACGCATGGTAACGAACTCTTCTGCTGCTGTTGGGTGAATCCCCAGAGTGGCATCAAACTGCGCTTTGGTAGCGCCCGCCTTCACCGCGACCGCCAGCCCTTGAAGCATTTCGCCGGCTTCCGGCCCGACCAGATGGATACCCAGAATCTTGTCTGTCGCCTTGTCGACCACCAGCTTCATCAGGCTTTGCTCGTTGCGCCCGGCAAGAATATTGCGCATCGGACGGAAGCGGCTGACAAACACCTTGAGCGCATGGCCCTGCTCCCGCGCCTGCTCTTCACTCAGGCCCAAGGTAGCGATATTGGGGATACAGAACACAGCGGTGGGAATGTCCGCATAATCAACCGGCACGTAATCCTGTGGGCCAAAAAGACGGCGCGCCAGCGCCATACCCTCTGCCAGAGCCACGGGTGTCAGTTGCAGCGTATCGGTCACATCGCCAATGGCAAAAATGGCCGGATCGCTGGTTTGATAGTCTTTATCAACGTCGACAAAGCCCTTGGCATCCAACTTGACCCCGGTATTTTCCAGCCCCAGGCCATCCAGCTTCGGCTTTCTGCCGGTGGCATAGAGCACCAGGTCCGTTGCAATCACCTCACCGTCTTGCAGGGTGACCTGATAACTGCCGTCCGCCTGTTGGTCAATGCGCGCAACATCCGCGTTGAAGCGCAGGTGGGTGCCCTTGTTACGCAAAGTCTCGGCAACATGCTCGCGCACTTCTCGGTCAAAGCCGCGCAGGAACAAGTCGCCCCGGTACAGCAAGGTCGACTCACAGCCCAGGCCATGGAAAATACTGGCAAATTCAATCGCAATGTAGCCACCACCCACCACCAGCGTGCGCTTGGGCAGTTCATCGAGATAGAACACCTCATTTGAACTGATCACATGCTCACGACCAGGAAAATCAGGAATAAAGGGCCAGCCACCGGTGGCAATCACAATGCGCTCAGCCGTATAGGTCTGGTCACCCACGGCAACGGTATGTGAGTCGACCAAGCGGGCACGACCATCAATCAGGGTGACTCCGGCGCCGGTCAGCATGGTGCGATAAATACCATTGAGCCGCTGAATTTCTGCCGTCTTGTTGTCACGCAGGCGCTGCCAGGTAAAGCCTGGAGCAGCAAGATCCCAGCCATAACCCGCAGCATCAGCCAGGTCTTCGGCAAAGTGCGCAGCATAGGCAAACAGCTTTTTCGGCACACAGCCCACATTCACGCAGGTGCCACCCAGGTACAGATCTTCCGCCACTGCAACCCGCGCGCCATAACCGGCAGCCATGCGACTGGTGCGCACACCACCCGACCCGGCACCAATGACAAAGAGATCAAATTCATAACTGGACATGCTGCTGGCTCCTCATTCAAGACAAGCAGCAGGATACCCCATCCCCTATGTCTTGTAGATGGGGCAAAGCCGAACAGGATGTTAAGGAGCGCCTTAGCGCGCTGAGGCGTGGAGCTTTTGCCCGGCAATCAACAAGCCCATCAAGCCGAGCTGAATCAGAACCAGCATGGGGGCAAAGGGTTGATCCAGCCACAGGCTGGTCACCCAGGCGATGACAAACGCCAGCAGCGCCAGCAACTGGCTGACCACCAGCATTTGCGCCAGGTTATGCGCCACACGCGCCGCTGCCCAGGCCGGTAACAAGAGCGTCGCCATGGCCCCCGGCACCCCCAGCGCCTGGGCCCCCACCACAATTACCAGTACCAGCCAGGCCAACTCAAGCACGCGCCAATACCAGGCTGGCCCCGGCTGGGCGCTGACATCGGGCTGGCGTTGAGCCCACAGCCACACACGACGCAATTGCGGCAGCAACACGCCGGACAAAACAACCAGGGCAGCAATCCAGATCAGCTCGCTCACCCCGGTGAAATACAGTTGGCCGTCCACCCAGCGCGCGGCAGCCAGACTGGCCTGGGAGATGTTGGCGGCTAGCAGCGTAATCACCGCCAGCCCCGCCAGAAACAGGGTCAGTGACAGCCGCTCGGCATCACGCCAGCGCCGTTGAATAACCAGTGCCAGCGCGGCCAGCAGTAAAGCCGGTAGCAAGACGGGCACCGCCAACACCGAGGCCAGCACACCACCGACCGCCGCCCACTGACTGACCGCAAACACCTGCCACACTGAACCGCGTAGCAACAGGCCGACCCCAGCCAGCGTCAGTAACAGCGTGGTAAGCAGGCCATTGACCAGCGGCAGCAAGAACCAATCATGCAGACTCAAGCAGTTGCTCCATCGGGGTAGAGGTAAAGCCCAGCGCACGCATGAAGTCCTGATCATGGCTGGTCAACAAGAGAGTAATGCTCGCTGGCATGTCACGGATCAGCTCGACCGCCGAGGCACGCACCTCGGCATCCAGGTGATTGGACGGCTCATCCAGCAGGATCAGCGCGGGCCGTGTTGCTGACAGCGCCGACTGCAGCACCGCTGCGAGGCGCAGCAGTTGCCACTGGCCGCCACTCAGGCGATCCAGGCGCTTGTTCAACAGCGGTTGCAGTAACGGCAAATCCGGCGGGGTTGCCTGCATCGCAGCAAACCAGTCATGCCCGCTAAGCGGCCACGGCATGGGGCGCGGGTGCTCCTGCGCCAAGTAACTCAAGGCCGTGTCGGCCAGCCGCAGATCACCACCAAAGACCTGCGCCCGCCCCACCAGCGCTTGCAACAACAACGACTTGCCACTGCCATTGGGCCCGGTAATCAGATGCCGCTCACCGGCCTGCACCCGCAACGTCAACGGCCCCAACAGGGGCCGTTGAAAGCCCACAGTCAGGGCCGTGCATTGCAATAAAATCGGTGTTTCAGTTTTCGATAAAGACATCAGCCCATTGCGCCAGCAAACTCAGATAGCTGTCCAGTGTCGGCTGTGCCGGCTCCAGAGGCAAGGGGTATACCGACCATCCCAGCTGTTCCTGCAAATAGCGCGCGCCGCGCTCAGGCTGGAAAACGGCATAGAGCACGCGACCGTCAGTGCCTGACAGGCTGGACGTCAGCTCACGCAAATGGCGAGCAGTCGGCGGAATGCCGGGTACCGGCTCAAGATAACCGACCACTTCAACCGGCAACCATTCACTCAGGTAATCCAGGTCTTCGTGATAGGCCACATAGCGCTGACCAGGCGTAACGCGGGCCGCCAGTTGCTCAGCCTCAGAGTTCAAGCGTTCTGCCAGGCTGCTGGCTTGCTCAGCAAAATAGGTGGCCTGTGCTGGCTGCAACTGCCCCATGCGCTCAGCCAGGGCTTCAGCCAGGGTCGCCATGCGCAGCGGGTCGATGGTGAAGTGCGGGTTACCTTCAGCATGCACATGACCCATGTTGGGCCCACTTACCGTGATGGATTCACGTAGCTCAAGAAAGTCAGCCGCGCGGAAGTGTCCTGGGCGCCCTTCATTGATAGTCGGGTTGGCCGAGCCGCGCAGGGCTGCCGGCAGCCAGCCTTCTTCCAGGCCCGCACCCACTTCCATCAGCAGATCGGCCCGGCGCATGGCGGCCATATAGCTGGGCCGTGCATCCAGATAATGTACATCGCGGTCAGCCGGTGCCAAGACCCGCACATCGACATGCTCACCGCCAATAGCATTGGCCAGCATGCCCAGACTGGGCGTGGTAGCAACGACGCGCATTTGCGCTGCCGCCGGCAGAGCAAGCACCAACCCGAGTACAAGTATCAGTGCTTTAGGAAAAAGATGTAGGGGGTTCAACAGATAGCGCATCGTGTCCTCCTGCAAGATAAAAAAATCGGTGCCAACATGGGAATGCAGGCACCGCTGAAAGAAACACCGTGGACATCCCTGTCCGTACTAGCTATCAGAACGTGTGAGCACCATGGGCGCCCAGAGCTACGTTCAGTTGCAGCATGAATTCCAGACCGCTGTCACGACCGTGGCCGGCTTCGGCAAAGTCGGTCCGGTTCAGCTGAGCACGCAGAAATACGGGCTCGATCGGACGGAAGGTCAGCTGTGCGCCATAGCGATACGAGGTATCCAGGCTTTCTCCGCTACCGCGGCCAATGCGGTTTTGCATGCCCAAAGCTTCAGCACGGAAACCGGTTTCCCAGCGCGGCGCGATGCCGTAAACCGCTTGCAGATACATACCATCCTGCTTGTTCTTGAACGATTGCTCGTTACGTACAAAGCCAACCGGGCCATTGCCATCGGCTGCAAAGTTCACGTCACGGCGATCAACGTCGATTTCGCGGTAGAAATACTCACCCGCCAGGCGCCAGTCACCATGGCCATAGCTGCGGCCTGCATCGTATTTGTAAACAGCATCAACGCCGGCAAACCAGGCATCACCATCCCAATCTTCAAAGCGGGTGGAGTGCTCATCGGTTACTTGATAGGTGCGGGCATAACCGTAAGACACACCAAACTGGGACGCATGGTTAGCACCCATATCCGGAGCAAACTTGGCAAAACCGGTGATCAGGCGCGGGCCAGACGCGTCGGAGAGAATCCGGCTGGTACCGTTCAGGTCACTGGCACCGCCTTCATAGTTGGCAACGCCTGAGGTTTCACCCTGCAAAAACTCGATACCCAGACGGGTGTAGGTGGCAGTCGGGGCCAACCAGTTAACCTGGACGCCCTTCTCTTGCAGACCGTGATCACCAAACAGGTATTCGTTAACCAGTGGGCGATCAACAAAATCCCAATCGTGGCCGTGACGGCTATTGATATAACCGATATCGGACAGGAACTTACCGGCTTTGACCTGCAGGCCCGCTGGCAGCGAACGCGTGGTCAGGTAGGCCTCTTCAACTTCAAAGTCGCTGTCATCGAAACCGATGATCAAGGTGCCATCCATGAAGTCACCCAGGCGGGCCTGAAACGCCAGCTCGGAATGCCCCATATTGAAACCTTCGTCAAAACCATGGCTGTGGCCGCCGTGGTCATGACCGCCGTGGCTGTGACCATGGCTATGCCCACTGCTAAAACCAGCCGGCTCGTCATTACCCTTGGACATGCGGTTGTAGTAAACGCCTTCCAGAATCAGGGAGATATCAACATCCACATTAAATGCGGAACGATCGATCGGCGCGGTAGCCGCTGACTGCGCCATAACCGAAGAGCTGAGCACTAATGCAGCCAATGTTGCTGCAAGAGGGGTTGGAGAAAATTTCATTTTTTAAGACCTGTTGGTGAACTGAGTTACAAAGCGGATGTAATAATGTTACATCAAACCTGTCAGGTCAACCGTACTTACAAATTCATCTTCCAAGAAAAAGCCCCGAAACAGACGATGGATCGGGGCTTTTAACGTCAACTTCGACTTACAGGCCTGCGCGAGCAGCCCGCGCCGCATGCAGCTTCTGGTAACTCTCTATCAGCCGCTGGTGCTTCTCCAGCCCGTCCAGCTGCATATTAGTTGGGGTCAGGCCATGGAAACGCACCTCGCCCTGCACCGAGCCCACAACGGCGTCCAGCGTCGCCTCACCGAACATGCGGCGCAGGTTGAACAGGTAGTCATCCAGCTCCAGCTCATCATCCAGCACAATTTCCAACACCGCCGCCACCGCCTGATAGAACAGGCCGCGCTCCACCGTATTGTCATTGAACTGGTGAAACATCTGCACCAGCTCCAGTGCCGCTTCATGCGCCTGCAAGGCCAGATTGATCAGCAGCTTGAGCTCCAGAATGGTCAACTGGCCCCAGACGGTATTCTCGTCAAACTCGATACCAATCAGGGTGATGATATCCATATGCTCATCCAGCTGGCTTTCCTCAAGCCGCTCAAGCAGGTCGGCCAACTGGTCATCATCCAGCGCATGCAGGTTGAGGATATCCTCACGAAACTCAAGCGCCTTGTTGGTGTTATCCCAGATAAGGTCTTCTACCGGATAGACCTCGGAATAGCCGGGGACCAGAATGCGGCATACCGGCGCGCCCAGGTCTTCATAAACCGCCATGTAGACCTCTTTATCCAGCTCTTCGAGGATGCCAAAGAGGGCTGCGACCTCCTCCGCATTGGTGCCAGAGAAGTCCCATTCACAAAAGTCCACATCCGCCTTGCTGCTGAAAAAGCGCCAGGACACCAGCCCGGATGAGTCGATAAAGTGCTCGACGAAGTTGTTCGGCTCGGTCACCGCCATACTATTGAACGTAGGCTGCGGAAAGTCGTTCAAGCCCTCAAAGCTGCGCCCCTGCAACAGCTCGGTCAAGCTGCGCTCCAAGGCCACTTCGAAACTTGGATGCGCGCCAAACGAGGCAAACACACCGCCGGTTTTCGGGTTCATCAGCGCCACGCACATGACCGGGAACTGGCCGCCCAGCGAGGCATCCTTGACCAGCACCGGGAAGCCCTGAGCTTCCAGCGCCGCAATGCCCTGCACAATGGCCGGATAGCGGGCCAAAACGGCCTGCGGCACCTCAGGCAGGGCCAGCTCCTCTTCAATGATCTGCTTTTTCACCGCGCGCTCGAAAATCTCCGACAGGCACTGCACCTGCGCCTCGGGCAAGGTATTGCCGGCGCTCATGCCATTGCTCAGATAGAGGTTCTCGATCAAATTCGAAGGAAAATACACCACCTCGCCATCCGACTGGCGCACAAAAGGTAGCGAGACTATCCCCCGCGCCACATTGCCGGAGTTGGTATCGATCAGGTGCGAGCCGCATAGCTCGCCTTCCGGGTCATAGATCGCCCGGGTGTACTCATCAAGAATCTCCGCCGGCAGCTCATCATCCGGCCCCGGCTGAAACCATTGTTCATTGGGGTAATGTACAAAAGCGCTGTTGGCGATCTGCTCACCAAAAAACTGATCGTTATAGAAAAAGTTGCAACTCAAGCGCTCGATAAACTCACCCAACGCCGAGCACAGTGCGCTTTCCTTGGTCGCACCCTTGCCATTGGTAAAGCACATGGGCGATGCCGCATCGCGAATATGCAGCGACCACACATGCGGCACAATATTGCGCCAGGAAGCGATCTCGATCTTCATGCCCAGGTCAGCCAGCATGGCCGTCATGTTGGCAATGGTCTGCTCCAGCGGCAGGTCCTTGCCCTCAATCCAGGTACTGCCCTGCCCTTCGGTCAGCCCGAGCAGCAGCGCCTGGGCGTCATCATCCAGATTAGCGACCGCCTCAATCTGGAAGTCCGGGTTGGTTTGCACCACCTTTTTCACCGTGCAACGATCAATCGAGCGCAGGATGCCTTCACGGTGTTTTGGCGAAATATCCTCCGGCAACTCGACCTGAATCTTGAAGATCTGGTTATAGCGGTTCTCGGGA
The DNA here is from genome assembly GCA_007692485.1 of Pseudomonadaceae bacterium. Lineage (GTDB taxonomy): Bacteria > Pseudomonadota > Gammaproteobacteria > Pseudomonadales > Pseudomonadaceae > Halopseudomonas. The sequence goes on along the minus strand of REBY01000059.1, from coordinate 7,743 downwards.
TCGACGATGTTGTTCTGCGACAGGCGAATATTCTCGGTTGGAATATCCCGCGCCAAACAATACACCCGCACAAAATAAGCCGCACACAGCGCTGACGAAGCCAGGAAGTAGTCGAACGGGCTAGGAGCCGACCCATCGCCCTTATAGCGAATGGGCTGATCGGTGATGACCGTGAAATCATCAAACTTGGCTTCGAGCCTGAGATTGTCGAGAAAGTTGACCTTGATTTCCATAGTCGAATACCAGCGTTGCGCGCACAATGAATTGGCCGCCATTATCCGGCTTTTACACCGGAAGTCATGTACCGGATAAAGATGAAGCGCTTTTAAACCCGCAACAGATCAGCGGTTCCTTACTCAGGCCCGGCGCTATACGATGGTGCTACCGGCGCAGACCCGCAAAGGCTGAACACTCAGGAGAACCGATGAGTTTTTTGCAACGCGCCTATCGGCGTCTCAACCCGCAGAAAAAACCGGATCTGGAACCGGCCTTCCGTCACAGCACCGCATTCCTGCCAACGCTGTGGCTGATTGGCAAAACCGGCGCGGGCAAGTCGTCACTGATCCGTGCGGTTACCGGTCAGAGCGATATCGAGGTGGGGCGGGGCTTTCGGCCCTGCACCCAAACCGCTGTGCGCTACGATTTTCCCGCCGACACGCCGGTAATGACCTTTATGGATACCCGTGGCCTGGCCGAGGCAGGCTATGACGCCGCAGACGATATTCGCGCCTGCGAGGGCAGCAGCCATGCACTGGTGGTGGTCATGCGCGCCGACGATCCCGAGCAATCCGAGCTGCTGCGTGCGCTCAAGCAGATCAAGCGCTCCGGCAAGGTGCGTAATGCTCTGCTGGTGCATACCGGTATTCAATTGCTCGACAGCGAGGATGAATTGCAGCGTTGCATCCAACACAACCAGTTGGCCGTCGAGGCCGTCTGGGGGCCGATCGAATCCGCGCCGACAGACCTGATCGGGCGCGACGGCACTCCGGTCGGCATAGCCGCGTTGATCGACAAACTCGGCAACTTTCTGCCGATTGTCGCTGAGTTGTTTGAGCGCCGCAGCAATAGCAGCGCTGAAGAAACCAACTTTCAGAAGCTCAAGACCGAAGTCATGTGGTACGCCGGCGCCGCTGGCGCCACCGATGCCGTTCCGGTCGTCGGGCTGGTCACAGTGCCTACCATCCAGACCAAAATGCTCCACAGCCTGGCCAATTACTATGGCCTGGAATGGGACAAACGCCTGATCACCGAGCTAGTCAGCACCCTGGGTGTTGGCTTTGGCGTACAGTACGCCTCACGCCTGGGTATCCAACAACTGGTCAAACTGATTCCGGTCTATGGCCAGACGGTTGGCGCCGCCTCGGCAGCGGTCACCAGCTACTGTGTTACCTATGCACTGGGGCGGGTCGGCTGCATCTACTTCTTCAACAAGCAACGTGGTGAGTCAACCTCTCCCGAGCAGCTTCAAGCCACCTACAGGAAAGCCTTCGAACACATCATGCCGGTAGCCAAAGATGACGCTGAAAACCACCGTTAACGCGCTACGCGCCGCCAGCCGTTTCTCTGACCGGCTCACCCCGTTTCTGCTGATCGCCCTGCTACCACCGATCGCCTTGCTGGCGTTGTTCGGCCTGTATGCCATTATCCGCTACAACCATATCCTCAGCTTCGTCGGCCTGCTGGGCCTGTGCACACTGGCAGCCATGGTGCCGTACTTCGTATCCAAGTGGCGGCGACGCAAGCGCCCGGCCAAGCAACTACTCGCCATTGAAGAAGAAATAGAAACCCCGGCCTACTGGACACCCTGGGACAAACAGGTACAGCGCGACCTGCTGCCGGAAGTCAGTGAACTGGTACTCGATACCGCAACCTGGCGCGCCCTGCCTGACAGTGCCTTGCTGATTGCCCGCAGCGTTGCCGCGCAATACGGCAAGGGCAAGCGCCATGCCGAATGGGCCTTTTCCCCGGTTGCGCTCTTGGCCATCGCCGAACAATTGACCCAGCGCTACCGCCAGACATTGAAAACCAACGTACCTGGCATTGACCACCTCAAGGTGTCTCACGTGCTCTGGTTGGAAGAAAAAACCGACCAGTTCGCCCCAGCCCTGACCCTGGTTAACGTGTACCGCAAGATACGCATGCTCACCCCCGAAGGCCTGCTCGCCGAGCTGGGCAGCAAGGCACTGGGCCAATCCTTCGAAGGGCTGAATGATGAAATGCAGCAGCGCATGAAACGTCTGTTGCTGCTGGAAGTGCTGCGCGCCGCCATCGACCTGTACGGCGGGCACTTCCGCTTCGAGGATGACGAACTCGGCGTCACCGCCGCCACGCGTAAAGACGATGCCCGCCCCGCAGACAAACCCGAACCCGTGCGCATCTGCCTGATCGGCCAGACCGGTGCCGGCAAGTCCTCGGTGATCAACGCGCTGACCGAAGGCTGGCAAGCCGAAACCAGCGCCTTGCCCTCCACCGACCGTGGCCTGGTGTACGAATGCAAGGTCGATGGCGTGCCCTTCCTGCGCCTGCTTGACCTGCCCGGCCTGAACGGCGACCCGAAGCTCGATAAGGTCCTGTTTCAGGAGATGATCGAATCCGACATGGTGCTCTGGGTGCTGCGCGCCAACCAACCCGCACGCAAACTCGACCAGGACTTCGGCGAGCACTTCCACCAATGGCACAGCCAGCGCATCGACGTCCAGCCACCACCACTGATCGGCCTGCTCAACCAGGTCGACCGCCTGGGTCTGCAGAACGATTGGCAGCCCCCCTTCGACCTGGATAATCCCGCGCCCGAGAGCAAGGCCGAGCTGATCCGCGAAGCACTGGACTTCAACCAGGAGGTGCTGGCGCTGGAAAACATACTGCCGCTGTGTGTGTCACCCGAGCGCGAGCAATACAACGTCGCGGCCCTGCGCGACCTGCTGACCCAGCACTATGACAAAGCCATCAACGTACAGTTGAATCGCAAACGCCGCGAAGCCAGCGGATTCTCGGCATCGCGGGAATGGAAGCGTGCGCGGCAAGCAGCCGGGTCGCTGGTTGAGTTAATGAAACCACGCGATAAATAGTCTGCATAAGAAAGTTGATGCCGTAGCACCCAGTGCGACAATGGGAGAGCGATATTCAGCGCTATACATTTGGTTCCCTAACCAAAACGCCTGGACAACTTATGCACCGCTGCAATCTCGCCACTCCAGATCATCTCATAGTGCGCGGTCTGCACGACTGACTTGACCTGCCGGGGAGTAAACAGCCCCCAGCATACGCCTTCGGGTTGACGCACTGAGTGAAAGCGCAGCCCGGTAGCGCCAGCGCCAAGCACTTCACGTCCGAGTACCCGCGCAGCGCTGTAATCATCTGGTGAGTAAATAGGATCATTGCGCGGCACCGTCAGCGCGTCCAGCGCCCCGGCCTGATCAAAGCGTGCTGTTAGCCCGCGAAACACAAAACGCTCGTAACGCAGGTCAGGCACCTTCGACCAATAGGCCTGCTGGTGGTAACGCACCTCAGCAATCGCCGTCTCCATACTGTCGCCCAGATACAACACACCAAAAGAGCCATCGCTGAAGCGCGAGCCCTCTGGATTTACATGGGTAAAAGCGGCCGTCGCGTAGGAGCAACCCTCAATGCCAAAGGGAATATCACTGCGCGAAATCAGCTCAAGTCGCCCTGCCTGGCTCAGCATGCGCGGATTGGTCAGCGCCTGCAGTGCATACAACTGCTCGAACTCATCAGCGCTGGCCACATCCTCAAAGATCGCAATCGGGGGAAATTTGGAATGCACCAGACGGTAGGCGCGCACCGTGTCAGCAGGTAATGCCTCAAGCTGGCTGGCGGCTACCACTGCCCACCCCGCAGCGCATCGATGCGCCGAAAAGTCTCGTACACCGCAACAATATCGCCCTCACTCATGACTTCCAGAGGCGAGCGACCGAAGAAAAACGCGTTGTCGTTCGGCATGCGCATAAAGCCGTAAAGGTTGTCGGGATTATCGAAAAGGGTCCGCAGCGCCGCATGCATATTCAGTACAAAGCTCACCCGAGTGAGCTGGTCACGATCCAGGTTGATCGCGGCCAGGCCATTCTTACGCTTGGCCCGGGCATAGGTGCTGTGTGACACGCGCAATATCGCCTCACCCTGCTCCCCTGTCGCCCCCCATTTATCCAGGATGGCAACAGCAGTGCGCAGGCCCGTGGCGGAAGCGGCCTTGTTATCGGCGGTAGCGGCTAGAGCCAACATGGCAGTGACCTCGGCTGGGCAATGTATTCAAATAACACATTACAGCAATATATCTATAAATACAAAAATCATCTTATAGTATCTACAGGCACACCAAGCCACTCCTGGTTAACGACCATGCCAAAGGCTATCGCGAACTGACCAGCCAACTTGCAGCACATTATGCCAAGGTAGGCAGGTTTTCAGAGAGGCCCTGAAGGCATTCGTAGAATGAGCACAAGGCACTGACAAAAACGTGACTGACCATTCATAGCGTGAATCAAGCCTTTTCTCCAGCCTGCATGGTAGACAGCTATTCTTGACAGCATAGGAGCCTCGCCCTTAGCTTGGGCGAACGTCTGGTGAAAGACGAACACCCCAATAATCACGACAATAACAATGCTGGAGAATGCGCTGTGAAGATCAGCACACTGACCCATTGCTTGAGTGCACGCCTGTTGCTTGCGGGCGCACTGGCGGTCGGCATTACCAGCCTGGCCCATGCGGAAGCCTTCGAGTTGCCGCACTTGCTGGTGATAGGCACCCCCGGCACCTCCAGCGGCAGCTTTGCCTCAACCAACGGTTGGGGGCCACGCCTGCAGAAAGACCTGGGCACCAACGTGCGCGTGGTGCCTGAAGACAGCGAGATCCAGCGGCATCGGCGCCTGACCGAACGGCGTGACCTGACGCTAAGCTCCGTCTCTGCCGCAGAACTGCGCTTTCAAATCGAGGGCATCGGCCACTACGCCACCTTGTCGCCGGTACCGCAACGGGTGATCTGGCATCACAACGATACGCCTTGGACCTTCGTCGTTTCCGGCGATTCTGACCTGTACACCATGGAAGACCTGAACAGAGACGGGCTCAGGGTTGCCCAGGGGCAATTCTCCGCCCCCATGCGGATTGCCGTTGGCGAAGGGCTCCCTGCCTACCTGGGCCTGACGCCGGAAGAAGGTGCGCAGCGCTTCAGCTATGTCGCTGCGAGCAGCTATGTCGAAAACTGCCGCGGCGTTGTTGAAGGCCGGGCCGATGTCGCCTACTGCGCGTCGGTCAGTTCCGTAATGGCTGAGATGGAAGGCGCACCCGGCGGTATTCGCTGGCTCTCCATGGATCTGGATAACACCGAGGGCTGGGACAGGTTCCTCGAATACAGCCCCATGGCCGTGCCCACTACCATTAACATGGGCGTAACAAGCGCTGTCGGCGTTGACGGCCTCGCCTCGAATTTTCTCTACGCCGCCCCGGCGGATCTCGACGAAGCCTTCGCCTATACCCTGGCCAAATGGTTTCACCAGCAATTTGATCGTTATAAAGGCTCCCATCCCCTATCTACGCGGATGAGCCTGGAGGTTTTTCGCGACTACCTGAACCGCACCCCCCTCCCCATCCATGAAGGCACCGTGCGTTACCTGGAAGAGATCGGTGTCTGGACCGAGGAAGACGAGCAGTGGAACCAGGAAGCGATCAAGAAGATGGATGCCTGGATGATCGCAAGACAGGCGGCTCTGGATGAGGCCGAGGAACAAGGTATCCGACCCAGCAGAAACAACGACGCCTTTATGGCTATCGTAGACAAGCATACGCAAGGGCTGGAAGGCTTTCGTACCCGCCTTGACTAAAAAAAGCGCGCCACACATTGGGCGTAATAACAGGGTCGTAATAACAAGGTCGTAACAAAAAGGATCACCATGAAAACCGACACCGTCACTGCCGAGCAACATGCACCGGGTAACGAAATTACCCGGCTTGGTGAGGCGTATTCCTGGCAGAGCATTGCCTTTGTAGTGCTGAGCGTTTGTGGGCTAGTCACCGGGATAACCTATATCTTCGGCCTCACCTGGGGCGGCCGACGCATGCTTGAAGGTGAGTACTACTGGATCTTCATTGGCTTCTTCGCCGCCGCAGCCTTTCTGGCACTGCCGGCCAAGCCCGGCCAGTCGAAAATACCGGTGTACGACATTGTGGCGGCTATCGTCGTCATGGGCGTGAGCTTTTTCTTTGCCACCAACGCCTGGGAAATGGTCCAGGCTGGCTGGAGCAATTTCATTCTGGGCCTGGTCGTCTGGTTCCTGATGATGGAGCTGGCCCGGCGCAGCGGTGGCCTGCCCTTCTTGCTGGTGGTGCTGCTGATCGGGCTGTACCCGCTGGTTGCCAATCACTTTCCCGGACTGATCATGGGCGTGCCCTATCAGTTCGACCACATGATCGAGTCGTACATCTTCCGTGCCGAAGGCATGATGGGCATCACCACCAAGATCGTTGCCGAGATCATCCTCGGGTTTTTGGTGTTTGCCGGGATTCTGCTGGCGACCGGGGCCGGCACCTTCTTCATCGACCTGGCCAATGCCAGTTTCGGCCGTTATCGCGGCGGCCCAGCCAAGGTGTCTGTGGTGGCCAGCGCCTTTATGGGCAGCCTGTCAGGCTCGATCTTTTCCAATATCGCCGGTACCGGTTCCATCACCATTCCGACGATGAAAAAAGCCGGCTACCCGCCCCACTACGCCGGCGCGATTGAGGCCTGCGCGTCCACCGGCGGCGTCGTCATGCCGCCGGTGATGGGCGCCATCGCCTTTGTTATGGCCATCACCATCGGTGTGGATTACGCCGTGATCATGATCGCCGCCATCCTGCCATCGTTGTTGTTCTACTTCGGCCTGCTGCTGCAAGTCGATGCCTACGCCGCCCGTACTGGCATCAAGGGCATGCCACAAGAAGAACTGCCCTCCACGCGCAAGGTACTGATGAGCGGCTGGCCCTTCCTGTTCGTGATGGCGTTCCTGATGTGGGGGCTGCTGTATATGCGCTGGGAGTACTACACGCCCTGGTACGCTTGCATTCTTATGATCGGTCTGTCGTTCCTGCGAAAAGAAACCCGCCTGACCCCCGCTCGCCTGTTCAGCGCCATACGCCAGATCGGCGTGCTGGTCACCCAAACCGCCGCCATCATCTTGCCGATTGCCTTTGTGGTCAGCGCCTTGACCATTACCGGCGTCACCGGCTCGGTGACCTCCGGCCTGGTCGGGCTGGGCGGTGAGAACGTGTTCCTGGTGATCCTGTTCGGCATCATCGCCTGCTTTATCATGGGTATGGCCGGCCTCGCCATCGTGGCCTATATCTTCCTGGCCGTTACCCTGGCCCCGGCCATCATTGAAGTCGGCGGGCTGAACACCATCGCCGTGCACTTCTTTATCGTTTACTACGCCATGCTCTCGGCCATCACCCCACCGGTCGGCGCCGCAGCCTTCTTGGCCGGCACCATCGCCGGGGCCAAACCGATGCGCACCTCCTTCACCGCCATGCGGCTGGGCATTGTCATTTACTTCGTCCCGCTGTTCTTCCTGTTCCAGCCCGCGCTGGTATTGCAGGGCGACCTGACGCCACTGATTTACGTGCTGCCCTCCATCATCGCCGGCATTATGCTGATCTCTGGCGGCTTTGAAGGCTACCTGTTGGGCGCTGGCCTGGTGAAAACCTGGCAACGGCTACCCATGGTTGCTGCCGGCTTTGCCTTAAGCTTCCCAGGGC
>REBY01000137.1 GCA_007692485.1 Pseudomonadaceae bacterium | reverse complement strand
GAAAAAGGGTGCAGTAGGGTAGCGCTAACAAAAATAAAAATCAACCACCCGGCCATTTTAATGGCCGGGTGGCGGTTATCCTGAGACGTAGTCTGCAATCAGCTAGTGGGAAAATTAACCCTGGCGCTGCTTGTGACGGGGCTCAGCACTGCAAATCACACGAACGCTACCATTGCGGCGGATGACTTTGCAGTTACGGCACAGCTTTTTGACTGATGCTCCAACTTTCATAACGCACTCCTGAAATCTGAGTTCAGCGCAGCATGCCGCTGCCGCCATAGCCCTTCAGATTAGATTTCTTCATAAGGGATTCATACTGCTGCGAAACGAGGTGCGATTGTACTTGTGACATGAAGTCCATAACAACCACTACAACGATCAACAGTGAAGTCCCACCCAGGTAGAAGGGCACATTGGCCGATACCACCAGGAACTGCGGCAACAAACATACCGCCGTCATGTACAACGAACCGAACAGGGTCAAGCGCGTCAGTACGCCATCAATGTAGCGTGCAGACTGCTCACCAGGCCGGATACCCGGAATGAACGCACCCGACTTTTTCAAGTTATCGGCCACATCACGCGGGTTGAACATCAAGGCTGTGTAGAAGAAGCAGAAGAAAATGATCCCCGCACTAAACAGAATGATATTCAGCGGTTGGCCGGGAGCCAATGCCTGGGAAATGCCTTGCAGCCAACCCATGCTCTCACTCTGACCAAACCAGGTTCCCAGTGACGCCGGGAACAACAAAATACTACTGGCAAAAATGGCCGGGATTACGCCCGCCATATTCACCTTGAGCGGCAGATGACTCGTCTGCGCAGCAAACACCTTACGCCCTTGCTGTCGCTTGGCATAATTCACCGTAATTCGGCGCTGCCCCCGCTCGACAAACACCACAAAGGCGACCAGCGCAATCGCCAAAATCGCTATCGCAATCAGGAAGAAAATATTGATATCCCCCTGACGCGCCGACTCGAACGACTGACCGACAGCACCTGGCAGGCCAGCTACGATACCGGCGAAAATCAGCATGGATATACCATTACCAACCCCACGCTCAGTGATCTGCTCACCCAGCCACATCATGAACATGGCACCTGAAACAAAGGTCGTGATGGCGATGAAATAGAAGCCGAACCCAGTGTTAAATGCAACACCTTGACTCGACAGACCCACCGACATACCGATCGCCTGAACAAAAGCCAATACCAGCGTCAGATAACGCGTGTACTGAGCGATTTTTCGCCGACCTGACTCACCTTCCTTTTTCAACTGCTCCAGTTGCGGATTCACCGCGGTCATCAACTGCATGATGATGGACGCGGAGATATACGGCATGATGCCCAGTGCGAAGATGCTCATTCGCTCCAGGGCACCACCGGAAAACATGTTGAACAGGCTAAGGATGGTGCCTTCGTTCTGCCTGAACAGCTCAGCAAGACGATCCGGATTGATACCGGGAACCGGGATATGCGCCCCGATCCGGTACACGATGATCGCCAGGAACAGGAAGCGCAAGCGCCCCCAGAGTTCGCTGAGCCCGCCTTGCTTCATTCCGGGAAGAGCGCCTTGCTTAGCCATTTATTCCTCGATTTTGCCGCCAGCTGCTTCGATTGCCGCACGCGCACCTTTGGTGACACGAATCCCTTTCAGGGTAACGGCTTTGCTTACATCACCGGACAACACTACTTTGGCACGCAGGTAGTTGTTGCTGATGATGTCAGCATCCTTGAGTGCCTGCAGATCGATGACGTCAGCATCGACCGCATTCAGCTCACTGGTACGAATTTCAGCAGTGACTGCCGCCAGCTTGGAGGTAAAACCGAACTTCGGCAGACGACGGTGCAACGGCTGTTGACCACCCTCGAAACCCGGAGCAACGGTACCACCAGAGCGCGAGCTCAAGCCTTTGTGACCACGGCCAGCTGTCTTGCCCAAACCGCTACCGATACCGCGGCCAACGCGAAGCTTGTTGCGACGCGCGCCCGGTGCGGAACGCAGATCATTAAGTTTCATGTCTTAACCCTCTACCCGAACCATGTAGGAGACCTTATTGATCATCCCACGCACGGACGGCGTATCTTCGACTTCAACGGTGTGACCGATGCGGCGCAAGCCCAGACCCTTAACACAGAGTTTGTGCTTGGGCAGACGACCGGCACTGCTTTTGGTCTGCGTAACTTTGATTGTTGCCTTAGCCATGACAGCTTACCCCACGATATCTTCAACAGTCTTGCCGCGCTTGGCAGCAACCGACTCGGGTGACTGCATAGCTTGCAGACCTTTGTAGGTGGCCTGGACGACGTTGACCGGGTTGGTAGAACCGTAGCACTTGGCCAGAACGTTATGCACGCCCGCAGCTTCCAGTACGGCACGCATGGCACCACCGGCAATAACCCCGGTACCTTCGGAGGCCGGCTGCATGAATACCTTGGAGGCACCGTGCGCAGCTTTGACCGGGTACTGCAGGGTAGTACCGTTCAGGTCTACCTGAATCATGTTGCGGCGCGCAGCTTCCATGGCTTTCTGGATCGCAGCAGGCACTTCACGCGCCTTGCCACGACCGAAACCCACACGACCTTTGCCATCACCGACTACAGTCAGTGCGGTAAAGGCGAAGATGCGACCACCCTTAACTACTTTGGCGACGCGGTTAACTTGAACCAACTTCTCAATGTAACCTTCGTCGCGCTTCTGATCGTAATTAGCCATAGACCTGCCCCTTAGAATTCCAGCCCGCCTTCACGTGCGGCTTCGGCCAGCGCTTTCACGCGACCATGATACTTGAAGCCGGAACGGTCGAAGGCGACCTGAGTAATACCGGCGGCCTTGGCGCGTTCTGCGACCAGCTGACCAACTTTCTTGGCGGCTTCAACGTTGCCAGTACTACCGCTGCGCAGATTTGCGTCCAGGGTAGAAGCACTGGCCAGAACGGTGGAACCATCCGCAGAGATCACTTGCGCGTACATGTGCTGCGAAGAGCGGTGCACGCACAGACGTACGGCTTCCAGCTCACGCATTTTCAGACGCGAACGGCGAGCGCGACGGAGACGAATAACTTTTTTATCGCTCATTTGCTATGCCCTACTTCTTCTTGGCTTCTTTACGACGCACCATCTCGTTGGCGTAACGTACACCCTTGCCCTTATAAGGCTCTGGGCGGCGGAAATCACGGATTTCCGCAGCTACCTGTCCAACCAGCTGCTTGTCGATACCTTTGATGAGAATGTCAGTCTGACTCGGAGTTTCGGCAGAAATACCTTCCGGCAGCTGATAGTCGATTGGGTGAGAGTAGCCCAGGTTCAGAGTCAGAGTCTGACCTTTTGCCTGTGCCTTGTAACCCACACCAACCAGTTGCAGCTTGCGCTCGAAACCTTGGCTGACACCTAACACCATGTTGTTAACCAGGGCACGGGTAGTACCGGCCATGGCCATATTCGGGCTGCCTTCACGGGCATTGAAATGCAATGCGCCTTCTTTCTCGACAACCTCAACTGTCGGATGCAGGTTCAGATCCAGAGCACCTTTGGCACCCTTGACGTTGATTTCCTGACCGTTCAGTTTGACTTCTACGCCCTGTGGTACTTTGACAGGGTCTTTAGCGACGCGAGACATCGTAACCCCCTATCAGAATACAGTGCAGAGAACTTCACCACCGATACCGGCAGCACGTGCAGCACGATCTGTCATCACACCTTTATTGGTGGAGACAATAGAAACACCCAGGCCACCTTTGACCTTGGGCAGCTCACCAACCGGCTTGTACTGGCGCAGGCCAGGACGGCTGACACGCTTCAGCTCTTCAATGACCGGCTTGCCTTCGAAGTACTTCAGTTCGATGGACAGGGTCGGTTTGGCGTCTGCGGTCACATCGTAACCGGAAACGTAACCTTCTTCCTTAAGTACCTTGGCGACAGCCACCTTCAGCTTTGCCGAAGGCATGCTGACAATGGACTTTTCAGCCATCTGGGCATTACGGATGCGGGTCAGCATATCTGCTAACGGGTCCTGCATACTCATGGGCTTTGTGCTCCTGAAACTGAGTAATAGTGGTTTGGGCTTACCAGCTGGCCTTGACCAAACCAGGTACGTCGCCACGCATAGCGGCTTCACGCAACTTGATACGGCTCAAACCAAACTTGCGATACACACCGTGCGGACGACCAGTGATACGGCAGCGGTTACGCTGACGGACCGGGCTGGCATCGCGCGGCAATTTTTGCAAAGCAACCTGGGCATTCCAACGGTCTTCAACCGACGCGTTGACGTTACCAATAGTGGCTTTCAGCTCAGCACGCTTTTTGGCGTACTTGGCAACCAGGCGAGTGCGCTTGGCCTCGCGGTTTTTCATACTGATCTTTGCCATTGTGCCTGACTCCTAGTTACGGAACGGGAAGTTGAACGCACGCAGCAGCGCGCGGCCTTCATCATCGTTCCGAGCAGTAGTGGTCAGGGTGATGTCCAGACCACGCAGGGTATCGATCTTGTCGTAATCGATTTCCGGGAAGATGATCTGCTCTTTCACACCCATGCTGTAGTTGCCACGGCCATCGAACGACTTGGCGTTCAGACCACGGAAATCACGTACGCGCGGCAGCGAAATCGCCAGCAGACGGTCGAGAAACTCGTACATCTGCTCACGGCGCAAAGTCACCTTGACACCGATCGGCCAGCCGTCACGGATCTTGAAGCCGGCAATCGACTTACGTGCATAGGTAACAATACCTTTGCGACCAGTGATCTTTTCCAGATCGGCCATTGCGTTCTCGATGATCTTTTTGTCACCGACTGCTTCACCAAGGCCCATGTTCAGGGTGATCTTGGTGATCTTCGGAACTTCCATCACGTTCTTCAGACCCAGTTCTTGCTGAATCTTCGGAACCAGGTTGGTCCGGTAATGCTCTTTCAATCTTGCCATGGTAAGCACCTAGATTCTCAAGCGTCGACGGCTTTTTGGGTCGACTTGAAAATACGCACCTTCTTGCCCTCTTCCACCTTGAAGCCAACTCGGTCGGCCTTGCTGGTCTCGGGATTGAAGATAGCCACGTTGGAGACGTGGATTGGCGCCTCCTTTTCAACAATACCGCCTTGCTGACCAGCCATGGGATTTGGCTTGGTATGCCGCTTGATAATGTTGACGCCGGAAATCAGCAGGCGATTATCGGTAAGGACCTTGAGGACCTTGCCGCGCTTGCCTTTATCCTTGCCGGCGATGACGATGATATCGTCGTCACGTTTGATCTTTTGCATGACCGGGCTCCTTACAGCACTTCGGGCGCGAGAGAAACGATCTTCATGAACTGATCGTTACGCAGTTCACGCGTCACTGGCCCAAAGATGCGGGTACCGATCGGCTCATTTTTGTTGTTGAGCAGAACGGCTGCATTGCCATCGAAACGGATCAGCGAACCATCGTTACGGCGAACGCCGTGACGGGTACGCACGATGACTGCATTCAGCACCTGGCCTTTCTTTACTTTGCCGCGGGGAATCGCTTCCTTCACGGTCACTTTGATGATATCGCCAATGCCAGCGTAGCGGCGGTGAGAACCGCCCAGAACCTTGATACACATCACGCGACGTGCACCACTGTTGTCTGCCACATCCAGCATGGATTGAGTCTGAATCATAACTTTCTCCGACCCTTAAATAATCCGCTAATCGCGCGGGGCTTATACTTGCGCCGCGCGCTCGTCAACCTGCACCAGGGTCCAGCTCTTGGACTTAGCCAAGGGACGGGTTTCCCGGATGGTGACCAGGTCACCGATGCGGCATTCGTTGTTCTCGTCATGCGCATGCAGCTTGGTAGAGCGGCGTACGTATTTACCGTACAGCGGATGCTTTACCTGACGCTCAATGACTACAGTGACGGTCTTATCCATCTTGTCACTGACCACCCGGCCGGTGACGCTACGTACTGTCTTGTTCTCGGCCATGATCAGTTACCACCTTTCTGATTGAGCACGGTCTTGACTCGGGCGATATCACGCTTAGCCTGCTTCAGCAGGTGGCTCTGACCGAGCTGACCAGTGGCTTTCTGCATGCGCAGATTGAACTGATCACGCAGCAGGTTGAGGAGCTGCTCGTTGAGCTGCTCTGCACTTTGTTCACGAAGTTCTGTTGCTTTCATCACATCACCGTCCGCTTGACGAAGGTGGTTGCGAGAGGCAGCTTGGCAGCTGCCAGAGCAAAGGCTTCACGTGCCAGCTCTTCCGGAACACCTTCAATTTCGTACAGGACCTTACCCGGCTGAATCTGGGCAACCCAGTATTCAACGTTACCCTTACCTTTACCCATCCGCACCTCGAGGGGCTTCTTGGAAATCGGCTTGTCCGGGAAAACTCGGATCCAAATTTTACCGCCACGCTTAACGTGACGAGTCAGAGCACGACGGGCGGCTTCGATCTGACGGGCTGTCAGTCGGCCACGGCCAACGGCTTTCAATCCATATTCGCCAAAGCTCACTTTACTGCCGCGATGCGCCAGGCCGCGATTGCGACCGGTCATTTGCTTGCGGAACTTCGTACGCTTGGGTTGTAACATGTGCGTACCCCTTACTTAGCAGCTTTTTTCTTGGGAGCGGCGGCTTTGGATTCTTCCAGCTGGCCACCAATGACCTCGCCTTTGAAAATCCAGACCTTGACACCGATCACACCATAAGTGGTGTGAGCTTCTGCCGTCGCATAATCAATGTCGGCGCGCAGGGTGTGCAGCGGCACACGGCCTTCGCGGTACCATTCTGAGCGGGCAATTTCTGCACCACCCAAACGACCACCGACCTGAATCTTGATGCCCTTGGCGCCCAGACGCATGGCGTTCTGTACGGCACGCTTCATGGCGCGGCGGAACATCACACGACGCTCCAACTGCTGGGCAACACTCTGGGCAACCAGAGCAGCATCGAGTTCCGGCTTGCGGATTTCTTCGATGTTGATGTGCACCGGCACACCCATCTGTTGCGTCAGATCCTGGCGCAGCTTCTCGACATCTTCGCCTTTCTTACCAATCACGATACCTGGACGGGCAGTGTGAATGGTAATGCGGGCGGTTTGTGCCGGGCGCTGAATTTCAACGCGGCTGACCGAGGCGCTTTTCAGTTTTTCCTGAATGTACGCACGTACTTTCAGATCAGTGTTCAGATAGTCCGCGTAAGTGCGGCCATCTGCATACCACACCGAAGTGTGATCTTTGACGATTCCGAGGCGAATACCCGTCGGATGTACTTTTTGACCCATGATCGACTCCTACTTTTCAGCAACCTTGACCGTGATATGGCAAGACCGCTTGATGATGCGATCAGCGCGGCCTTTGGCACGCGGCATGATGCGCTTCAGGGAGCGACCTTCGTTGACAAACACGGTGGTGACCTTAAGGTCATCCACGTCTGCACCTTCGTTGTGCTCAGCGTTGGCAATTGCCGATTCGAGCACTTTCTTCATGATGCTGGCGGCTTTCTTGTTGCTGAAAGTCAGCAGATTCAAAGCCTCATCCACTTTCTTTCCGCGGATCTGGTCGGCGACCAAACGCACTTTCTGGGCGGAGATGCGGGTGCCCTTGAGAGTAGCGGCTACTTCCATCGTCATACCCCTTAGCGCTTGGCTTTCTTGTCTGCCACGTGACCTTTATAGGTACGCGTCGCAGAGAATTCGCCTAACTTATGGCCGACCATATCTTCCGAAACCATCACCGGAACATGCTGACGACCGTTATGTACTGCAATGGTCAAACCAACCATTTGCGGCAGGATCATTGAACGACGCGACCAGGTCTTGATCGGCTTACGGTCGTTCTTCTCTACTGCCACTTCGATCTTCTTAAGTAGGTGAAGATCAATAAAAGGACCTTTCTTTAGAGAACGCGGCACTGTCGTATCCCCTCTCGATTACTTGCTGCGACGACGGATAATCATCTTGTCGGTGCGCTTGTTAGACCGGGTTTTACCACCCTTGGTCGGGAAGCCCCACGGCGACACAGGATGACGACCACCAGAAGTACGACCCTCACCACCACCATGGGGGTGATCAACCGGGTTCATGGCAACACCACGAACGGTCGGACGTACACCACGCCAGCGCTTGGCGCCAGCCTTACCGAGGGAACGCAGACTGTGCTCACCGTTGGACACTTCGCCCAGGGTTGCGCGGCATTCTCCGAGCACCTTGCGCATTTCGCCGGAACGCAGGCGAACTGTCACATAGGCACCTTCCCGGGCTACCAGCTGAACGGCGGCACCAGCACTGCGTGCGACCTGAGCACCTTTACCAGGCTTCAACTCAACGCCATGGATAGTGCTACCCAGCGGGATATTGCGCAGAGGTAGGCAGTTGCCAGCCTTGATCGGCGCATCGGCACCCGAAATTACTTGATCGCCAGCACTGACACCCTTGGGTGCAATGATGTAGCGACGCTCGCCGTCGGCATACTTCAGCAGAGCAATGTGAGCGGTACGGTTCGGATCATATTCAATACGCTCAACGACAGCGGCAATGCCATCCTTGTTGCGACGAAAATCTACCAAACGGTAATGCTGCTTGTGACCGCCCCCACGATGACGCGTGGTAATGCGACCGTTGTTGTTACGACCACCAGACTTGCTTTGCTTCTCGACCAGAGGGGCATATGGAGCACCCTTGTGCAGATCGCTATGAACGACCTTGACGACAAAGCGACGGCCAGCGGAAGTAGGTTTACACTTAACAATAGCCATGATGTACCCCTCTCTTATTCAGCGCTGGCGAAGTCGATGTCCTGACCCGGCTCAAGGCTTACATAGGCCTTTTTCCAGTCAGCACGTTTACCCAGGCCGCGCATGGTGCGCTTGGTCTTGCCCTTGACGTTCAGGGTCGAGACAGCTTTTACCTTGACATTGAACAGCTGTTCAACGGCCTTTTTGATTTCCAGCTTGGTGGCAGTGGTATCGACCTTGAATACAATCTGGTCTTTACCGTCAGCCAGCACGGTAGCCTTCTCGGATACATGCGGGCCAAGCAGTACTTTGAAAATGCGCTCTTGGTTCATCCCAGCATCTCCTCGAACTTCTTAACAGCAGGTACGGT
>REBY01000065.1 GCA_007692485.1 Pseudomonadaceae bacterium | reverse complement strand
ATGATCAGTCGGGGACTATCGTCACAGAGACAACAGTCAAGATACAAGGGGCACGGCATGCCGTGCCCGCAACAGAACTCAACGGCGACGCCGCTCGTAGGACTCTTCCTCTTCCTGCAAGGACAGATCCGGATTAGTGTTCATCAGGTTCTTGCCATCGGTCTCCGAACCCAGCTTGATCATCAGGCGCAGGTCGTTGGCCGAGTCGGCATGCAGCAGGGCATCTTCGTAGGTAATCTCGCCGGCACTGTAGAGCTTGTACAGCGCCTGATCAAAGGTCTGCATACCCAGTTCGGTTGAGCGCGTCATCAACTGCTTGAGGTCGTGCACCTCACCCTTGCGAATCATGTCAGCCGCCAAGGGCGTATTGATCAATACCTCGATCGCCGCACGCCGTCCCTTGCCATCCGGCAGCGGAATCAGCTGCTGGGCAACAATCGCCTTGAGGTTGAGTGACAGGTCCATCCACACCTGCTGGTGCATTTCGGTGGGGAAGAAGTGAATGATCCGGTCCAGCGCCTGGTTGGCATTGTTGGCGTGCAAGGTCGCCAGACAGAGGTGGCCGGTCTCGGCAAAGGCGATGGCGTGGTCCATGGTTTCCTTGGTCCGCACCTCACCAATCAGAATCACATCCGGCGCCTGACGCAAGGTGTTCTTCAAAGCCGTCTCGAAAGAGTCGGTATCAATCCCCACTTCACGCTGGGTCACGATGCAGTTCTGATGCTGGTGAATAAATTCGATCGGGTCTTCGATGGAAATAATATGCCCGCTGGAATTCTTGTTCCGGTAGCCGATCATTGATGCCAGCGAGGTGGACTTACCGGTACCGGTCGCGCCGACAAAAATCACCAGGCCGCGCTTGGTCATCGCCAGATCCTTGAGAATCGGGGGCAGACGCAGCTCTTCCATGGTCGGAATATTGATTTCGATCCGCCGCAACACCATACCCACCAGGTTGCGCTGATAGAAGGCACTAACCCGGAAACGGCCAATGCCCCGCGCGCTGATAGCAAAGTTGCATTCGTGCTTCTCGGCAAACTCGCGGCGCTGAGCTTCGGACATTACCCCCAGTACGGTTTCGCGGGTCTGCTCCGGCGACAACGGTGATTTGGTCACTGGCAGAATACGCCCGTTGACCTTCATGCTGGGTGCCACACCGGCGGTGATAAACAGGTCGGAAGCGCCCTTCTCGACCATCAGGCGCAGCAGCTTTTCAAAATCCATGTTAATCCTCGAATGACAACCTGACCGGCATCCTTATGCCGACCAGCAACAACAGACAACTCAGAAGCTGTCGGTAGCCTTGGCTTTCTCGCGCGCTGCATCCTTGGTAATCAGGCCTTGCTGCACGAGCTTCTTCAGGCACATATCCAGCGTCTGCATACCCAGATTACCACCGGTCTGAATCGCCGAGTACATCTGTGCCACCTTGTCCTCACGAATCAGGTTACGGATCGCGGGGGTACCGATCATGATTTCGTGTGCAGCCACCCGGCCGCCACCAATCTTTTTCAGCAGCGTCTGCGAAATAACCGCCTGCAAGGACTCGGAGAGCATCGAGCGCACCATGGATTTTTCTTCGCCAGGGAACACGTCAACAATACGGTCGATGGTTTTGGCCGCCGAGGTAGTGTGCAAGGTGCCGAAAACCAGGTGACCGGTTTCCGCCGCGGTCAACGCCAGGCGAATCGTTTCCAGGTCACGCATCTCACCGACCAGAATAATATCCGGGTCTTCCCGCAGGGCCGAACGCAGCGCTTCGGCAAAACCGAGCGTATCGCGGTGCACTTCACGCTGATTGACCAGGCACTTCTTCGACTCGTGGACAAATTCGATCGGGTCTTCAATGGTCAGAATATGCTCGTAGCGGGTGTTGTTCAGGTAGTCCAACAGTGCTGCCAGAGTGGTCGACTTACCGGAACCCGTCGGGCCGGTCACCAGCACTAGCCCGCGCGGGGCGTCGGCAATTTTCTTGAAGGTGTCGCCCAAACCCAGCTCTTCCATGGTCAACACCTTGGAAGGAATGGTCCGGAACACCGCAGAGGCGCCGCGTTGCTGATTGAAGGCATTGACCCGGAAACGGGCGACGCCAGGTACTTCGAAGGAGAAATCCGTTTCCAGAAACTCCTCGTAGTCTTTGCGCTGCTTGTCATTCATGATGTCGTAGATCAGCGCGTGCACTTGCTTGTGCTCCATGGCGGGCACGTTGATGCGCCGCACGTCGCCGTCCACACGAATCATGGGTGGCAGTCCTGCCGCCAGGTGCAAGTCCGACGCGCCCTGCTTGGCGCTGAAGGCTAACAGCTCGGTAATATCCATAGGGTTCCCCATTGGGCCTTGCAAGCATGTAGAATGCCGTCAAGGTCACTTCGATTGGCAAGGTATCCAGATTAGTAATGTCAACGATAGCAGATAATATTGCAAACGTTCGTGAACGTATTCAGCGCGCGGCAGAGAATGTCGGCCGTGACGCCGAACAAGTCACTTTGATTGCGGTCAGCAAGACGCGCCCGGCGGCAGCTATTCGCGAAGCCTGGGCGGCGGGTGTTCGCGATGTCGGCGAAAACTACTTGCAGGAAGCGTTGGATAAACAAGCCGAACTGGCTGACCTGCCACTGATCTGGCATTTTATTGGCCCGATCCAGTCGAACAAGACCAAGGCCCTGGCCGAGCACTTTGACTGGGTACACAGCGTTGACCGCCTGAAAATCGCCCGCCGCCTGTCCGAGCAGCGCCCCGCTGGGCTGGCGCCATTGAATATCTGCCTGCAGGTCAATATCAGTGGTGAGGAGAGCAAGTCAGGTGTCAGCCTGAGTGAATTGCCACAACTGGCCGCCGCGGTGGCGGCACTGCCCAACCTGCGTTTGCGCGGGCTGATGGCGATTCCGGCCCCGGCGGAAGACAGCGCCGGCCGCCGGCAACCCCTGCAGGCATTGTACGCCGCGCAGCAGGATCTGGGCATGGACCTGGATACGCTATCGATGGGCATGACCGACGATCTCACCGAAGCCGTGCAGGAAGGCGCCACCCAGGTACGCATCGGAACCGCGCTCTTTGGCCCGCGCCACACCCACGGCTCCGACTCGACACAAGGATAAGCATATGACTGCACCCGTTATTGGTTTTATCGGCGCCGGCAACATGGCCACCAGCCTGATTGGCGGCATGCTGCAACAGGATGTCAAACCAAGCCAACTGCTGGCCAGCGACCACAACCCGGAGCAAGCGGCCAAGCTGGCCCGCCAGTTCGGCATCCAGGCACACTCTGACAACGCCCAGCTAGCGCGCGACTGCGACGTGCTGGTGCTGGCGGTCAAGCCCCAGGTCATGCAACAGGTCTGCCGCGCCCTACCGGCGCGCAAGCCCGGGCAACTGGTGATCTCGATTGCCGCCGGTATCGACAGCCAGAGCCTGGCCGACTGGCTGGGCGACGATGCCGCAATCGTGCGCTGCATGCCGAATACGCCCTCCTTGCGTCGTCAGGGGGTCAGTGGCCTGTTCGCCAACGCCAATGTCAGCGCCGCGCAGAAACAACACACCGAGCAGATCCTGAATGCTGTCGGCATCAGCCTGTGGCTGGAAGAAGAACAGCTGATTGATGCTGTGATCGCGGTATCCGGCAGTGGCCCGGCTTACTTCTTCTACCTGATCGAAGCCATGACCGCCGCCGGCGAGCAACTCGGGCTACCGCGCGATACCGCCGAGCGCCTGACCCTGTTCACCGCGCTCGGCGCGGCCGATATGGCAGTCCACAGTGATGTCGATGCCAGTGAACTGCGCCGCCGCGTCAGCTCGCCCGGCGGTACCACCGAACAAGCAATCAACAGCTTTGCCGCCGACGACTTCCCGGCGATCATTGCTCGCGGCATGCAAGCGGCCAGTCGCCGCGCCGCCGAAATGGCTGTCGAACTGGGCAGCTCCGCCAATGCCAACGCCGAGGACACCCAATGACCGGACTTGATTCCGCTGCTATCTACCTGATCCAGACGCTGGGCAGCCTGTACCTGCTGATCGTGCTGCTGCGCTTTATCCTGCAGACCGTACGTGCCGACTTCTATAACCCGCTGACCCAGTTCTTTGTCCGCGCCACCGCCCCCTTGTTGATGCCCTTGCGTCGCGTCATTCCAGGCTTTGGCGGCGTCGATCTGGCCTCCCTGATGCTCGCACTGATCATTCAGGCCATTCTGATTGCACTGATTCTGGGGCTTGCTGGCGTAGGCATGCCGGGTTTGCTGCAAATCATCGTCTGGGCCCTGGTCGGGATTACCGCCCTGTTTGTGAAGATCTTCTTCTTTGCCCTGATCATCAGCGTGATCCTGTCCTGGGTCGCCCCACAGAGCCAGAACCCGGCCGCCATGATCGTGCATCAGATTTGTGAGCCTTTGCTGTCACCGATCCGACGCTTCCTGCCGTCCATGGGCGGGCTTGACCTGTCACCGATCTTTGCCTTCATTGCCCTGCGGCTGGTCGATATGCTGTTGATCACCAACTTGGCAATCGCCACCGGCATGCCCCGCGGGCTGACCCTGGCTTACTGAACAACCAATCAGGAATTCGCGACCCGATGTCCCAATTTCCCGACGATTGCGTAGGCCTGGTGACACCACAACGGCAGGCGTTCAGTGAACCCCTGCTGCTGTCCTGTGGGCGTTTGCTGGGGCCTTACGAACTGGTCTATGAAACCTACGGCACCCTGAATGCCTCGGCCAGCAATGCCGTGCTGGTGTGCCACGCATTGTCCGGGCATCACCATGCTGCCGGCTACCACCATGAAGACGAGCGCAAGCCCGGCTGGTGGGACGCCTGTATAGGCCCGGGCAAAGCCATCGACACCAACCGCTTCTTTGTTGTCAGCCTGAACAACCTCGGTGGCTGCCACGGCTCCACTGGGCCCTCGAGTATCGACCCGGCGACAGGCAAAGCCTATGGCGCCAGCTTCCCGGTCGTGACCGTGGAAGACTGGGTCAACAGCCAGGCAAGGCTGGCCGACCTGCTGGGTATCCAGCAATGGGCCGCCGTGGTCGGTGGCAGCCTCGGCGGTATGCAGGCACTGCAATGGGCGATCAGCTATCCCGAGCGCCTGCGTCACTGCGTGGCCATTGCCACTGCGCCCAAACTGTCGGCGCAGAATATTGCTTTTAACGAAGTCGCCCGCCAGGCCATCGTGACCGACCCGGATTTTCATAACGGCGATTACGCCGCTTTCGGCGTCATTCCCAAGCGTGGCCTGACCCTGGCGCGCATGGTCGGGCACATTACCTATCTGTCCGATGACGCCATGGGCAAGAAATTTGGCCGCGACCTGCGCAGTGAAAAACTCAACTACGATCTGACCAGCGTCGAGTTCGAAGTGGAAAGTTACCTGCGCTATCAAGGCCAGGAGTTTTCCGGCCGCTTTGATGCCAATACCTACCTGCTGATGACCAAGGCGCTGGACTACTTTGACCCCGCCGCCGCCCACCAGGATGATCTTGCGCGCACTCTGGCCGGGGTCAAGGCTGACGTCATGTTGATGTCCTTTACCACCGACTGGCGCTTTTCCCCGGCACGCTCGCGGGAACTGGTCAACGCCCTGCTCGCCGCCGGCAAACACGTCAGCTATCTGGAAATCGATGCGCCCCAGGGCCACGACGCCTTCCTGCTGCCGATCCCGCGCTACATCGATGCCTTCCAGGGCTACATGAACCGAATCGAGGTGGACGCATGAGCCTGCGTACCGATCTGCAAATCATCGAGCAATGGATTCCCGCCGGCACCCGCGTACTCGACCTCGGTTGCGGCAGTGGCGAGCTGCTGCAACACCTGGGTAATACCAAACAGGTACAGGGCTATGGCCTGGAAATCGATGCCCAACAAATCCAGACCTGTGTCGAACGCGGCGTGCGTGTGATCGAGCAGAACATGGACCTGGGGCTGGACAACTTTGGTGACAACAGTTTCGATACCGTGGTCATGACCCAGGCGCTGCAAGCGGTACACTATCCGGACCGTGTGTTGGAAGACATGTTGCGAATCGGCAAGGAAGGCATTCTCACCTTCCCCAACTTTGGCCATTGGCGCTGCCGCGTGCACCTGGGCATCAAAGGCCGCATGCCGGTGTCCGAGTTCATGCCCTACACGTGGTACAACACACCAAATATTCATTTTTGCACCTTCAGGGATTTCGAACAGCTGTGCCGCGAGCGCTCTATTCGTATCCTTGATCGCCTGGTGGTCGACCAGACGCATCAGACCGGTTGGCTCAGTGGTATCTGGCCCAACCTGCTGGGTGAAGTCGCGATCTACCGGGTAACCCGACAGGAGTAAATGGCATGATCCGCTTCACCCTTATGGTCTGCAGCCTGCTGTTTGCCGGCAGCCTGCTGGCCCAGTCGCAAAGTCCGCAACGCTTTGGCGACCTGATTGTCTATCACAACACCTTCAACAGCAGCTATCTGCAACCCGAGATTGCTGCCAAAGCCGGTTTGACGCGCGGCCGCACGCACGGCGTGATCAACTTGCTGGTGCAAAAGCAGACCGATGACGGCCCGGTGCCGGTCGACGCACTGGTCGAAGGCACGGTCACCAACCTGGTTCAGCAGGTCACCCCGATCCGCTTTATCCGCATCCAGGAAGGTGACGCCATCTATTTTGTTGCCAACTACACATCAGCTCAACGCGGCCTGCTGCGCTTCAACCTGAAGATCCAGGAAAGCCAAGGCGCGCCGGTGCACACCGTGCGCTTCCAGCAGGAGTTTCATCCGGATGACTGAGCTGGCTTTTGACCGCCTGGTATTGGCCAGCGGCAATAAAGGCAAACTGGCCGAATTGCAGCAGATGCTAGGCGAGCACGTGACCGTGTTGCCACAGAGTGAATTTCTCAGCGAGGAAGCCGAAGAAACCGGGCTGACTTTTATCGAGAACGCCATCCTCAAGGCCCGCCATGCTGCGCGTGCCTCCGGCCTGCCGGCGCTGGCCGATGACTCTGGCCTGGCCGTCGATGCCCTCGGCGGGGCGCCCGGGATTTACTCAGCCCGCTACGCCGATGGCGCCGGCGATGCCGCCAATAACGCCAAGTTGTTGGAAGCACTGCGTGACATTCCCGATGCCGAACGCGGCGCGCGCTTTATCAGCGTACTGGCCTTGCTGCGCCACGCCGACGACCCGACTCCCATCATCTGCCAGGGTGAATGGCACGGGCGCATCCTGCACGCTCCCAGTGGCGAACACGGATTTGGTTATGATCCGCTGTTCTGGGTACCGGAAACCAACTGCGCCAGCGCCGAACTCCCTGCCGCGCAAAAAAACCGCCTCAGCCACCGCGGCAAAGCCATGGCGCAACTACGCAAACAGCTGGGATTGGCATGAAGCTGCCGCCATTGGCGGCCTATGTGCACATACCCTGGTGCGTGCGCAAATGCCCCTACTGCGACTTCAACTCGCATGTCAGTGACAACGGTCTGCCGGAAGACGCCTACATTGATGCCCTGATAGCCGACCTTGATGAAGACTTGGCGCTACTGGCTGAGTATGGCGGCCAACAGCGCGAACTGACCTCGATCTTCTTCGGCGGCGGCACCCCCAGCCTGTTTTCCGCCGCCAGCCTTGCCCGTCTGCTTGACGCCATGGCGGCCAGGCTGACCTTTGCTCGCGATATCGAAATTACCCTGGAAGCCAACCCCGGCACTTTCGAACAGGCCAAGTTTGCCGACTACCGCCAAGCCGGCATCAACCGCCTGTCGATCGGCATCCAGAGTTTCAATGCCCAACACCTGAAAGCCCTCGGCCGTATCCATGATGACCGCGAAGCCCTCGCCGCCGTCGATATGGCGCGTAAGGCCGGTTTCGACAATCTCAATCTTGACCTGATGCACGGCCTGCCCGGGCAAACCGAAAGCGATGCGCTGGCCGACATCAACCAGGCTATCGAACTGGCCGCCGAACACCAGTCTTGGTATCAGCTGACACTGGAACCCAATACCCTGTTCTACAGCCAGCCACCCAAGCTGCCGGAAGAAGACATCCTCTGGAGCATTCAGGAAGCCGGCCAGGCACGTCTGGCCGAAGCCGGGTTGCTGCAATACGAAGTCTCCGCCTACGCCCGCGACGGCAAGCAAGCACGGCACAACCTGAATTACTGGCAGTACGGCGACTTTATTGGCATCGGCGCCGGCGCCCACGGCAAACTGACCCGCCCTGACGGGCATATCGAACGCTACTGGAAAACCCGCCTACCCAAGGACTACCTGAACGCCGATAAAGCCTTCTGCGCCGGTCGCAAATCCCTCAGCGCCACCGACTTGCCCTTCGACTTTCTGATGAACGCCCTGCGCCTGCAAGACGGCGTACCCAGCCACTGGTATGCCGAACGCACCGGGCAATCGCTACAGACTATCGCCAGCCAACTGGATAGCGCCGTACAGCGCGGTCTGCTCGAACCCTGGCAACAGCAACTGCGCCCGACCCCGCGCGGCCACCTGTTTCTCAACGACCTGCTCGAAGGCTTCCTGTAGCGAGCTGGCAAGCAGCTCGCTTGCGGCCAGCGCCTTGAGGCCATACAGTATATAAAAATGTCTCACCCGCCCGAGGTCCGCATGAACCCCTTTCTGTTTGCCACCACTGCCCAGATCCTTTGTGAATCCGGTTCCGCCGTACGCCTGGCTGAACTCTGCCGCGAACGCGGCGCGAAACGGGTACTGATCGTCACCGACCCAGGTATCACCCAGCTCGGCCTGCTCGAGCCCAGCCTCGCCGACTTCCCCAAGCAAAGCCTCAGCGTGCAAGTCTTTGACCGTGTTGTCGCCGATCCGCCAGAAGCCGTCGTGCAATCCGCCGTCGACCAAGCCATCGACATGCAAGCCGACCTGATTGTCGGCTTCGGCGGCGGCAGCTCCATGGACGTCGCCAAGCTGGTCGCCCTGCTCGCCCATCCGCATAGCCAACAGAAACTCGCCGATATCTACGGCGTCGGCAACGCCAAAGGCCAACGCCTACCGCTGATCCAGGTACCCACCACCGCCGGCACCGGCTCCGAAGTCACCCAGATCAGCATTATTACCACCGGCGAAACCACCAAAATGGGCGTCGTCTCCCCGCTGCTGCTGCCCGACCTCGCCCTGCTCGACGCCGACCT
>REBY01000069.1 GCA_007692485.1 Pseudomonadaceae bacterium | reverse complement strand
GAGCCCCAGGGACGGCTCGTAGCGTGTCCGGGGCAGGTGGCAACCAACACACCCGAGCACAAACTATAAAAGTACTCCAATACGCCCCAATTTCAATTCAGCAGCGCCACTCCAGCTACAATCACAGCTATAGCTGAACCGCCCAAAGAAACCCCCAACCAGATCTTGAACAGCCGGGCTTGCCGACGGGACTCAATAGCTGCCGCTTCAAGCCCCTGTATGGTGGTTTGCAGATTTTCCGCCAGCAGGTGAATCGATTCGGCATTCTGGGTAGCTGCAGCCTGCAGCTCTTCAATCTGTTTGGCCAGAATAGGGTCGCTTTTTGCTGTGTCCGGCTTGGCGGTAAAAGCCGGAATCGCAGCCGTCGCGACCTGGGCAATATAGGGCGCGACGACCTTGATGATGGGCAGAAATTGAAAAGCCATGTCCTAACCCAAATTGACCACAATCCGCCCTACCATCTTACCGGCGAGGATCTTCTCGATTTCTGCTGGCAACGCATCCAGGCTGATTTCACGCTCAAGGTTGTGCAGATCCGTCTTCCATTGCACCGACAGCAAATCCCACATCGAGGCCTTGACCACCAGTGGCTGCTCGACCGAATCGATACCCAGCAAGTTGACGTTGCGCAGAATGAACGGGAATACACTGGCACTGAACTGACCACCAGCCGTCAGGCCGCAACACGCCACGCTGGCGCCATAACGCAAGGATTTGACCACATTGAACAGAATATCACCGCCGACGGTATCCACGGCCCCGGCCCACTGGTCCTTGAGCAACACCTTGTCTTTACCACTTTCAAGTGCACTGCGATCGACAATCTGGCTGGCACCCAGCTTGCGCAAAAAATCAGCTTGCAGCGCTTTACCGGTAGAAGCGGCCACTTCATAGCCTTTGGCGCTGAGCATAGCCACAGCAATACTCCCTACGCCTCCTGTAGCACCGGTCACCAGCACAGGACCTTGACCTGGTGCCAGTCCAGCGTGCTCCAGCTTGTCGATACACAGAGCGGCTGTCAGGCCGGCTGTACCCAGCACCATGCTGTCACGCAGGCTCAGGCCTTGAGGGCGTCGCAACACCCAGTCTGCCGGCACCCGAATATACTGGCCAAAGCCACCGCTGGTATTCATGCCCAGATCGTAACCGGTAACGATCACCTCATCGCCAGCCGAGAAGTCACTGACCGAGCTCGCTTCGACGACCCCGGCGGCGTCAATCCCCGGCGTATGCGGAAAGGTACGGGTAACGCCCTTGTTGCCGCTGGCAGACAGGGCATCCTTGTAATTCAGTGAGGAGTACTTAACGCGGATCAGTACTTCACCCGGGGGCAGATCATCAATCTTCCGCGTGGTGACTGCAGCCTGATACTGACCATCGGTTTCGCTGACCAGCAACGCCTTGAATTCAGACATATGACTCTCCTACCAAAAACGCTGATTGTGAAAGCGTGACGCCCAGGTCAGCAACAAACGGTCAACCACCGAGGCGGTTCCACCGGCCAACTTGTCTTGCAGCTTTTTGCGCTGCACGTAACGCAGTTCAAATACATCCGCCTGCCGGACCCGCTCGGTTAGATACTGATCACTGGTCTTGAGTTCATCAGCCAGCTTTTGCTCCAGGGCATCAGCCCCGAACCAGACTTCACCGGTGGCAACCTGGTCAATATCCAATGCCGGGCGATAGTCACTGACAAAACGCTTGAACAGGCGGTGAATAGTTTCCAGATCCTGCTTGAACTTTTCCCGGCCCTGATCGGTGTTTTCGCCAAACAGCGTCAGCGTCCGCTTGTACTCGCCCGCTGTAAGCATTTCATAATCAATATCGTGTTTTTTCAGCAAGCGATTGAAGTTGGGCAACTGCGCGACAACGCCGATCGACCCTAGCATGGCAAAAGGCGCTGCCATGATGCGGTTGCCGATACACGCCATCATGTAACCGCCACTGGCTGCCACCTTGTCGATACAGATAGTCAGTGGAATACCCGCATCGCGCACACGCACCAATTGCGAAGCAGCCAGACCATAAGCGTGGACCATCCCACCGGCACTTTCCAGCCGCACGACAACCTCGTCACTGGGCTGGGCCAACTCAAGCACTGCGGTCACCTCATGACGCAGGTGCTCTAGCGCCCCGGCCTTGATATCGCCATGAAACGTCAGAACAAATACTCGTGGTGCAGCGTTGCCGCCCTTGGCGCGACTTTTCTCTTGCAGCTTGCGGGCTTTGTGCATGGCTTTGTACGCCTGCTTGTCGAGCACCTCGGCACCCAGCGTCTCAGTCATATTGGCCAGCCGGTCATTTAACCGGTGTACCTGCAAGGTGCCCTCATTGGCCCGCTGTCGCTCCTTCAGTGAAGCCAGCAATGAAACAATCAAAAAGACCACAACCAGCACAGTCGCTGCCTTGGCCATAAACAGTGTGTAATCACCCAACCATTCCACCGGGTATCTCCTTGTCTAAACGATTTAACAAGCATACAGGAACAGCTCACGCAGGTGACAACAGCAGGCTTCAGGTTAAATTCAAACGATCGTATGAATATTTATTGACAGCAGGCAGAGAGGCTCCTAATCTCGGCACTGTGCTTATGCTCACACCCCACACAATAAGGATGGATTGCTCATGACTACTGTTGCCGATATCGTCAGCAATATGGACACCCGCTTCAACCCTGCTGCCGCTCAAGGCCTGGATATCGTATTCCAGTTCAACGTCGAAGATGACGACAACTTCAATGTAGCCGTCAAGGATGGCACTTGCGCCGTAAGCACTGGCGAAGCCGCCAATCCGACCGTTACCCTGATCATGGACAGCGAAACGCTGGTAGGCATCATGACCGGTGAAACGGATGGCATGCAGGCATTCATGTCTGGCAAGCTGCGCGCCGAAGGCGACATCATGCAGGCCATGAAGCTGGGCGAACTCTTCCCCGCTGGTTGATCTGCCGGGGCGCCGACCCACGCTGTCGGCGCCCTGTTTCACGCCTGTCACCTCCCCGCTCCGCCCGCCTTGCCCTGCCCAACGAACTCTGCCACCGTATCAACCCAGCCAATTCAGCAACAACACGCTGACTGATAACGGGTTTCAAACGCTCGTTTGATCTTGTTACAAAGGCATAGCTGAATTAGATTAGCCGACTATTCAAACAACGACCCCAAAGGACAGCCATGACTCTCACAGACCAGGCGAGCCAGATTCGCGCCGGCGAAGAGCTGGATGCAGACGCAGTAGACCGCTACCTGAAAACCCAAATTGAGGGCCTGCAAGGCACTCCGACGATCCGCCAGTTCCCCGGTGGCGCTTCCAACCTGACCTACCTGGTTGCCTATCCGGAGCAAGAATTCGTTCTGCGCCGCCCGCCTTTTGGCGTGAAGGCCAAGTCAGCGCATGACATGGGGCGTGAGTACCGCATCATCAATCAATTGAACGATGGCTTTCCCTACTGCCCGAAAGCCTATGCCCATTGCACGGATGAATCTGTCCTGGGTTGCGAGTTCTATGTGATGGAGCGGGTCAACGGAGTCATTTTACGCGCCGATCTGCCGCCGGAGCTGGGGCTGGATGAAGCCAGCACCCGCGAGCTATGCAAAAGCTTTATCGACAAGTTTGTTGATCTTCACAATGTGGATTATGAAGCCTGCGGCCTGGGTGACCTGGGCAAACCCGAGGGCTATGTCGAGCGCCAGATCGAAGGCTGGATCAAGCGCTATAACAAGGCAATCACCCCGGATGCCCCGAATTGGGAGCCCGTTATGGCCTGGCTGCGTGATAAAATGCCGGCCGATCACCACAAGCCTGGCTTGGTGCACAACGACTACCGTTTCGATAATGTGATCCTTGATCCCGACAACCCGATGAAAATTATCGGTGTACTGGACTGGGAAATGACCACCATCGGCGACCCTTTGATGGACCTGGGCAACACCTTGGCCTACTGGATTCAAGCAGATGATCCCGCGCCGGTTCAAGCCATGCGCCGCCAGCCCAGCCATGCGCCCGGCATGCTGACACGGCAGGAGTTTGCCGATTACTACGCGCAACGCGCGGGTATCGAAATCAACAATCTGGATTATTACTACACCTACGGTCTGTTCCGCCTGGCCGGCATCGTCCAGCAGATCTACTATCGCTACTACCACGGCCAGACCCAGGACCAGCGCTTTGCCGCCTTTATCGGCATGAACACGCTGTTGGAGCAAATGAGCCTGCAGGTTATTGATCAATCAACGCTGTAATCCACCAAGAACAAGGAATTACCCATGCAAAAGACCCAACTGTTTGACCTCGACGGTAAAGTAGCCCTGGTAACGGGTGCCAGCCGTGGCATCGGCGAAGCCATTGCCAAGCTGCTGGCCCAGCAAGGCGCCCACGTAATCGTTTCCAGCCGCAAGGTTGAAGACTGCCAGAAAGTGGCTGACGCCATTGTGGCTGCTGGCGGCAAAGCCAGCGCCATGGGTTGTCACATCGGTGAGATGGAGCAGATTACCAACACGGTTGCGGCCATTCGCGAGCAATTCGGCAAGCTGGATATCCTAGTTAACAACGCAGCTGCCAACCCCTACTTCGGCAATGTGCTGGATACCGACCTGGGCGCTTTCCAGAAAACTGTAGACGTGAATATTCGCGGCTACTTCTTCATGTCGATCGAAGCCGGCAAACTGATGCGTGAGAACAAGAGTGGTGTGATTCTCAACGTAGCCTCGGTCAACGGCCGCGTACCTGGCGACATGCAGGGCATCTACTCGATGACCAAAGCATCGGTCATCAACATGACTCAGGTGTTTGCCCGTGAATGCGCCCAGTTTGGTATTCGCTGCAACGCCCTGCTGCCCGGCCTGACCGACACCAAGTTTGCCTCGGCGCTGACCAGCAATGACAGCATCATGAAGCAAGCCCTGCAGCGCATTCCGCTGCGCCGTGCAGCCGACCCGACCGAAATGGCTGGGACTGTGCTGTATCTGGTGAGCGATGCTTCCAGCTACACCACTGGTACTACCGTGACTGTTGACGGCGGTATGCTGGCCTGATAACTGACCGGGTGGCCGGCGCTTGCAGCCGGTCACCTGCCCCGTCCACCACCCCTTTCCAACGGGTCCTTCTGCGTTTTACGGCTGACCTTTCAGCGCATCCATCGCTTGCGTATTCAACGGCACGGGTGTCAAACCGGTCGGGCCCGCTTCAATAGCAAAGCGCGCACCATCTGCCAGCGGCATAAAGTTGATGCTAAAGGCATCCGCCGTCAGCCAAGCATTACCACTGCCCCCATCCAGCCAATACCAGATATCCCGCCAGGCCGGCGTGTTATGCAATGGCAGTTGAGTTGCCCCAGCCAGTTGTCGCTCAAGCATCAGAAAGCGCCCGCTCACACGGTATGGCCGGTAACCATCTTGTAAACCAATCGCATGGGCCAAACCTTGCCAACGCAGCACTTGCAAATCCAGCCGCCAAAGGTCGCCCTGAAGCGGATACACGCTGGTTTGCCCTGCATGCTGCAGACGCAGGTCATAGCCTGCTTCAGTGCTGCGCACCTCAACGGTGAACAGGCGGCCTTCCTGCGGCAGCGCTTGATAGCGCGACACATCCCAGGCAATCAGGCCAAGCAATAGGGTCAGCGCAAGCAACAGGGTAATGACCTGACCACGCAGCCACGGCAAAAGCCAGGCCAGGCGCCAACCCAGGCGAACAATGACTGCCACCAGAAGAACGGCCAGAAGTAGCAGCACCCCGGCCAGACCCGCAAATTGCATAGACATGATGAACTCCGTTTCAGACCGGTGGTGGCGGCTCTGGTTGGCCACGCAAGCGGGCCAGATAACAATCGATAAGCCAACGCGAAATGGTGCCGCGTGGCGGAATGTGCGGTAGTTGATCGACCGGCCACCAGTGCGCTTCTTCAATTTCGCCGGGCTGCGGAACGATCTCGCCACTCTCGTAGCGGGCATGAAAGCCAAGCATCAGTGAATTCGGGAACGGCCAATTCTGGCTGCCCAAGTATTCAACATCGGTGACGGTCAGCCCGACCTCTTCCATGACTTCGCGGTGCAAGGACTCTTCAACCGATTCACTGGGCTCGATAAACCCGGCCAGAGTGCTGAAAAAACCCGACGGGAAGCGCGGTGAACGCGCCAATAACACTTCTTCGCCGCGGGTGATCAGCACAATGATGCAGGGGGCCAGTTTGGGGTACTGGGTTTGCGCACAAGGTTCACAGTGCATGGCACGGTCATTCACGTGCGTCTGCATGCGATTGCCGCAGCGCCCACAGAACTGATGCGTGTCATACCAGCCATCCAATTGCTGGGCTAAACCCAAGACCCGGAAGATGACATCTTCAACCTGCCCAATCAGACCACGCAGGCCGTGCCAGCTCAGCCCAGGAAAATCATCCGGCGCTTCCAACCGCCAGACTTCACAAGGCTCACCATCAACATATCCGAGAAACAGTGAATGCTGCACATTGCCAATAAAACGCGCCGTATCCGGATCAAGCAAAAAGCTACCCTGATAGAGGGCAAATTGTTGCTGACTGATCACCAGGCAACGCGTGACGGCTTGCGGGCTGGTAAAACTGCTTGCTGGGGTAAAGCGCGCCAGCATGTTTACTCCTCGGTAAGCGGGTAACCCAGCTGGGCCAGGCCGTCAGCGGCCATGGCCAATACATCCGCCGCAGTGGCAGACGAGCGCTCAGCTGATTCCAGATAGAATTCGATACCTGTCAGGGCATCGGCCAACACATCAAGCTGTTGCGCATCCGGCACTTTCTGCTGTTCCAGCATCGTGTGTTGAATGTAGTTGCTGGCTTGGTGAATGACGGCGGCAGCTCGCGTCATGCCGAGGAACACCAAACCACCCCGCACCGTCTCCAGCGAGCCCGGTACGTTCATCAGATGCATGCTGTCATTGCCTGACTCCAGATAGGCAGTCACCGCGCGTTTGGCCAGGGCCAACCCCGCCTGGGATTCCTCGTACAGCACAATCCTGGCTTCTTTCAACTCCACAGGTTCCTGAACTGCACCTCTGTCGTGATCGCGGGCAGAATAACTCTGGTTGTTATCCAGGGTATTGGCGGTTGTTTCAGCCTGAAGGACCGCATCGGCCACCAAATCCAGCCCTTGTGGCAGGTTCTCCGAGGACCACTGCGACACCTGCTCGGCAGCCGCATCCAGACCCTCTGCTTCACGGGGCATCTGTAACATGTCAAAGGTTTTGCTTAAACGATACAGCGCATTACGCAAGGTTTCCTGTGACTGATCAATATCCCCGGCGGCGTTGCGGGCCAGCAGGTCAAGCAAATCCTTGATCGCAGTCAGCTCTTCGCGCAATGCATCCGCCAATGAGCGCATGACTTCTACGCCAGGCCCCCTAAGGCGCTCAAAGGCCTCTTGCAGCTCGGCTTCAGTAAAGCCGGGGTTTGGCAGGCTGTAAGCCTCACGCACAGCGGTAGCCTGATCACAAGAAGCATCAGCCACTGCGGTCAAAAACAACAAGTGCTGCAGGAGCGCCTGATCAATATCTACGCCAGGCGCATCCTGCTTGAGAAAAGGTTTGATCTGACGGTCAATCCGCGCAAACAGACGCTTACGCTCGGCAGTCAAGGTTAGCGGCGTCTGTTCAGCCGCTTCCAGAGCGGCATCGGCAACCCAGCACAAGTTTGCTGCCGTGTGCGGCAAGGCATCCATCCAGCGTTGCAAGGCACGGCGCATTAGCGGTGCTGCCGCTCGGGCATCGTCATCGCGCAGCAAGGTCAACAAGCCAACCTGATACATCTGCCGCAGCCGTGCCATGCTGCGGTCATCCACACGGGCTTCATCGCCTTGCCAGGGCTTGCGCGCCAACCGCTGAGGATCAAGGGTGAAGAAGTAATCTTCACTCAGCGGAGCTACACCACCACGTAACTGACGTAATTTATTGGTGGCCGGTAGCAACAGCTCAGGCAGTTCATGGCTATGATTGCGAGTGAACTCAAGAAAGCGCTCCAGTTCAAACAAACTGTCACACAACGCCGACAACGAATCGTTATGCTGCTCGGCATCGTGCTCGGGTATGTCCGTTGCCAGAGCAATCATTTCTTCCAGCAACACACTCGCGCCACGCAATTCAATCAGCGTCAGTGTGCCGCGAAGTTGCTGCAGACCTTCAATGGCCTGTTGCAACAGGCCACCATTGTGACGATCCTCAAGGAACCGCTGCAGTAAATCTTCCACCTCGGACAAGCTGCTGGAAAGCTCCTGCAGGACCAGGTCCAGTGATGTTGCGCCTGTCAACATGGTGTTCGCCTCCGCCTTCCCTGTAGCCGACTTGACATCAGTCGGCAAAATCCGCTTTTTTCCTGGACATGTGTGCTGTCATAGCAATTTTCATGTCTTCCGACTGCAGCATGGCCGCATTCCAGGTAGCGATATAGTTCAAACCGTCTTCAACGCTATGATCACGACTATAGCGGATCATTTCCTTGGTACCGCGAATCGCCAAGGGAGACTTGCCGGCAATCTCTTCGGCAATGGCCATGACACCGGCCAACAAAGCATCCACATCGGCAAAGCAACGATTGACCAACCCCAGCGCGGCGGCTTCTTCGCCAGTAATGCTGCGCCCGGTATAAGACAACTCCCGCATCATGCCATCACCGATCAAATGCGGCAAACGTTGCAGGGTACCCACATCGGCTGCCATACCCATGTCGATCTCCTTGATCGAGAAGCTGGCATCCGTGGTGGAATAACGCATGTCACAGGCGCTGATCAAGTCAATGGCGCCGCCAATACAGTAACCCTGAATGGCAGCAATCACCGGCTTGCGGCAATTGTCGACGGCATTAAACGCCGCCTGCAGCCGTAACACATTACGCCGGATGCGCTCGGCGTTACGGCCGATATCCTGAGTCATTTCATGCGATGCCGTGGCCAGCAGCGCCAGATCAATACCGGCTGAAAAATGCTTGCCGGCACCACTAATAATTACCACCCGCGCCTCATCTGTGGCATCTACCCAGTCGAACACCTGAACCATTTCTTCCCAGAAAGCCGCATTCATCGCGTTCAGTTTTTCCGGACGGTTAAGCTGAATATGGGCAATCTTGTTATTCAATTCCACCTTGAGACTTTGATACTCGGGCATACATCAACTCCTGATCATTTATGCTTCGGGCAAGTCCTGGACCGCCCCCTTAAGTGACTATAACAAGACTAGTGGTCACAGGCACTCTGGCAACCTCACCCCTCTGCCGGTTTCACCTGCCAAAGGTTAAAGCCAGCGGCCTGCTCGACGGCGGACAAACGCTCGGCATGCTGTTCCAACTCACTGGCATTGGCCGCCAATACCTGCAACTGCTGGCTGAGCTCTACGGGCACCGCACGCCTGCGCGTAACCCCGCCCTCGGCATCCGCATCCTGGCCGTGACCGGCCAGTGAGAGAGCAGTTTGCCCCCCCGTCATGGTTAAGTAGACGTCAGCGAGAATCTCGGCATCCAGCAAGGCGCCATGCAGGTCTCGTTGGGAGTTGTCGATACCGTAACGCTTGCACAGGGCATCCAGGCTGTTGCGCTGGCCGGGGTGTTTCTCCCGCGCCATTTTTAGCGTATCCAGTACCGAGCAATGGTCAGTTACTACGCCGTGGCCACGCTTGAGGCGCTGCAGCTCAGCATCGATAAACCCAACGTCAAAGGCTGCGTTATGGATGACCAGGCGGGCACCCTCGATAAAGCGCATAAAATCATCAACGATATCGGCAAATAGCGGTTTGTCAGCGAGAAAGTCATTGCTGATGCCGTGTACCGCAAAAGCGCCCTCTTCCACTTCACGCTGCGGATTGATGTAGACGTGATAGTGCCGCCCGGTTAGCCGCCGGCCGACCACCTCGACACAACCGATCTCGATGATGCGGTGCCCGTCACGCAGCTCAATACCCGTGGTTTCTGTATCCAGGACGACTTCACGCATGTGACTTGCCTCCTTCAGCCAACACCTGCTCAACCCCAAGATTAGCCAGCTCATCCGCCAGCTCGTTCCCGGGGTGGCCGCTATGGCCCTTGACCCATTGCCATTCAATCTCGTGTTGTTGCACCAGCGCATCCAGTTCACGCCACAGGTCGGCATTTTTAACCGGTTGCTTGCTGGCCGTTTTCCAGCCGCGCTTCTTCCAGTTAGGCATCCACTCACGAATACCTTTCATGACATATTCGGAGTCAGTCACCAGCAACACGCTGGCCGGCTTCTTCAGTGCCGCCAGTGCCTGGATCGCGGCCGTGAGCTCCATACGGTTATTGGTGGTGCCCAGCTCGCCACCAAAAAGTTTTTTCTCATGCGGGCCAAGGCGCAATACCGCCCCCCACCCACCTGGGCCGGGGTTACCTTTGCAAGCGCCATCGGTAAAAATTTCGATCTTCTGCGTCATTACTGATTCCGTTTGTGTGTCTTGCGGCTACCTGCCACCAGCGGTGGCAAGGTCAATGCCGGAAACACTGAAGTGCGTTCCTGGCGCGGGGTCATACCGAACATCTGCCGCCGCGCCTGAATGAAATAAAAGCCCGCTCCGGGTAAATGATACTTGCTGCCAACACCTTCCATCCATGCTAGACGCTCAAGCCAGCGAGCCGAGGCCAGCGGCGGACGATAGCACCCGCCCTGGCGTTTCTCCACTGCAAATCCGAGCAACTCAAGCCAGTCGACCAAACGTGCCGGACTGACAAACCCCGCCTCGCTGAACCACTCGCGCCCTGCCAGATGATTGATACCCCACAGGCTCCAGGGGTTGAAACCAAAAATCAGTAAATGCCCGCCAGGTCGCACTGTCAGGCTGGCCTCCCGCAAGACACTGCGCGGGCTCAGGCAAAAATCCAACCCATGATGCAAGAGCACTGCGTCCAGGCATTGGGGAGCAAATGGCCAATAGGCCTCATCCACCGGTAATGCTTCACCGTCGGCAGTCAAATCGATACGCCAGTGGTTACGTAGCGCCTGATGGTTATCGGTCAAAGGCTGTGTAGCCAACCCGTAAGTCACCATATGTTGACCAAAACAGCGCTCCATCGCTTTTTCCAAAGCGGCCCGCTCTGCCGCCAGTAGCATCTCGCCCGGCGGCGACTG
Source organism: Pseudomonadaceae bacterium (assembly GCA_007692485.1). GTDB lineage: Bacteria > Pseudomonadota > Gammaproteobacteria > Pseudomonadales > Pseudomonadaceae > Halopseudomonas. The sequence continues at coordinate 21,475 of REBY01000069.1, read as the reverse complement.
CAGCCATTGGCGGGCAATGCCCAACAGGCTGATCAGGTCAGACTGACTGATGGATGTATTGGCCATGCATGATCTCCGGGGTTGGCCTTGGCCGGCTTGCCCCCTAAGATACTCCATAAGACCCTTATCCGGACAGTGATGGCCCTGCCAGCTGACCGGCCATCAATTGCCTGCCATGAGGCTGACAGCATGCTCGAATTAATTCCCCTGCGCGCATTCAGTGACAACTACATCTGGTTACTGGTTGATCAGCAAAGCCAACGCGCTGCTGTGGTTGATCCTGGCGATGCCAAGCCAGTGGTTACCTGGCTGGGGCGTCATCCGGAATTCACCCTGACGCATATTCTGATTACCCACCATCATCCTGACCATGTCGGTGGGCTGGCAACATTAAAGGCCGCCACTCAATGCAAGGTGCTGGGTCCAGCGAACGAGAATATTGCCGGCGTTGACCAACGTCTTGACGATGGTGACCGCGTCAAGGTGCTGGGGCATGAGCTGGATGTGCTTGAAGTACCAGGGCACACCCTGGGGCATATTGCCTTTTATTGTGCCGCCGATGACCCCTTCCTGCTCTGTGGTGACACCTTGTTTGCCGGCGGTTGTGGCCGCCTGTTTGAGGGCACACCAGCACAAATGCATGACTCCCTCCAGCGCCTGGCAGCACTGCCGGAACGCACACGGGTGTTTTGTGCCCATGAGTACACCCTGGCCAACCTGCGCTTTGCTCTCGCAGTCGAGCCTGACAACCAGGATATCCAGGTGCGCTTGCAGGTAGTTGAGGACTTGCGGGCCGACGGCCGCATTACCCTGCCTAGCAGTATTGGCCTGGAAAAGCAGACCAACCCCTTTATGCGCAGCAATGAAGCTGCTGTGCAGCAGGCCGCTAGCGACCGCAACGCCGGGCCTGTAGCTGCTGGCGCAGAGACGCTTGCTGTTATTCGCCAATGGAAGGACAGCTTCTAAGCACATACCCGGGTTGACCCCCGGGTAGCATCTGCCTAGGATACTTCGCATTTTGCGGATAATTAAATGGCACACACTACCCACATCGCCAGGGCTTGCTGGCGACTCGGCGCACCCCTTGGCCTGATGCTTTTCCTCGCCGGCTGCCAAACCACCAGCAGCCTGCCGACAGAACCCGTTACCCCCGTTGCCGAGCGTGAATTACCGGCCCTCCCGCTGGATGTCAAACCTTCACCAGAGCCTGTTGCAGCGCATGAACTGACAGTTACCGATGACAGCATCTGGGCGCGCATTCGCAGCGGTTATCAGCTGCAGGATCAAGCGTCAGACCAGGCTCGCATCCAGCAGCAACTGGCTTTTTATGAACGTAACCCCCGTTATTTCGAGCAGACTGCACCGCGCGCCGAGCGCTACCTGCATTATGTGGTCGAGCAACTGGCCGAACGCCAGATGCCAAAAGAGCTAGCCCTGCTTCCCTTTATTGAAAGCGCCTACAACCCGCAGGCCAATTCGCACGCCCAGGCCGCAGGGATCTGGCAGTTTATTCCATCTACCGGCCGCCATTTTGAACTGCATCAAAATTGGTGGTATGACGGTCGCCGCGACATTACCGCCTCAACCCAGGCAGCACTCGACTACCTCAGCCAGTTGAATGAACGCTTTGATGGCGACTGGTTGCTTGCATTGGCTGCTTATAATTGCGGTGGCGGCTGCGTTAGCCGCGCGATCAGACGTAATGAACAGCAGGGTCTGCCTACCGACTACTGGAACCTGCGCCTGCCACGTGAAACCATGCACTACGTACCCAAGTTACTGGCCATGGCCCAGGTGATCGATCAGCCTGATCAATACGGCACACCCCTACCGGAATTGCCTGATGCCCCCTACTTTGCGGCCATTGACCTGGATCGGCAGTTGGACCTGCACAAGGCGGCGGAGCTAGCAGAGATTTCTCCCAGAGAATTACGCCAGCTTAATCCCGCCTACCACCAGCGGATCACTGCCCCGCGCGATGCCTATCAGTTACTCGTACCGGTCGACAAGGCTGATAGCTTTACTGCCGCTCTGGAAGCGCTGCCAGAGACTGCCTGGGTCGACTATCAGCCCTACCAGGTGCGCCGTGGCGATAACCTGTCGACCATCGCACAGCGTCATCAGGTCTCACTGAATGCAATTCGCGAGATCAATAACCTGCGTGGCAATATGATCCGTGCCGGGCAAACCCTGATGCTGCCAAAACCGGCTGACACCGCCCTGGCAAGCGCTGCAAACCAATCTGCCCAAAGTACTGCCGGGGCGAGCACCGGCAATACCAGCTACACCGTTCGCTCAGGCGACAACCTGTGGACCATCGCCCGCCAGCATGGCGTCAATGTAGCCAGTATCAAGCAACTCAATGAGCTCAATAGCAATAGCCTGCAAGTAGGCCAGACCTTGCGTTTGCCTGGCAGCAGCAGTGCTGACGCCGCCGGCAGCCGGCAACAAACCACCTATACCGTCAAGTCCGGCGACTCGTTGTACAGCATTGCCAAGCGCTTTAATGTCAATGTCGACAAGATTCGCAGCTGGAACAGTCTCGGCCGCCACTTGCAACCCGGAGAGCAGTTGACCCTTTACCTGCCTTGATGCGATGGCGTATTACACCTGCAGGGCTTTCGTAATGCCCTGCACAGTGTTAGCTTTCTGCCTTTGGGGGATTGGCTGGATTCATCAAACAACAAGGGTTGGCATGCTGAAGACATTGGCCACGGGGCTGTTATTACTGTTTATCGGGGGAGCGGCACTGGCACAGCCAGGCAAGCACGCACTGACCCTGTATGGTGAGCCGCCGAAATACCCGGTGGACTTCCGCCATTTCGATTACGTCAACCCGGATGCGCCCAAAGGCGGCACGCTGCGCCTGTCGGGGTTTGGCAGTTTTGACTCGCTCAATGGTTTTATCAGCCGCGGCACCAGCGCTGAACGCTTGTCACTAATTTACGACACCCTGACCTTTCACGCACTGGATGAGCCGTTTACCGAATACGGCCTGATCGCCGAACGCATCGAGCGCGCTGAAGACAATACCTGGGTGCGCTTTCATTTACGTGACAAGGCCCGTTTTCATGATGGCGAACCCATCACCGCCAGTGATGTGGTCTTTACCTTCAACACCCTGGTGGAAGACGGCGCCCCTTTCTATCGTGCCTATTACGGTGACGTCAAAGAGGTGATCGCGGATGATGAGCTCACCGTAACCTTTCACTTTCATCACGGCCGTAACCGCGAGTTACCCTTGGTGCTGGGGCAACTACCCGTACTGCCTGAACACTACTGGGCCGAACGGGATTTCACCCGAACCACCCTGGCCCCACCCTTGGGTAGCGGACCTTATCGCATCAGCCGGGTGAATGCCGGGCGCAGCATCAGTTTTGAGCGCGACCCCGACTACTGGGCAAAAGACTTGCCGGTCAATCGCGGCTTCTACAACTTCGATCGCATTGTGATCGAGTACTACCGTGATACCGGCGTAGCACTGGAAGCTTTCAAGGCCGGCCAGTTCGACTTCAACCAGGAAGTCAGCGCGCGCAACTGGGCCACAGGTTATAACAGCCCGCCACTGCGTGATGGCCGTATCATTCAGGAAGAGATCGTCAATAACAACACACAAGGCATGCAAGGTTTTGTCTTCAACCTGCGCCGCCCCCACTTTGAAGACCGGCGCGTGCGCAAGGCCATCAGCCTGCTGTTCGATTTTGAGTGGTCCAACGGCAGCCTGTTCCATAATGCCTATACCCGCAGCGATAGCTATTTTTCCAACTCGGAACTGGCCGCAACGGGCGAACCGGACGACAGTGAGCTAGCGCTCTTGGAACCCTGGCGTGAGCATTTGCCCGATACCGTCTTTGGGCCAGCCTGGGTACCGCCGCGTAATGATGGCAGCGGCATGATTCGACCCCGCATGCGCGAGGCTTACCAGCTTTTGCTCGATGCCGGCTGGCGGATTGAAAATGATCGCATGGTCAACGCTGACGGTGAGCCGCTGCGCTTCGAGTTCCTGCTGGTGCAGGCCGACTTCGAGCGTATTCTGCTGCCCTACAAGCGCAACCTGGCTTCGCTGGGTATTGATATGAACCTGCGCCGGGTCGATGTCTCGCAATATATCAACCGCCTGCGATCGCGGGATTTCGACATGGTCGTGACCAGCTACGGCCAGTCCAATTCGCCAGGCAATGAGCAGCGCGAATACTGGCATTCTTCCAGTGCCGACAATCCCGGCAGCCGCAATCTTATGGGCCTGAAAGATCCTGCTGTCGATGCGTTGGTCGAAGGCCTGATCGAAGCCGAATCCCGCGAAGAACTCATTAGCCATGCCCGCTCACTGGACCGGGTGCTGCGCGACGGTCACTACATTGTGCCTAACTTCCACACGCGCTATTACCGTGTGGCCTACTGGAACAAGTTTGCCCACCCGCCGGAGCCGCCCGAGTATGACCTGGGTCTGTATACCTGGTGGGTTGATCCAGAAAAAGACGCCGCACTGGCTGGGCAGAGCCTGATTATCGACGTCGAGGAAGACTGAGCCATGCTGGCCTATATCATTCGCCGTCTGCTACTGATCATTCCAACCATCTTCGGCATTCTGCTGATCAACTTCCTGATCATTCAGGCCGCTCCCGGTGGCCCGGTTGAACAGATGATTGCCCAAATGGAAGGCTTTGAGGGTGGCACTAGCCGTATTTCAGGCAGCGCCGCGGGTGATGCCGCAACGGGCAGCAACTACCGCGGCGCGCAAGGCCTGGACCCGGACATCATCGCTGAAATTGAGCGCATGTATGGCTTTGACCGGCCAGCGCACGAGCGTTTCTGGATGATGATCAAGGGGTACCTGACCTTTGACTTTGGTGATAGCTTTTTCCGCGATACACCGGTCATCGACCTGATTATCGAGAAAATGCCAGTCTCTATCTCACTGGGGCTATGGACCACCCTGATCACTTATCTGATCTCCATTCCTCTGGGCATACGCAAGGCGGTGCGTCACGGCAGTCCCTTTGATGTCTGGACCAGCTCGCTGATCATTGTCGGCTACGCCATTCCCGGCTTCTTGCTGGCCATACTGCTCATCGTGCTCTTTGCCGGCGGCAGCTATTTTGACTGGTTCCCGCTACGCGGGCTGACCTCCAGCAACTGGGAAGAACTCAGTAACTGGGAGAAGGTGAAAGATTACGCTTGGCATCTGGTATTACCCATTACCGCCATGGTGATTGGCAGCTTTGCCACCCTGACCATGCTGACCAAGAACTGCTTCCTGGATGAGATCGGCAAACAGTATGTGGTCACCGCCCGTGCCAAGGGCCTGTCGGAAAGCCGCGTGCTCTATGGCCACGTGTTCCGTAATGCCATGCTGTTGATCATTGCCGGCTTTCCTGCCGCGCTGATCAGCGTGTTCTTCACCGGCGCCCTGTTGATCGAGGTGATCTTCTCCCTCGATGGCCTCGGCCTGCTCGGCTTCGAAGCGGCGATCAATCGCGATTACCCGGTCATGTTCGGTACCCTCTACATTTTCACCCTGCTCGGGCTGGTGGTGAAACTTGTTGGGGATATCACATACACCCTGGTCGATCCGCGCATCGACTTTGCCAGCCGGGAGGGTTAAGCACATGCCAAGACTCTCACCGCTGAACCAACGCCGCTTTGCCCGCTTCAAGGCCAATCGCCGCGGCTGGTGGTCGCTGCATATCTTTATGGTGCTCTTTGTACTCAGCCTCGGGGCGGAACTGATCGCCAATGACAAACCCCTGGTAATGAGCTTCGAGAACTCACTGTATTTCCCGGTTTTCCAGCGTTATGCAGAAACCGAGTTTGGCGGTGAATTCCCGATTCAGGCCAATTACCGTGATCCCTATATCCAGCAACTGATCCTGGAGGAAGGCGACGGCTGGATGCTCTGGCCGCCAATTCCCTACCGCTACGACAGCATCAACTACGATCTGGAAGTGCCAGCGCCCGCCCCGCCATCACGCGAAAACTGGCTGGGCACCGATGATCAAGCGCGCGATGTCACGGCACGGGTGATTTACGGTTTCCGCGTTTCCGTGCTGTTTGCCCTGACGCTGACCATCCTCAGCTCGATCATCGGTGTCGTAGCCGGCGCCGTTCAGGGTTTTTATGGCGGCAAGATCGATCTGTTTGGCCAACGTTTTATCGAGATCTGGTCCGGCCTGCCGGTACTCTATCTGCTGATCATCATGGCCAGTTTTGTTGAACCCAGTTTCTGGTGGCTGCTCGGTATCATGCTGCTGTTTTCCTGGATGGCGTTGGTCGATGTGGTGCGCGCCGAGTTCCTGCGCGGCCGCAACCTGGAGTATGTGCGTGCCGCCCGTGCCATGGGGGCCAGCAATAGCGTGATCATGTTCCGGCATATTCTACCCAATGCCATGGTTGCCACCCTGACCTTCTTCCCGTTTATCCTTACGGGCGGGGTGATTACGCTGACCTCACTGGATTTTCTCGGCTTTGGCCTGCCACCTGGCGCGCCCTCACTGGGTGAGCTGATTGCCCAGGGCAAAGCCAACCTGCAATCTCCCTGGCTGGGGATTTCAGCCTTTGTCGTGCTGTCGCTGATGCTCACCTTGCTGGTGTTTATTGGTGAAGCCTTGCGCGATGCCTTCGATCCGAGGAAAGCATGAGTACACCGCCCCTGATCCGCATCGAGAACCTCAGCGTGACCTTTACCGGTGAAAGTGACCCGGTGAAAGCGCTGCGTGATGTAAGCCTGGATATCCGCGCCGGCGAAACCCTGGCGCTGGTCGGTGAAAGTGGCTCGGGCAAATCGGTCACTGCGCATTCGATCCTGCGCCTGCTCCCCTACCCGCAGGCCAGCCACCCAAGCGGCAGCATTCATTTTCACGGCGAAGACTTGTTGCACTGTCCGGAAAAACGCTTGCGGCAAATTCGCGGCAACCGCATCTCAATGATCTTTCAGGAACCGATGACCTCGCTCAACCCGTTGCACTCGGTCGAGCGCCAGATCAACGAAGTACTGCTCTTACACAAAGGCTTGGGTAAGCAGGCAGCGCGCGCGCGCACCCTCGAACTGCTCCACCTGGTTGGGCTGCCGGAACCGGAAAAACGTCTGGGTGCTTACCCGCACGAATTGTCAGGCGGCCAACGCCAACGGGTGATGATCGCCATGGCCCTGGCTAATGAACCCGAGCTGCTGATTGCCGATGAACCGACCACCGCGCTAGATGTGACGGTGCAGCAAACTATTCTCGACTTGCTGCAGGAGTTGCAGGAAAAGTTGGGTATGGCCTTGCTGCTGATCAGCCACGACCTGAATCTGGTCCGCAAAGTAGCGCATCGGGTATGTGTCATGCACCAGGGTTCGGTCGTCGAAAGCAATGAATGTGAAGCACTCTTTACCCGGCCCGAGCACCCGTACACACAAAAACTGCTCGATGCTGAACCCAGTGGCGAGCCGATCAAAGCCGATGCGACGGCCACAACGCTGCTGCGGGCCGAGCAATTGCGCGTCTGGTTTCCAATCAAGAAAGGTGTGTTCAAGCGAACTGTCGATCATATCAAGGCAGTGACCGACGCCAGCTTCAGCCTGCAACAAGGGCAAACGCTGGGTATTGTCGGTGAAAGTGGTTCGGGCAAGACCACTCTCGGATTGGCCTTGTTACGGTTGGCTGAAAGTCAGGGTCTGATCGAGTTCCAGGGCCAGCGGCTGGACGGCTTGAGCCAAGGTCAGGTACGACCCTTCCGGCGTCAATTCCAGGTCGTATTCCAGGACCCCTTCGGCAGTCTGAGCCCGCGCATGTCGGTGGCCCAGATCGTCAGTGAGGGTCTGGAGATTCACCGTATGGGCAGCATTGAGGAGCGCGAGCAATGGGTCATTCAGGCGCTAAAGGAAGTCGGCCTGGACCCGGATAGCCGGCATCGCTATCCACATGAATTTTCCGGTGGCCAGCGGCAGCGCATTGCGATTGCCCGGGCACTGGTATTGAAGCCGTCGCTGATCCTGCTGGACGAGCCAACCTCCGCCCTGGATCGCACGGTACAAGGACAAGTGGTCACCTTGCTGCGTGATTTGCAGGCACGGCACAATTTGACCTATCTGTTCATCAGTCATGACCTGGCAGTGGTCAAGGCCCTCAGTCACCAACTGATGGTCATGCGCCAGGGCGAAATCGTCGAACAGGGCCCGGCCAGTTCAGTCTTTGCCGACCCGCAACACGACTACACCCGTCAGTTGTTGCAGGCCGCCTTTGCTGCTCCGGTCAAGCGGTCCGGTTCCGGCACCATTAACCCGGCCCCTGGGGCCAGTGAAATACAACAGGAATGAATCATGGGATTTCTCAGCGGAAAACGTGTACTGATCGTTGGTGTTGCCAGCAAGCTGTCGATTGCCTCCGGCATTGCCGCCGCCATGCACCGGGAAGGTGCTGAACTGGCCTTCACCTACCAGAATGACAAGCTCAAAGGTCGGGTTGAAGGCTTTGCCGCAGGCTGGGGTTCCGGTCCCGAACTGTGCTTCCCCTGTGATGTTGCCGATGACGCGCAGATCGATCAGGTGTTCGCTGAACTGGGCAAACACTGGGACGGCCTGGACTGCATCGTACACTCGGTCGGCTTTGCCCCGGGTGACCAGCTGGAAGGCGATTTCACCGATGTGACCACCCGTGACGGCTTCCGTATTGCCCATGATATCAGCGCTTACAGCCTGGTCGCTTTGGCCAAGGCCGGCCGGCCGATGATGCAGGGCCGTAACGGCAGCATCCTCACCCTGTCCTACCTGGGTGCCGAGCGCACCATGCCAAATTACAACGTCATGGGCATGGCCAAGGCCAGCCTCGAAGCCGGTGTACGTTACCTGGCCGGTAGCCTGGGCCCGGAAGGCACCCGCGTGAATGCCGTCTCTGCCGGTCCAATTCGGACGTTGGCAGCCTCTGGCATCAAGAGCTTCCGTAAAATGCTCGCCTATAACGAGAAGCAAACCCCGCTGCGCCGCAATGTCACCATTGACGAAGTCGGCAACGCAGGGGCATTCCTCTGCTCCGACCTGGCCTCAGGTATTTCCGGGGAAATCATGTACGTGGATGGTGGTTTCAATACCACCGCCATGGGCAACCTGGAAGACTGACCTGCCTCCCCTGCCGTCACCGCGGCAGGGGATCAATGGGGTCAGAGTCAATTGATCGGCTTATCCCGCTTACAGATGAAAATCACCATTGGCTTCCGGCTGATAGAGGATGTCGATAATAGTGAGCTTCAGCGCACGGCCATTCGGCCCCATCCAGTCGATGCTCTGGCCCTTGCGCAAACCCAACAGGGCAATGCCGACTGGCGCCAACACCGAAATGCAGCCAGGCACACCGCCACGTTCCGGATACACCAAGGTCAACACAAACTCCCGACTGCTGGCTTCATCGACAAAGCGCACCGTCGAGTTCATGGTCACCACATCCGCTGCTACCTGATCGTGACTGACCACCTCCGCACGCACAATTTCATTTTCCAGCGCTTCCAGCAGGTCAATCGGCCCTTCCAGACTGGCGAGGATCTTGTCCAGGCGCTGAATATCCAAACGGGTCATCATAATAGTAGGTGACTTGTTCATGGCGAACGCACAACTCCTTGCATCAGGAAAAGAAATAATCAGGGGGACAATAGAAAACGACAGCCAGAACAGGCTGCCGTTAAAAGACACTAACAGATGCGGATTTTAATGCAAGCCGACCAAAGTCTCAGCGTTGTAGCTGTGCCAGCCGCTCACCCGCTTCCGGGCCATCACAGTTCAGGTAAAGCGATGTGTTCAACCATTCCTGGTCCGGGTAATAGGCAAACATATACTGACCATCTTTCAGGCTATCGACTACCAGCTTCGCCACTTCCGGGCGCACAGCCGGACACCCTTGGCTGCGGCCGATACGGCCTTGGCGCTCGACCCATTCCGGGTCCACATAATCCGCCGCATGAATCACGATAGCGCGGTCACGGGCCAAATCATTGACCCCGGGCTCCAAACCATCCATACGCAGGGAATAGCCGTGACGGCCAAAATAGCTTTCCTGGGTACGAAACAGACCAATACTCGACTGAAAACTGCCATAGATATTGGAGAAATGTTCGGCGTAATTGTCCCCGGTATTTTGCCCGTGGGCGACCAGCTCATGCAGCAGCAGGGATTTTTCCTTGATATCGAACAGCCAGAGGCGTGGTTCGGCGGATGGCAAGGAGAAATCGATGACGGCCAGTCGATCGGCTATATCGCCACCGTGGCGAATCGCGCATTGCATGGCAGTGAGCGCCTTGCCGAGGACTTTATGGTTGAGTTCCGGGGCTTTTGCCGCCAGAGCGTTGAATAAAAGATGTTGATCTCGATCGGCCTGTGCAGGCAAGGCCAGCAGGCCACAAAAAGCCATGAGCAGCCCGATGGCTACGCGCTTATGCGTCATTTTTTCCCCTTCCATCCAGAGGATGGAAAACTCCAAGGTCTATACTGTGATCAGTGAAAGGCTTTTTGCTGGCAATGCTCGGTGCCGGCCAGAATTTCACCAATAGTGTTAACAAACTGTTGTTGTCGATTGAATTGACTCAGAAAGGATACCTTTTGTTCATAAAATGTACACAACAGTTCGTCGCCTTCTCGTTTAGCGCCCTGTTGGCCAGCAGCGTGATTGCCGATGATCTGCCCCTGCTAATCGCGGCGGAACTGGACGTCGACCTGACCCCTTTGTGCCCAACAGACGCCGACAGCAACCCGGCAGCACTGCGGCAACTGTATGCACAACTTGGCTTTCAACCGCTCTGGCAAAGCCCTGTTCGGCGCACAGCTCTGGTTGAAGCTCTGGCAACGCTGCGCGATGACGGGCTGGATCCGGATCGTTATCACGCAGACTGGCAAAGCAACGATAGCAATGGTGATAGCCTCTATCGCCAGCTATGCGACGAGATGCTGATCAGTAGCCGTTATTTGATGGCTTTGGAGCATTTACTGCTTGGCAGTCTGCCCGACACGGTGCAGGAGTCCTATTGGCAGCATGAAACGGGTGCCCGTCCCACCTTCGTTGAGTGGCTGAATGATCACCGTCAGTTTCTGCAACAACCGTCAGCAGCGATTGAGCAAGTCAGGCCCGACCATCGGCATTACCGTGAGCTGCGTAGCGCCTACCGGGAGCTGCGTGATAATCGGGCCGACTGGGAAATACTGGAGGACGGCCCCTTTCTGCGCCCTGACCAAAGCAGCGAGCGGGTTCCACCATTGCGTCAACGTCTCGCTCAGCTTGACCTGGTTGCCGCCGCGGAGGACCCGGACAATCCAGAGCACTACGATGCGACCCTGGAAACCGCCGTACGCAGCATACAGAATCGTTATGGCTTGCAGGTTGACGGTATTGTAGGTCCGGCGACGATCGAAGCACTGAACATATCCCGTCAGGATCGGCTGCACCAAGTGCGCATCAACCTGGAGCGCCAGCGCTGGCTGCAGCACTTCTATCAAAGCGATCAGTTGGTAGTCAATATTGCCGGCGGCGATATCCGCCTGTACAAGGATGGCGAACGCATCTGGGAAGCTCGTGCGCAAACCGGTCGCCTGGCCCGGCGCACACCCTTGCTGGTTTCCACCCTGAACCGGGTCACGCTCAACCCGAGCTGGACCATTCCACCGACCATTCTGCGTGAAGACAAGCTGCCTAATATTCGCCGGGACTTGGCTTTTCTGGAGAAGGAAAACCTGCGCGTACTGGACTTTCAGGGTCGCGAGCTAGATCCGACCCAGGTCGACTGGCAGCGCCCGCAAGGCATCATGCTGCGTCAGGACCCTGGCCCGAGCAACCCGCTCGGGCGCATGGCTTTTCGCTTCCCCAACCCTTTCCATGTTTACCTGCACGATACGCCCAGCCAGCATATTTTCCAGTTGGCCAATCGTAGCGTTAGTTCAGGATGCGTGCGCGTACAGCGCGCCGATGAGCTGGCCGAAGCCGTCTTTGCCAATCTGACGCCCGAACGTCAGGCCCAGATCGAGCGGCAACTGGCAAGTCGACGCACCGGTGAAATCAATCTGCCAACCGGTATTCATCTGATACTGGCCTACTGGACAACGGAAGTAGAAGACGGGCAACTGCGCTTTCTGCCCGACCCCTACAATATGGATGACGCCCTGTTCAAGGCGCTGGACTGACCGGTTTGACGCGGAACCAGAGCGCGTACAAACCGGGCAGAAACAACAGCGTGATCAGGGTGCCCACCAAGGTGCCACCAATCAACACATAGGCCATCGGCCCCCAGAACGCATCGAAGGTCAAAGGGACAAAGGCCAAGGCAGCCGCCAACGCAGTCAGCAATACGGGACGGGTGCGCTGCACGGTGGCCTCGACCAGGGCCTCGGTGCGATCCATCCCCGTTTCCAGATTGTCGTCGATCTGCTTGGTCAGAATCAGCGTATTGCGCATCAGAATCCCGGCCAGACCGGTCAAGCCGAGCAAGGCCACAAAACCAAAAGGCTGATTACCGATCAGCAAGGCCAGCGTAGCGCCAATCACACCCAAGGGTGCGGTCGCGAGAACCATCAAGGTGCCGGAGAATGTGCGCATCTGCAACATGATCACCACCAACATCAACGCCAGCATAATGGGCTGTACCTTGGCGATAGAGGCCTGCCCCGTGGCTGATTGCTCTACCGCACCGCCAATATCCACCCGATACCCCGGTGGTAACTCGGCGCGGAAATCGGCCATCTGCTGCCACAGACTCATGGTCACATCCGGCGGCTGGGCGCCGCGAATGTCGGCCTGAACGGTGATGTAAGACTCACGGTTATAGCGCTTAAGTACCGGGTCTTCACTGGCGACTTCTATCAGGCCGGCTTGAGACAGGGTAATACTGCGACCATCGGCCGTGCGCAGTGGCAAGTCGGCAAAACTGCCCAACTCGGTGTTGGCTCCGCGCACGCGCAATTGCACGCTGCGAATATCCTGACGCAGCTCGGTTACCGGCACACCGCCCCATTGCAGCTGCAGCTGATTGGACAGATCTCGTGGCGTCAGGCCGATCGCGCGCAAACGCTCTGGATCAAGGCGCAAACGCACAACCGGCACCCGGTCGCCCCAGTCCAGGTGGGGGTCGACAATATTCGGATGGTCACTGATCAGGTCACGCAGGCGGCTCGCCTGCTGACGCAGCACGGCCGGATCATCCCCGACCACGCGGAACTCCACCGGAAAAACGACCGGCGGGCCAAACAGCAGACGGTGCACCCGCACCCGCGCTTCCGGATAATCCCCGGCATCGATTGCCGCGCGCAAATCCGCCATGATGCGGTTACGCCCGTGTTCATCCTCGGCAATCGCCACCACCTTGGCGAAATTACTGCTCGGTTGTTCCGGGTTCAGCGAGATAAAAAAGCGTGGCGCGCCGGCGCCCAGGTAACTGGACAAGGACACCACATCCGGATGCTCACGCAGTTGCGCCTCGATACGCCGGGTCAAAGCGTCTGTTGCAGCAATACTGCTGCCTTCCGGCAGGTGAATATCTACCAGCACTTCCGGACGATCTGAGGAGGGAAAAAACTGTTTCTGCACCAGGGTTTGCATGCCAATAATCGACAACACAAAAAGCGCCACAGTGCCCAATACGACGGTTTTGCGGAACTGCACGCAGCGCTGAATCAGCCGGCGGAAACGTTGGTAATTAGCGGTCTGGTATTGGGCACCATGCTGCTGCGCGAGCACCTCCTTGGGCACATCCTTGAGCAAGAGCACGCCAAGATAGGGCGTAAACACCACCGCGACCAGCCAGGAAGCCAGCAGCGCAAACGCCAGCACCCAGAAGATATTGCCGGTGTACTCACCCACCCCGGAACGAGCAAAGCCAATGGGTACAAAACCAATCACCGTCACCAAGGTGCCTGACAACATGGGCGCTGCGGTTACTGTCCAGGCATGCGCAGCGGCCTTGACGCGGTCCCAGCCCTCCTCCATCTTCACCAGCATCATCTCGATAGCGATAATGGCATCATCCACCAGCAAGCCTAGGGCAATGATCAGCGCGCCTAGCGTAATGCGGTCAAAGTTCATCCCGCGCATCAGCATCAACAAAAAGGTCAGGCACAAGGTCAAAGGCACCGCGATGCCCACAATCAGGCCAGGGCGAAACCCGATACTGGCGAAGCTGACCAGCATCACCACCAGCACCGCCAGCAAGAACTTGTACTGGAACAGCTCAACGGCTCGGGTAATCGCCTCGCGCTGGTTAGTCACCTGGCGTAGCTCCATACCCAAGGGCAAGCCCGCGGTCAGCTGCGCATGCAAATCGGCCAATTCGGCCCCCACATCCAGCCCGTTGCGCCCACGCTCCAGTACCACCCCTATCATCACGGCCTCTTCGGCGAAGGCACGAATCATGTAGCTCGGCGGATCTTCATAACCACGCTGCACTTCGGCAATATCGCCAAGCCGAATCAGCCGATCACCGACCCGCAGCGGTACATTGGCAATCGCTTCCAGGTCAGCCAGGTCTGCATCTACCCGCCAGTACAAACGCGGCCCGCTGGTTTCTACCAGCCCAGCCGGCAACAGACGATTGTAAGCATCCAGGGCATCGGCAATCTGGTCAGGACTGATACCCAGTTGCGCCACCTGCTGTGGATCAACATCAACAAATACGCGTTCCGGTCGCTCGCCCAGGACCTGCACCTTTTGCACGCCATCAACACGGCTGAAACGGTCACGCAACTGCTCGGCTTCACGCACCAGTTCACGCGGGGGCAAGCCCGGAGCCGTCAGGGCGTAGAGTGAAAAGTAAACATCGGCAAAGTCATCATTGACGAAGGGGCCTTGCACCCCGGGTGGCAGCAATGGCGCGGCATCCTGCATGCGCTTGCGCACCTGATAAAACAACTCCGGCAGGTCACCCGAAGGCGTGAAGTCCTCAAAGGTAACTTTCATATCTACGCGGCCGGGGCGCGATACGGTTTCTATTTTGTCGAAGTAGCGTACCTCTTGCAGGCGCTTTTCCAGTGGGTCAGCAACCTGCTGTTCCATTTGCGCTGCCGTCGCCCCTGGCCAGGCCGCACTGACCATGACCACCCGCACGGAAAAGTCAGGGTCTTCAGCGCGACCCAGGGCAAAAAACGCGTAAACCCCCACCACTGCAGTCAGCAATAAAAAGAAGAGGGTCAGTGAGCGTTGCCGAACCGCGTGCGCAGACACATTGAAACGCAAAGGGTCCAAACTCATGGCAGCACCTCAACCATCTGCCCCGCTTGCAACAAGTGCACGCCTAAAGCAACGACCGGCGTACCGGCGGCCAAATCGCTGCGCACCCAGGCCTGCTCTTTACGCGTACTGACCAGCTCAACCGCAACAAACTCAACCTTGCCGTCGCGTACCTGCCACACTCCGGTGCCCTGCCCCTTGTCGACCAAGGCGCTGAGCGGCAATTGTTGCAAGCCCGTATCGCCCTCACCATTGCCATGCAACTGTAAGGTTACGCTGCTGCCCAAAGGCCAGTTATCCGGATCATCATCGATCGCAAAGCGCGCCCGCCAACTGCGGGTCATCGGGTCCGCTGCACCGGCAACCTCGCGCAGACTCGCCGGAGCGCGTTGCTGACCACCAAAAAGCACGACCTCACCCTGCTCCGGTAGGCCGCGGCGACGGCGTTCAGGGACAAAGACTTCAATCTCGTGTTCACCTTCAGAGGCAAGAACGGCGACCGCTTGCCCTGGTGAAACTACCTGACCAACTTCACCGCTGACTTCAATCAATACCCCGGAGGCCGGAGCACGTAACTCGACATATTCCAGCGCAGTCTGCGCCTGGGCCAGTTGCGCCTGGGCGCTGCGTACACTTTCCTGCGCGGCTTCTGCTGCGGTGACCGCATCATCGTAATTCTGCACCGGCACCAGATCACGCTCACGCAGGCTCAACAAGCGCTTGCGGCTGGATTCAGCGTTCTCCGCTTGCAACCGAGCAGACGCCAGCGCGGCACGAGCTGAAGCCAATTGTTGGCTGACGTCACGCGGATCAAGCGTCAGCAGCACCTGGTCCGCGTCCACCCGCTGGCCGGCATGTACCTGACGGGCATTGATCTCCCCGGCCAGGCGAAAACCCAGCTCTACCTGATGACGGGCCTGTACGCTGCCACTCAAGGTCCACTCAGGTGGGCTGGCCAGTTGCAATTCCACCACACGGACTTTCAGCGGGTTATCATCCGCGGGTGGCGACATCGAGTCGTTGCCACAACCTAGCAGTAGGGTCGACATGAGCAGAGTGAGCAGTACAGGACGCATTTTTGTTAACCTTGTATTGGCGATGCCATAATAATTACAGAACGGAAACGTACCGTAAATAGTTTTTCCGCGCATCATGCGTGTCTTGAATGGAGTGCAATAATGCAAAAACCCGCTAGCCACGCTCGCCCCGGGCGGCCGGTCGATCCAGAAAAGATCGAACGCATTCTTGACCATGCGCTGCAAAGCATCGCCGAGGGCGATCTACAGTTTGGTATGGAGTCTGTGGCGCGCCGTGCCGGGGTGGCCAAAAGCACCCTGTATCGACATTTCGATAATGCCGATGGCCTGCTCAAAGCGGTACTGGAACGTCAGCACCGCGCCTTGGTTGGCCAGGGTCCCGAGCCCTTTTCGTCGCTGGAAGGTCTGCGCGAACAGCTCTTGCGCCTGGGTCACCAATTGTTGAACTTTCTCGCCAGTGAAGAAGGCATCAAGATCATGCGGGCAGTCATTGCTCATGGCGAGCGGCATGGCACACACGGTGAGCTGATCTACCAGGATGGCCCCATTGCCTTTGTTCGCCGGGCAGAAGAGTGCCTGCGCCACGCTATCGAGCAAGACCAGATCAATGTTGAAGATCCGGCCATGGCTGCTGAACAACTGATCGGTATGTGGAAAGGCAGCATGTTCACCGGCTTGCTGATGAACGGACGCCCATTGCCGGACAAAGCAGAATGTTCATACCGCATAGAGTCCGCCGTCGACCTGTTTCTGCGCGCAACCCGCAAGCATAGCCACTAGCGAACCTTTACCAAGCCCACAAAAAAACCCGCAGGCTAACCTGCGGGTTTTTTTGTGGGGGCTTACGGCCAGTGATTACAAACTGTCGTTGAAATCACGTAGCTCTTGCTGGGCCTTTTCCTTGGTCCAGCCATACTTCTCTTGCAGCTTACCGGCCAAATGTTCCGAATGACCGTCGATCACGTCCAAATCATCATCAGTCAGGTTACCCCAACGCTCCTTGACGCGACCACGTACTTGCTTCCATTTACCTTTGAGAATATCGCTATTCATGATCATTCTCCTATTCAGCTGAACGCCAGCCGGGCGTTGCCACCCGGCGAGTTCAATGCGAGTAATTACTCGTGCGAGTTCAAACCATCGGCTGCGACAGCTTCAACACCTTCAATGTCTTCAGCGACTTTGATGGCCAGGTCACGCTGGGCGTCAGTGTCGACATCACCACTCAGAGTAACGACGCCTTCATTGGTTTCAACACCAATATCCAAGGCGGAAAGCTCGCTCTCAGCTACGAAGCTGGCGCGTACCTTACTGGTGATCCAAGTGTCTGAAGTCGCCTGACCAGCACTTTCCATAGCACTTTCAGCCTTATCGCGGTTTTTGTGCTCGTCTGCCAGCACAGCAGCCGACATTGCTGACAGCCCCAATGCAGTGGCTGCAATAGTGGCGATAGCAAAATTCTTGGTCGAAGTTTTCATGGTCATTCTCCTTGATAGCCATTAGAAAGAACTGCTGTCTGGCAACGCTGCGCACAGCGCAGCGAGCCAGCGATACGATTACTCAGCGACGGTCAGACCGTCAGCAGCAACTTCTTCGACACCCTCGATATCTTCAGCTACCTGAATTGCCAGGTCACGCTCGGCATCGGTATAGACTTCACCGCTCAGGGTAACGACACCTTCATTGGTTTCAACACCAATATCCAAGGCAGACAGCTCGCTTTCAGCTACGAAGCTGGCGCGTACCTTGCTGGTGATCCAGGTATCGGAAGTAGCCTGACCAGCTGATTCCATGGCATCACCTGCGGAATCGCGCATGCCATCATCGTTATCGTAAGCCATAGCGGCTGATGACATACCCATGCTCAGGGCAGCGGCGGTCAGAGTGGCAATTGCAAAACCTTTAGTTGACTGTTTCATGGATCAAACTCCTTTATTCCAGTTTATCTGCAACCTCTTTGCTGCAGTCTCACTGTATACGTTGCAGTCTGCGTGCCAACTTTGCTCCCGCTCAATAACCCTTATATTTCAATAAGTTAAAAACCCGCAACACTAAACAGACCATGCAAATCACCCATACGGGTAGATTCGCATCGTGCAATATGCAAGAAAGGCCTCGCGCAACCCTCTTATTCAGCTTTTTTACCTGGCAAAGGAAAGCGTGGCGTCCGTTTTTGCTTGAACGCAGCAATTCCCTCTGCCGCCTCAGCACCGCCCAAGGCAACAGAAATCGCCTGTTTTTCGCGCTCCAGTTGCTGCTCAAAGGCTTCACGCTGCGGCGCATCCAGCAAACCCAGAATCATGGTTTGCGCATCCCGCGCGCCCTCTGCCAGAGTGGCGCCCAATGCCAGCGCCTCGGTTAAGGCCATACCTGGGGCAACTACCCGGTTAACCACGCCCGCCGCCGCAAAGCGCTCAACCGGTAAGCGCCCACCCAGCAACGCTATTTCTGCCGCCAGTTGATGCGGCAGTGCTAACGCAAGAAAACCAGAACCGCCACCATCGGGCACCAGGCCGGCTTTGACATATGCCAACGAGATATAACTACCCGACGCCGCTACTACCAGATCCGCGGCAAACACCAGAGAAGCTCCCGCGCCTGCCGCACCACCTTCCATAGCGGCAATTACCGGCTTGGGGAAAAACTTGAGCTTGCGCACCAGCGCATGCAAATGCTCAATGCGTTCCTCGCGCTCGGCCAGCGGCAAGGCTGCCCGCGTTTCCAGCGCCAGCAAGTCACCCCCGGAGCAAAAGAAATCACCAGCACCGGTCAATACCACATTCGCCACATGCGGATCGGCTAATACCCGATCCAGGTGCGCCCCCATCACTTGATAGGTTTCGGTGATCAAGGCATTGCGCTTGGCCGGTTGGTTCAAGGTCAGTACACAAGTCGCCCCGTGTTGCTCGGCTAACACCAGCTCATCAGTTGCAGACATTTCACCCTCGCATTATCAGAAATCATTAAGGTTTGGCCGAGCCCAACAGCAACCTGCAAGAGGTTATCCAGCAACAGACCGGGCGCGCTGTGTTAAGCAAACAGCACCAGGGCAATTGCCAATGTGGTTACCAGCAATGCAACCGCAATCAGCGTGCCAGCGTGTTTTGCAAAGAGATGCAGCATGCTGCCTCCAGGACAGGGGTTAAACGAGATTGAAGCGTTCAGAATTGATCTGCTCGATGGGCACCTGACGCTGGCGTAACGCTGTTTCCACCGCATCCATCAAAGGCGGCGGACCGCAAACGTAATAGTCAGTATTGTCGCTGACGCCTTTCAGGTACTTGTCCAACAACTTGCCATCGATCATGCCCTCTTCCCCGTTCCACCCTTCTGGCGCCTCCTCCAGGATGTGAACCACCTTGAGATCGATCTGGGCAGACAGCCGCTCCAGTTCATCATGGAACAATATCGATGCCTGATCGGTGTTCGCGTACAGCAACAAAAACTGCTTGGTGCTTTTCTCGACAGCGCAGCTGCGCAACATGCTGATGATCGGAGTAATACCCACGCCACCCGCGACGATAAACGCATCCCGCTCACTGGCCGGGTCAGTGGTGAAAACGCCATAAGGGCCTTCAACCCAAGCCTTGCTTCCCGCTTTGACCTCACTGAGGGAACGCGTGAAATCGCCGGCATGTTTGGCGGTGAATTCCAAACGCGCGGGGTTGTGGGCATCCGAGTGAATTGAAAACGGGTGCTGCTGCAAGGAGAACGGCGTGTCACCTATGGTGATCCAGGCGAACTGTCCGGGCGCAAAACTGATACCCGGATGCTTATCAGCCTCAAGCACCAAGCGGGTCGCATCACCGTCTATTGCGTCTGCTTCCATAACGGTCCAAGGCTTGCCCTTCAAGCGCCAGGGGCGCAGAAGACGGGAATCAACCAACAGCAAGAGCGCAGCCCCTACAGCAAGAGTGAGCGCAATTTTAATTGGCCACCCGGCCGTATAGTGACTGACCATCAGGGCATGACCGAGCCCTGCACTGACGACAAATAAAGACAGCACACCGTGCAGTGCACGCCACCATTCATATTGCAATTTCAGTGTAACGCGCCATAAAGACGTGACCACCAGCAAGGTAGTGGCAACCAACACGCCACTCAGGGTCAATGCACGCAGCAACTCATCACCCGGATGCAAGTAATCGGCAAATGTCGGCTCAGCGATCAACAGCGTGAGCGGATGAGCCAGCACCAGCAGCCAGGCAAAAATGCCCGTTTGCCGGTGGAATTGCAGCAGGTTGTCCTGCCCAACACCACCGGCAAACCAGGGGTGCCGACCGGAGATCACCAACTGCATGGCCAAGACCCCAAGGCCTAGCAAACCCAGCATGGCGCCGAGTTCAATCCCGAACGAACGGGCCGGCGGCCGATCAAAGATCAGAGCCAACCCTATGGGCACCAGGGTCAGGAAAAAATACACCGCAATCCAGGCGATCAACACACGATATCGAATTCTCATGTGCTCAAGCCTAATTGCCTGCGGGTTCAAGGGCAAACTGATTAACTGAATCGCGGCGGAGTATTACCCTGACCGCTGTTCAAGACCCGCCGTGGGTGAGCATTTTCGGGTAGTAGCCCGAGTAGTGAAACCTGGAAGGCAGCAAGTATTTACCCCAGCAGAGCTCTACTCAACCCGCAATGGTGAAGAAAAACTGGTCGCCACGGGTGATGCCTTGCTGGTGCCGCAAGCAGACTGAGCACCCCTGAACAATCGCGCAATTGCACGCTGTAGCTTATTTGCCTAATCTCTTGCCTGGAAACCAATCATTGATAACTCATTGGTAGCAAGAAACCGCTCTATCTCAGTATGTTTATCGGTTTTCTGAGAGGGGTAGGGCTCACACACCGGGGTAAAGCGGCAGACTAATTCTATGACGACTCATCTTCGGCCTATGCACCGTCAGCTTACCTCCACACTCCTCGCCTGCCTGCTGACGCTGTGCCTGCACGCGGGTGCGGCAAGTCCTGCCAGTGAAGACGCGGCCTGGCAGTGGCTGGCGCTCATTGACGAGTGCGACTATGCCAGCGCCTGGGAGCAATCGGGCAGTCTCATGCGTGACTCCCTGGATCAAGCCGCCTTGGCCCAAGCGATCGACATGGCCCGAAGCAATCTCGGTGAGCTCGGCAAGCGCGACCTGGTCGGTACTGAGCAAACCAGGCGTTTGCCCGGTGTAGAGGATGGCAACTATATTGTTTTTAGCTTTCTCACCGGATTTGGTGACGACACCTTGGTGACCGAGACCCTGACAATGAGTCTGGAAC
>REBY01000072.1 GCA_007692485.1 Pseudomonadaceae bacterium | reverse complement strand
ACCACGCAATCAATATCGCCCTCCAGATGGGTCGAGAGGTTGGCCGGGGTGACAAAGTCCATCACCGGAGTCACCGTGCAGTCTGGGTTGATCGCGCGCGCGCGCTCGGCCATGACCTCAACCTTGAGCCGTCCCACCGTGCCGGTCATTGCCGGCAGCTGGCGGTTGGTGTTGGTGACGCAGATATCATCCATATCGATCAGGGTGATCTTGCCCACACCCGTACGGGCCAGCGCCTCGACCACCCAGGAGCCCACGCCGCCAATGCCAACCACCAGCATGTGCGCAGCTTGCAACTTGGCCAGGCCGTCGGTGCCATAAAGTCGGGCGATGCCGCCAAAGCGGGGGTCTGGTGTGGTCATTGAGGCCTCGGAGAATGTAACTGAGCGCTTCCCCCCTCTCCCCAACCCCTCTCCCACGGTGGGGAGAGGGGCTAGCCTGAGCCGAAGCAAAGCCTGAGCTGTCATGCGTCTATGTGGATAAAGTGATCAAGCGATTATACCCAAAGGAGCCTATGAAAAACGGAGGTTTCTCAGCCACCGCCGCTTCTCACAAATGCTAACATGCGCACTACGATTCATTGCGGAGCCAGCATGGGCCTTTTGTTTGAAGAGATTGATTGCCAACCCTCGGCCATTGGCGAGATTTCGCTGCGTCGGCGCAAGATTCCGGCCTTGGGTGAGCGTGATATTTACGAGGTCAAACTCGGTGACGAGTTTCTTATGTCGAGCATGTTCCCGGAGGCAGAAATTGCCCTGAGCACACTCGGCCTGGCCGCCGTCAGCGGCGAGAGCTTGAGTGTGGTAGTAGGCGGTCTGGGGTTGGGCTATACCGCAGTAGCAGCACTGGAAGACCCGCGCGTTAATGAACTCCTGATCGTGGATTATCTGGATACCGTGATTCAGTGGCACCGCGAAGAGAAAGTCCCCTTGGGCAAAACCCTTAACGCCGATCCGCGCACGCGTTATATCCATGGCAGTTTTTTTGATATGGCGGTAGACCCTGATGGCGGCTTTGACCCAGCAGCGCCAGGCCGTCAGTTTGATGCCATACTGCTGGATATCGACCACTCCCCACGCGCGTTGCTGCATGCCTCCAATGCCAGTTTCTATACCGCTGAAAGCCTTGGAAAAATGGCCCGACAGCTGCGCCCCGGCGGCGTTTTTGCGCTCTGGTCGCAGGACCCGCCGGATGCGGAGTTCATGGCGGTGATGCAGCAACTGTTCAAGGACTGCGCCGCGCATGTGGTGCCCTTTTACAACCCCTTCCAGCGTGGCGAAGCCACCAACACCGTGTATATCGGAGTGCAACCCTGATGCCCTTTCATCCGCGTAACCGGCATCAGGGGCACTATCACTTTGCCAAACTGACCGCCCGCAACCCGGCCCTCAAGCCACACCTGACGCGCAACCCGAGCGGTGAACAGACCATCGACTTCAGCGATGCCGCAGCGGTCAAGGAACTCAATCGCGCCCTGCTGCAAACCCAGTACGGGCTGACCACTTGGGATATTCCCGAGGGCTATCTGTGCCCACCCGTGCCCGGGCGTGCCGATGTGATTCATGCCATCGCCGACCTACTCAGCACCAGCCACGACGGCCAACTACCGCCCGGCACGCAACTCCGCGGCCTGGATATCGGCTGCGGCGCCAACCTGATCTACCCGCTGATTGGTCATGCCGCCTATCGTTGGCGCTTTGTCGCCAGTGAAACGGACCAGATGGCACTGGATAATGCCCGACGCATTCTAAAGGCCAACCCCGACTTTTTGCCGGCCATAGAAGTGCGCAAACAGGCTGACCCGGCGCAGGTGTTCAGCGGCATTATCGATGCCGAAGAACGCTTCGACTTTAGCCTGTGCAATCCACCCTTCCACGCCGACCAAGCCACCGCCCGGGCAGCCAACCAGAAAAAATGGCAGCAACTGGGCAAGCGCGAGAACAAAAGTGACCCTGGGCTCAACTTTGCCGGGCAGTCGCATGAGCTGATCTGCCCTGGTGGTGAAGCCGGCTTTCTGCAGCGTCTGGCCGCCGACAGCAAAGACTTCGGCGAGCAGGTATTCTGGTTTACCACTCTGGTCTCGAAAGCCGCTAACCTGCCAGCTCTGCGCCAGCAGCTGGAAAAACAGGGTGCACGAGACCTGCGGGTGATCGATATGGCCCAAGGCAATAAACACAGCCGCCTGCTGGCCTGGACGTATCTGGACAAGAAACAACGCCGCGCCTGGCGGCGGAAACGCTGGCAGCCCGCAGAGTAAGCCGCCGCAGTCTGGTATCATAGTTTGAACTTTTCACTTGAATACCGAGCACCCTGATGAGCGACCTGTCCCCGACCTTGGCCTTGGCCTGCGACCTGATTTCCCGTGACTCCACCACACCGGAGGATGCGGGCTGCCAGCAATTGATGGCCGAGCGGCTCGAGCAAGCCGGCTTTCAGGTCGAGCATCTGCGTTTTGGCGAAGTTGACAACTTCTGGGCCCGCCGTGGTACTGACGGCCCGGTGCTGTGTTTTGCCGGGCATACCGATGTAGTCCCCAGCGGCCCGGTGGAGCGTTGGGATAACCCGCCCTTTGCGCCGCGGATCATCGACGGCATGCTGCATGGCCGTGGCGCGGCTGACATGAAAGGCAGCCTGGCTGCCATGCTGGTTGCGGTTGAACGCTTTGTGACTGAACATCCGGATCACAAAGGCTCCATCGCCTTTCTGATTACCAGTGACGAGGAAGGTCCTGCCACTGACGGTACGGTCAGGGTAGTCGATACCCTGGTCGCGCGTAACGAAAAGGTCGACTGGTGCATTGTCGGTGAGCCTTCCAGTACCGATCAGGTCGGCGATATCGTCAAGAATGGTCGCCGTGGCTCGCTGAATGCCCGCCTGACCATCAAAGGCAAGCAAGGCCATGTTGCCTACCCGCACCTGGCACGCAACCCGATTCATCTGGCCGCACCGGCGCTGGCGGCGCTAGCGGCGGAAGTCTGGGACCACGGCAATGACTACTTCCCACCAACCAGCTTCCAGATCTCCAATCTGAACAGCGGCACCGGTGCGACCAACGTGGTGCCCGGTGAATTGGTGGCGCTGATCAACTTCCGCTTCTCCACCGAATCCACAGTTGACGGCCTTAAGGCGCGGGTCACCACCCTGCTCGACCAGCATGGCCTGGATTACGAACTGGACTGGACCCTCTCTGGACTGCCCTTTCTGACCGAGCCCGGCGATTTGCTTGACGGCGTGGCAGCGGCGATTCGTGACGTCACCGGCCGCGACACCCAACCCTCAACCTCCGGCGGCACCTCGGACGGGCGCTTTATCGCTACTATGGGTACCCAGGTGGTCGAACTCGGCCCGATCAATGCCACCATTCACCAAGTCAACGAACACATTAGCGCAGCGGATCTGGATACCCTGACCGATATCTATCAGGCCACCCTGACCCGGTTGTTGGTCTGATGCTGCAGTTGATTTGCCCGCACTGCCAGTTACCCCTGCACAACCACGAGCGGCAATGGCGCTGTGACAACAACCACAGCTATGACCAGGCCCGCCAAGGGTATCTGAACCTGCTGTTGGTTCAACACAAGAACAGCCGCAACCCGGGCGACACGCCGCAGATGCTCAGCTGCCGACAGGCCTTTCTGGATGCCGGGCATTATCAACCGGTCAGCGATGCCATCAATACCCTGTTTGCTGATCTGTCTACGGGCAGCCTGGTGGATATCGGCTGCGGCGAGGGCTACTACCTCGACCGCCTCGCGCGCAGTCAGCCACAACTGCACTGCGCCGGCCTGGATATCAGCAAGGACGCCGTCATCAAGGCCTGCAAACGTCATCGCAAGGTGCGCTGGCTGGTTGCCTCCAGCGCCCGCCTGCCCTTTGCTGAGCAAAGCCTGGATGCCTTGCTGTGTGTGTTCAGTCCCTGGCAATGGGAAGCCTGCCTGAAAGTGCTCAAACCCGGTGGTCGCTTGCTGCTGGTCGGGCCGCACAGCGATCACCTGCTGACCCTGCGCCAAGGGCTGTACCCGGAAGTGCATCCCACCCCACCGCTGATCAAGGACCTGCCGGAGAGCATGACAGTCGTCAGCCAACAGACCCTGCGCTATCCTGTATCTCTGAACGCTACCGACCTCGCCAACCTGATCGGCATGACGCCGCATGGCTTTCGCAGCCAACCGGAGCGTCAAGCACTACTGATCGAACAGGGTGTGCCGGGGTTGGAAGTAGCGATGGACCTGATTATGTTGCAACGCCACTGAGGGACTGACCGTGCGCCAACCGGATATTGAAATCTACCTGCGTGAAGACCATGTGCCGGCCGTGCTCGACTGGCTGGGTACACAAGGCATGCTTGACCTGCCCGCTGGCAAGCGCCAGGGCAACCTCAGCCTCAACGGCCAGTGCATACCCGTGCAGATCATCCCCAAGGCCGCCGGAAAATGGACCTCGATCTGGTTTGACAGCCCGGATACGCCCTGGGCAACCGATGCCGAATGTGCCCAAAGCGTGTTTGCCGCGACCGGTCATGAAGTGCGTTGCTCGGTCGGTACCTGGCAGGAAATCGATGGCGAAGCCGATGCCGATCGCTGGCTCAAGGTCAATGCCAACGGCGCCGAAGAATTCAGCTGGCCGTCACCCTGACCTGCATCAAGCAAAAACTCATCTGTTGCGGCTAGACTGTCAGTTGATAACCAACCTGGAATATCTCTGGAGCGCCGAATGGACTTTCGTCTGATTATTGCTTTTGTCGACTACGAAAAAACGGGCGATGTAATGGATGCAGCGCGTGCTGCTGGCTCCACGGGGGCCACCATCATTGGCAATGCCCGAGGCCAGGGTCTGCAAAAGATCACGGGTATTTTCGGGCTAGAGGTTCTTAGCCCGCGCGAAGTGATCATGATCCTGGTCGAAGCGCGTCGCTCCGAACAGGTCATGGATGCCATTGTCGCAGCCGCCAATCTGGACGAATCACTCAGTACCGGGATTGCCCTGGAACTGGATGTCAACAAAGCGATTGGCCTCAGCGAGCATATCAAGGCCTTGCAGGCACACATCCCCAGCAATAGCCCCGAGAGCTAACGTGTCTTAGCTTTCAGGGTCCAGCGCCTGACGGATGCGGTAGATCGCCTGATCGGCGGCGTCACTGTAGGGCAGTAACACATGATCGCAGCCTTGCTGCTGGTAATAATCCACCAGCTCAGGTCGGTGACTGGTCACGGTCACTTCACCACTGAAACCCTCGGCACGCAGTGCTTTCAGCAAACTGATACTCACATCACGCTGTGGCACTGTACTGACCACCTGGCGTACCCCGTTCAAGGGTAACGAGGGAATGAAATCCGGATCTTCCGCATCGCCATAGCGCACTGCAACACGGTTGTCTGCCCAATTGCGGACCCGTATCGGGTCAAAGTCCACCGCCAGCACATCAAAACCAGCTTCTGCCAGCCCGCGGGAAACGCTGCTGCCATAGCGGCCCAAGCCAAACACAATCACATCAGGTGCACGCACCTCATGCTGCCCCTGCAGCTCAGCCTCACGATCAAAGCCCTTGCGCTCAAACGGTTTGAGCAACGGTGCTACCCAGTTGTATAGGTTATGTGAGTAGAGAATCATATAGGTCGATGCAGCGATGGTAATCAAGGCCACCAGGGTAATCAGCCCCACCGTATCCTGATTGATATGCCCCAAGGCAAAACCCAGGGCCGCCAGAATCAACGAGAACTCACTGATCTGTGCTACAGCCAACCCGGCAAGGAACCCCGTACGCCGTCGGAAGCCCATTACACCCATAATACTGACCACAATCAACGGATTGCCAATCAGCACAAAGATCGACAACAGCAGTGCCATCGGCACTTGTGCGCCCAGACTGGCAAAGTCCAGCTGCGCGCCAAGCGAGATGAAAAAGAACAGCAGCAGGAAATCCCGCACGCTGACCAGCCGAGAACCAATGGCCTCGCGATAGGGCGTGGTCGCCAAGGCAATACCCCCGAGGAAAGCACCAACTTCCTTGCTGAAGCCAATCCAGTCGCTCAGACCGGCCAGGCTGATGGCGAGGGCAATAGAAAACAGCACCAACAACTCGGTCGAACTGGCCATAAAATGCAGCAGATAAGGCAGGACATAACGCATCAACAAGGCTACACCCGCTAATAGCAACAGCCCACGGGCCAAGACCGAGAACACCTCAGTCGTCAACTCAGCGTCTTCACCCGCCGCGCCCATAGCGGTAATCACAATCATGGTAATGACCACCATGATGTCCTGAACAATCAAAAAGCCAATAGCAATACGGCCGTGCAGGGAGTCTATTTCACGCTTGTCCGATAGCAGCTTGACGATGATAATGGTGCTGGAAAAGCTCATCGCCGCAGCAATATACAATGATGCCGTCAGCTCAACACCGAGCAATTGGCAGATCAGAAAAACACAGGTGGCGGTGAAGGTAATCTGGCCCAAGCCAGTCGCCAGCGATACCGGCCCCATGGTCTTGATCAGATGCAGATCCAGTTTGAGCCCAACCACAAAGAGCAGCAGGGCAATACCGAATTCGGCCAGCAGCTCCATCGCAATATTATGCTCAAACAACCCGAGCACCGGCGGGCCAACCAGAATGCCCACGGCAATAAAGGCAACAATAAGAGGCTGACGCAGCCGATTAGCGATAAAGCCCGCTGCGACCGCAATGGCTAACAGAGCAGCGAATTCCCTGAACAGACTGGAAAATTCCATATTCACCTACCGTAGATATGATCGACGGTAGTCTAGCAGCTCAGGGTCTTACCCTTACAGTAAGCAAGGCTTTAAATACAAAGTCAGACTGCAGTTACATCATCCGCCTGGAGGCCTTTCTGCCCCTCGGTCACAGTAAACTCCACCGCCTGCCCCTCCACCAAGGTGCGGTGGCCCTCACCGCGAATAGCACGAAAGTGCACAAAAACATCCGGACCGGACTCACGCTGAATAAAACCAAACCCTTTCGCATCATTGAACCACTTCACGGTTCCCTGTTCACGCTCAGACATTACAACTCTCTCCACACCCATTGATAAGAGATACCCCGACTGGGGTCCGGTATCCATTACGACGCCTCTAGGCCCACATCCGCCTTGAACCAATCAGGGGCCGTTAATTGAGTCTAGTCAATGGCGGTGAAGCTGCAAGAGCTCGCGGTGTTGACGATGGGCGGCGTTTCAGGGGCATTAGCACAGTCCGTGCTTGTGGCGGGCACGGCATGCCGTGACCGAGCAAGGCCCGATTACGGGCAAAGTAATGAAGCGGCTACTCAATCACGAAGAACGTCGACCCAAGCTACCGCGCCAACCAATCCAGGTCTTCCGGGCGGGTTACCTTGATATTATCGGCGCGACCTCCGACCAGGCGCGGTGCCTGGCCGGCCCATTCCATGGCGGAAGCTTCGTCGGTAATGCTTGAGCCAGCAGCCAACGCGGCACTCAGCGCCTGCTGCAAGGCCCCGAGGCGGAACATCTGTGGGGTATAGGCTTGCCAGAACTGGCTGCGATCTGGTGTGTTGGTGACCCGGCCATTGGCATCAACTTGCTTGAGGGTGTCGCGTACCGGCACTGCCAGCAGGCCACCAACAGGATCATCCGCCAGCGCTTGCAACAGTTTGTCCAGATCACTGCGGGCCAGATTGGGTCGTGCGGCATCGTGCACCAGCACCCAATCCTCCGCTTGTGCGCCCTGCTCTAGTAGGGCCGATAACCCATTGAGAACAGAGTCGGCCCGCTCCTGCCCACCGATACAACGCTGTATTCGCGTATCCCCGGCACACGACAGTTGCGGCCACCACGCATCATTCTCGGCCAGGCACACCGTCAGCCCACGCAAATCCGGGTGCTGAAGAAAACAATCCAGGGTATGTTCGATCAGCGCTTTGCCCTTGAGCGGCAAATACTGCTTGGGGCGATCGGCCTGCATCCGCTGGCCAATGCCTGCGGCCGGAATAACCACCCAGAACGGGACTGGCGAGTTCATTCGCCACTCAACTGGATCAGGGTTTCGCCTTCCTTGATAAGACCCAGTTCCTGCCGGGCCCGCTCCTCGATGGTTTCCAAGCCTTGCTTGAGCTCCACCACCTCGGCAGTCAAAGTGCGATTGCGCTCAGCCAGACGGCGGTTTTCGCGCTCTTGCTCCTGGATCTGCTGCTTGAGCTGCGCCACATGCCCCAGACTGCCCTCACCGACCCAGAGCCGGTATTGCAGGCCGAGCAGGAGAGTGACGGTGATAATCCAGAGCCATTTCATGTGGGAAGGCCTTGGAGGGGTTTTGTGCAGTCACCCTCCCCCTCTCCGACCCGTCGGACCGCCCCAGCCCCTCCCCCGCCAGGGGGGAGGGGAGCCGGACGGAGTAGCTGCTGAATGCTGTGCTGATTGCACAACCCCAGTGCCAGACGAAGTAAAGTCGAAAACATGCGAAGTACTGCTTCGCCCGGCTGAACGCCCGGAGCTCCGCGAAGGGACGCTGGCCGAAGGCCATGCTGGTGGAGAGATGTCAGGAAGAACGCAATACCGCGTAGATGCACGTAATGCTCCCCTCCCCCCTGGCGGGGGAGGGGCTGGGGGTGAGGGGGAAGGACGCTGGCCTCAGCCACGGAATTCAGCGCGTCCTTTGTACGGTGCTTTGCTGCCCAATTGCTCTTCGATACGCAGCAACTGGTTGTACTTGGACACGCGATCCGAACGGCACAGGGAGCCGGTCTTGATCTGGCCAGCAGCGGTACCGACGGCAAGATCCGCGATGGTGCTGTCTTCAGTTTCGCCCGAGCGATGCGAGATGACGGCAGTAAATCCGGCGGCCTTGGCCATCTGGATGGCTTCCAGGGTTTCGGTCAGCGAACCGATCTGGTTGAACTTGATCAGGATGGAGTTGCCGATTTTCTCGTCGATACCACGCTTGAGGATTTTGGTGTTGGTCACGAACAGGTCGTCGCCGACCAGCTGTACCTTGTCACCGATCTTGTCGGTCAGCACTTTCCAGCCGGCCCAGTCAGACTCGTCCATACCATCTTCAATCGAGATGATCGGGTAGCGCTGGCTCAGGCCAGCCAGGTAGTCAGCAAAACCGGCTGCATCAAACACCTGACCTTCACCGGCCAGGTCGTATTTGCCGTCTTTGTAGAATTCGCTGGAAGCGCAATCAAGCGCCAGAGTCACATCGTCGCCCAAGGTGTAGCCGGCGTTGGCTACAGCTTCGGCGATGGCCGCCAGGGCATCCTCATTAGACGCCAGGTTGGGTGCGAAACCACCCTCGTCACCGACGGCGGTATTCAGGCCACGGGCCTTGAGTACGGCTTTCAGGTGGTGGAAGATTTCAGCGCCCATGCGCAAGGCGTCGGCAAAGTTTTTGGCACCCACCG